>CAMAUI010000025.1 GCA_945861385.1 Prosthecobacter debontii
AGTTGCAGATAAAGCTCACCGGGCGATGCTGATGACTGTCCATGCCCACGTGCTTCAGCCCATCCATCGGTGTGATTCACGATGATGGTGAGCGATTCATGGCCGTGCTCAGTCTGCAACAGTGAAGCCGACCTTGATGGTCACCTGCCAGTGATGCACCTTTCCCTTGTCAATGTTGCCGCGCGTTTCGATCACCTGAAACCAGCACAGGTTCTTTACGGTCTTGTGCGCGCGCTTGATTGCATTGTTGACCGCGTCCTCGATGGAAGTGGTCGAGGTGCCGGTGAGTTCGATGAGTTTATAGACGTGGTCTTTCATGTTCGGTGCTGAGTGCCCTAGTTGCAGCAGGAACCGGCGGATGAATCCTTGATCGCTTTTTCGACCGCTTCACGGGTTTCGCCGGTGCTCTTTTGAATCCGGCCAAGCAGTTCCTCCTGCTTGCCCTCGATGTATTGGAGATCGTCGTCCGTGAGTTTCGCCCACTTTTGTTTCAGTTTGCCCTTGATGATGTTCCAGTCGCCTTTGATTTCGAGTTTAGTCATATTGGTTGGTGATTTGTGGTTTGTCGTTTGATTACGCTGCTCCCACGAGTGAGTATCGGGGCACGCCACGGATCTGGCCGTCTTTGCCCCAAAAGTTTGGAAAGCCGCTCGATCACGACGCTCGCAACGCTCCGGGTGATCTGCTCGCTCTGCACGCGCACATAAAACGCGGGCGACTTCCACACCGCTCGTGCTGGTTTCGAGAAAGTGCAAGCCGCCTGTAATGGCGAAGCCGGCTCGTCGCAATTCTACCTCTCGCGCCTCAGCGGCCTTGTGCCCCCCAACAGATTGGACGGGCGAGCTTGCGTTGGACGGGAAGCAGGCCGTTTTCGCCGCGAAGCAGACTTTGATATCTATTGTGCCGTTGAGAGTGTAGAAATTTGTGGGAGCCAAAATCTCATCACTTCGTTAAAGCAAGCGAGCAAAGCAATTGATTCGGCAACCATGCGCTGTAACGAACATCCGCCCGAGCCGTGTCGGCGGAGGGCGTTGCGAAGCCCGTGGCTGTGCGGTTTGGATTCTCGCAGGAAGCCGAGCCGAATCTTGCGAATGGCGCGGGGCTGCCTGCGTCGCCGTTTCGGACAGACACATGGTGACCACGGGCGCATCTCAGTTCTTGGCAGGTCGCTCTCTTTCTCCTGCTCTTGCTCTTGCTCAGAGCCTGTTTGAGCAAGAGCACGAGCACGAGCAAGAGTAAGAATTTCCGCCCCCAGCGGTGCTCAAAAACTGAGATGCGCCCCCTGGTGACCACGGACGATGGGCGTGCTTGCCGCGCCGCTTTCATCCAGTACGGTGCCGGCGCGATGCCCCGGCTGTTTTCGATCCTGGCGCTGGTACTCACCCTGATTCCTGGAGCTTGCTCCAAAAATCCGCGGGACGAAGCGCGTGCGCGTCTCGGCGCCGTGAATACGGACGACCTGCGCTACGACGCCGCCCGCATTTACAAGCAGGCCCATGCGGTGCCAGGGCCGGAGTTTGTGGTGCTCAAGCCCGACCGATGGCCGGAGTCTTTCAAAAAACTGAAGCCGCTTCGTGTCGGCATTTATCGCGATGGCTTCGCATTCGCTCTCGGAGGCGAGGCGGAGACGGAGTGGGGGATCCACGTGTATCCCACGGGCATGACGCAGGGCAGGGCAGGGAAGGCCGGATTGTTCGAGAAGCTCGCGGACGGGGTTTTTTGGTACAAGCTCAGTCGCTGAATTGGCCGCAAAAGCAAAACACCCCGCCCGGAAAAGAGCGGGGTGTCCTGAGAATTGCGGGATGCCGGCTTAGTTCGCCGAGGCTGCGGGAATCACGTTCACGCGTCGCCCGCCGCGGTCGAAGCTGACCTTGCCATCCACGAGCGCAAAAATCGTGTAGTCGCGTCCGAGGCCGACATTCCTGCCGGGATGAAACTTCGTCCCCCGCTGGCGGATGATGATGTTCCCGGCGACGACGACTTCGCTGCCAAATTTTTTCACGCCGAGCCGCTTGCTGACGCTGTCGCGGCCGTTCTTGACGCTTCCCTGTCCTTTTTTGTGAGCCATATTCGGATGTTGTGTTGAGTGATCAGGCGTTGATCCCGGTCACTTTGACCTTCGTGAGCTTCTGGCGGTGGCCCACCGTGCGGTGGTAGCCTTTCCGGCGGCGATACTTGTAGGCGATCAGCTTCTCGCCCTTGGTCTGGGCGACGATTTCCCCCACCACGTTCGCGCCCTTGGTGTCCGCCCCGACGCGGATTTCCGCGCCCTCGCCGACGAGGAGCACATTGTCAAAAGTCACCTTGTCGCCTGCGTTGCCGGCAAGCTTTTCGACCGTGAGAACATCACCGGTGCCGGCGCGGTATTGTTTCCCGCCTGTTTTGAAAATTGCGTATGACATGGGTGTATTTTTGGAAAAGGGGGCGGACGCTGCCACATCACCCTCGGCGGTGACAAGGGATATTTTCCATTTTCCGCGCCCCGCCCGCCACATTCTGCGCACTGGAAACGCAAGCAGGCCGGATCCCATCGCCGCTTGGTGAATATGCCGCGGGGGAAGCGCCAAGTCGGTGCTTGGCTTTGCGGGGGTGGCGGGGCATGTGGGGTGGATGCGCTTGATTCTTTCTGTCTTCCTTTCACTCGCCACTTTCGCTTTTTCCGAGGAGGCGCCAAAGCTCCCGGTTCCGCTTTATGAGACGCGCGCGCAGCACAGTCGCGACGGGATCGGGAAATTTTTCATGGGCCGCGAGATCGCGCATGTGATGGGGCATCAGGCAGCGGGATGGCTGGAGCGACCGGAGCGCGAGCAGGAGGAGCGGACGGATCTCGCGGTGAAGGCGCTGGACTTGAAGCCGGGTGAGGCAGTCGCGGACATCGGCTGCGGGACCGGGTACTACGTGAGCCGGATGTCGCGGATCGTGGGGGAAAAGGGCACGATCTTCGGCGTGGAAATCCAGCAGGAGATGCTGGATCTGATGCTGCGGAAGATGAGGCTGATGAAGATCGAGAACGTGAAGCCGATCCTCGGCGACGTGAAGGATCCGAAGCTGCCGGCGGAAAGCTGCGACCTCATCCTGCTGGTGGATGTGTATCATGAACTCGATTTCCCGTACGAGATGACGCGGGCGATGATCGGCGCCTTGAAAAAGGGCGGGAGGCTCGTGCTGATCGAGTTCCGCAAGGAGGATCCGAAGGTGCCGATCAAGGAGCTGCACAAGATGAGCGAGGAGCAGGTGAAGAAGGAGATGGCGCTGCACGCGGAGCTGGAATGGGCCGCGACGAAGACGGATCTGCCGCAGCAGCACGTGATCATTTTCAAAAAGAAATAGCGGCGCATGAAGCCGGTGCGATTCGTCTGGCGCAAGCTGAGTGCGGCGAAGTGGGAGGATGTGTGGCAGGAGCGTCTCGGGTGGCTCGGGCAGCGGCTGGTGATTTTCATGTTCGGGACTTTCAAGACGATCCGCATCGAGGCGCACCAGCTCACGCGGGCGGAGGCGGATGAACTGACGCGGGAGTTTGGCGGCGAGGTGCTGCGGGCGAAGCCGCTCACGCGGCGCGACCTCGAGCCGGCACCGAGGCCGCCGCTGGTGGTGCGGGGCAGGCTCGTGGTGGTCGGCTCCCCGGCGGCGCGCAAACGCGAGGCTTGCCGCAATGTGCCGTGCATCGTGATCCCGGCGAGCCTCGCGTTTGGCACCGGCGAGCACGCGACGACGGCGACATGCCTCCGGATGCTGGCGGATGCCGCGGGCCGGCAGAATGGAGAATGGGAGGCGCTCGATCTCGGGACCGGGAGCGGGATTCTCGCATTTGCCGCGCGGCTGCTCGGCGCGCGAAAGGTGGAGGCCGCGGACTTTGACCCGACGGCGGTGCGCGTGGCGAAGGCCAATGCGAAGCTGAACGGCGTGGACCGTGTGACGATCAAGCGCGCTGATGTTCTCAAATGGCGCCCTGCGCGGACATGGGAGATGGTGACGGCGAATGTTTACGGCCCGATCCTGATCGAAGCGGCCCCGCAGATCGCCGCCGCTGTGGCAAAAGGCGGGACGCTGATCTTGAGCGGCATCCTCGCGGAGCAGGCGGATGACGTGATGAAGGCGTTTCGCAAACAGGGCATCCGGATCAACCGCGTGGTGCGAAAAGGCAAGTGGGTCACTGCCGGGGGAGCGCGCCAATCGAACAGTCCTTTCATTTGCACTCCGGGCGGGCAGCGACTAAACCGCCCGCGCGTTTGACACCCCCGCGTCTCGCTCCTAGCTTCGCCGACTTTTATTGATGCCCGGCCAATCATTCATTCCGAAACAGTCCTTCGGCCGCACGTTCGCCGTTGCGGCCGGGCTGCTTGGCATCGTGGCGGTGATCCAGTTTTCCATGATGGCGTGGGCCTTCTTCAAGCGCCCGCCTGGCCCGCCGTCGCACATTGACATCACGAAACTGCGCGCGGAGATCCCGCCGCCCGTGGAGCCACAGGAAGCCCTCGCCGCATCCGATCCCCTCGGCTCGGCGGAGGACGGGGTGGAGATCACGCCTTCCGGTGCGCGCCCTCAGCCGTTGCGGCTTCCCGAGGAGCGCCCGGTGCCGCCGGTGGCGGAGCCGCTGCTGCCGCGGACGACCGCGCCCTTCATCCAGCCAAAGCCCACGCCGGTGCCGCTGCTCGCATTCACGCGGAAGGTGGACCCGCGCGCATCCGAGCTGATCGAGCAGGGGAAGTTGCTCCGCGGTTCCGGGGACACGGCGGGCGCGCTGGTGAAATTCCGCGAAGCCTCCGCGATTGATGCCGGGAACCCCGCGAGCATCGCGGAGATTGCCTACACCTTTGAAAAGATGAGCCTGCCCGACAAGGCTGCGGAACAGTGGAGGCGGATCATCGCGATGGGCGAGGGGGCGGGCGTGCTCTACTCGGCGGCGCGTGCGAAGCTCGATGCGGCCGTTGCAAACACCGTGCGGCAGACTGCGGTGCCGGGCACCGGCGTGGTGTCCGCGGGGAAGGTGCTGTCCCTCGGCTCGATCGGGATCGAGGATGGCGCGGAAGCGGGCGCGGGACGGAAGTTCGTTCTGCAAGTGCCCATCCGCGCACAGGGCGGCGCGAGCATCTCCGTGAAGGATGTGCGCGTGTACGTCCACTTTTTCGAGAAGCTCAACGGCAAGGACATCGTGCGCACCGCGGCCAACGTCACCACCCGGTGGAGTGACCCGCCGGCGGACTGGCGCGGTGATGGGGCCGAGAGGCTCGATGTCACTTACGAACTGCCACGGAGCACCGGGGGCGAGCCGCGCGAGTACTTCGGCTACATTGTCCGGCTCATCTACGCCGGGGAAACGCTGGATACCCGCGCCGAACCGGCGGAGCTACTGAAGAAGTTCCCCACGCCCGAAACATCTTCCGAATAAACAATGAGAATTCTTCTGGTTGATGACGACACGGGCGCGCTCCAGGCGCTCATGGCAATTGTGAAAACGATCCCCGGCCACGACGTGCGCTGCGCTGCGACCGCGCAAAAGGCGGTGGAGCACGCGGCCGCGCTGGGCGGCTGCGACCTGCTCATCACGGATGTGGTGATGGAGCCGACCGACGGCTTCACCCTTCGCGCGGAATTGCAGGCGCAATGCCCCGCGATGAAGGTGATTTTTGTCAGCGCCTACGACCTGAGTGACTACGCGGAGCAGATCGCTGGAGCCCACGCGCTCAGCAAGCCGCTGGATGCCGATGTGCTGCGCAAGCTCATCGTTGCCGCTGCCGCGCCGCCCGTGCCCGTCGCCACCGCTGTGCCGCGTGCCGTCGCGCAAGCCCGGCAGCCCACGATCCCGCAGGCCGTGCCCGTCGCAGCCGTCGCGGCGCCACCGGCGGTGGACGATCCGCTCATCGGCGTGCAGCTCGGCGATTACCGCGTTCAACAGCTCATCGGGCGGGGCGTGTGGGGATCGGTCTATCTGGCCATCCAGCTCAGCGTGAACCGCCCCGTCGGCCTGAAGGTGCTCGACCCAGAGTACGCGCGGGATGAAAACGCGCACGCCCAGTTCCTCGCCGACGCGCGCGCCAAGGCGGCCGTGCAGCATCCTTATATCGTGTCGGTGTTCGAGGCGGACGAGCGCAGCGGCCTCGTGTTTTACACGCACGAATATCAGGAGGGCGCGACGCTCCATGATCTGATCGAGCGCGGGCAGAAGATCAACGAAAAGACCGCCCTCCACGTGATGAAGGTCGTCAGCGAGGGGCTCAATTACCTGTGGACCCATGATCTTTTCCACGGGCCGCTCGATGCCACGGGCGTGAGGCTCGGCAAGGACGGCATCCCGCGCCTCGCGAATCTCGCAGCCAGCACGCCCGATGAAACCGTGACGCAAAAAGGGGAGGTTTTCGAGCTCTGCACGATGATCCACCAGCTCATGCCCCCCAATGCGATGTCGCCCGGCCTGCGCGCCCTGCTCGGGAGAATGTCGGCCGGGCCGACCGCGATCGCCTCATGGCCGCCGGTCATCCAGGCAGTGAAGGCCCTCGAGCCGAAAATCGTCCCCCTCGAGGCGGCAAAGATCAAGGCCGCCGACGCCGCCGCGGTGCGCGCGATGAGCGCGGCGAAGCAGGCGCAAAAGCGGGCATTTTACATCAGCATCGTCACGCTCACCGTGCTCGCAGTAGTGGTGGCTGGGGTCGCTTATTTCCTGCTCAGCTCGAACAAGCGTGATCTCACCCAGCAAGTGAGCATCCCGGCGGGCAGCTACACCGTCGGCCCGCCGGAGAGCCCCGCGAAAATTGACCTCGGTGCGTTCGACATAGACAAGTACGAGGTCACCATCGGCGACTACGCGGAGTTCATCCGGTTCCTCAAGGCGAATCCCGGGAGATCCAAGGAATTCGACCACCCGAGGACGCCCGGAATCGCCGGCACCTATCAGCACGTCACCGATGCGGTGGAGCGATTGATCCTCAACGCGAATCTGCGCCGCGGCACCGTCTTCCGCCAGCCCGCGAAAAAAGGCGCGCCTGAGGATCCCGGCGCATCGGTGGACTTGAACTGCCCGATCGTGATGATCACGTGGTGGGACGCCTACGCGTATGCGAAATGGAAGAACCGCGACCTCCCGACCGAGGAGGAATGGGAAGTGGCGGCGCGCGGCCCCGGCGCCTTCAAGTACCCGTGGGGCGACGGATTGATCCTCAGCAATTTCAACTCGAACGAGGGCTACGTCGCCATGGCACCCGGCAACACCAAGACGCCGGACGGCTTCAGCTACTGGAACCCCGTTGACAAAATGAAGGGCGACCTGAGCCCCTTCAAAGTTGCCGGCATGGCGGGCAACGTCTCCGAGTGGGTGTACCGCCGCGAGCAGAGCAAGGAGATCCCGCTGGTCAAAGGCGCCTCGTTCGCAGGGCCCCCGATCCCGATGTATGAGCGCGTGCTGACACTCCCGGCCGAGGACTGCCACATCGTCTGGCCCGCGGCCCAAAAACCCCCGGGCGCTCGCATCGCCGGCGAACGCTACTACGTCGGCGACAATATCAACCCCGGCACCCGTACACTCTACATCGGCTTCCGAACCGTCCGCCGCAAATGACCATGCACCGCCTCATCCTGATCCTCGCCGCAGTGATGTCCCTGCCGCTCACCGCTCACGCGCAGCTTGACGTGCAGCTCGAACTCAAGCGCCGCATCTTCCTCCGCGGCGAGCCCATCGAGGCCGCCGTCACCATCCGCAATCTCACCGGGCGCGAGGTCACCCTGCGCGACACGCCAGGCAACCCCTGGTTCGGGTTCGAGATTTTCCGCGACGGGGTGCCCGTCCCCCCGAGCGACCCCTCCTACCGCAACCAGCCGGTGACCATCCGCACCGGCGATTCCGTCACCCGCACCGTGAACCTTCTCAAGCTCTTCCCCGTGAACGAACTCGCAACCTACAAGGCCCGCGCAGCGATTTATTTCAGCGAGAGCAAAAAGGACTTCGTCTCCCAGCAGCTCACCCTCGACATCAGCGAGGGCCGCAAAGTCTTCACCCAGACCGTCGGCGTGCCCGAGTCGCTCGGAGGCTCCCGCGGAGAAAATCGCGTGATGCGCCTGATCACCTTCCAGCAGCCGAAGGAAATCGTCCTCTATGGCCGCGTCGAGGACGAGGCCACCGGGACCATCCTCGGCACTTATCCGCTGGGCCGCATGATCTCCGGAGCCGTGCCGGCCGCGGAGTTCAGCAACGACAACACGATGTACGCATTCCACATGACTGGCCCCAGCCTGTATGCCCTCTCGAAGATCGGCGTAAATGGCGAATGGCTCGGCCAGAGCCTCTGGCACGCGCCCAAGGGCCGCGCCGCCGTGCGCAAGAATCGCGACGGCGACATGGTCGTCGTCGGCGCCTCGCGGGAAAGGGATCCCGCCGCCGGTGGCCCCCCTGTGCCGAAACTGAGCGACGCCCCCCCCGTGCCAATCCCCGCCGAATAGACCCTATAGCCCGCCTGGCAGGCGGGAGTTGCGGAGGCTTGGGGTGAACTGGGTAGTGAGAGTAGGGCCAGGCCGATTCTTCGAGATGCAGTCGTAGCAGGCGAAGTCATGGGCATCGGGGGCTTTCAGCCGGGCCTGGCGCATGAGCGCATTCCAGCGGACCGGGGCCAGGCTGCCTGGCAAATAACCAGTCCAAATCATCAGTCTGGCTCTACTTCCCGGTTCCTGCTTCCCGCGCCCATGCAATTTTGGCTCGCCCGCCCGCGCGGGAATCGCCACATCCCCGCGATGCCCCGTCTTTCCTGGCAGGAAGTCCGCGACCGCGCGATCCGCTTCTCCCGCGACCACGCGGGCGACCGCTCCGAGCGCGCCGAGCGGCAGACGTTCTGGAACGACTTCTTCCAAGTCTTCGGCCTCCGCCGCGCATCCATTGCTTCGTTCGAGGCCAACGTCCGCAATCTCGAAGGCAACGTCGCCGCCATTGACCTCCTCTGGCGCGGCAAGCTCCTCGTCGAGCACAAGAGCTTCGGCGAAGACCTCGGCATCGCCGCCACGCAAGCCTTCACCTACATCGAAGACCTCACCCGCGAGCAGCGGTGGGACGAGATCCCCCGATTCGTCCTCGTCTCCGACTTCGCGCGCTTCGTCCTCTACGACCTCGAGCCGGAGGAGCAACGCGACCTCCCCCTTTTCGCCGGCAGGCACATCGAGCCCCACCACTTCACCCTCGCCGACTTCCCGCGCAACGTCCGCCACTTCGCCTTCATGCTCGGGCACCGTGATGCCCGCCGTCGCGCTCCGTGTATCTCTCCGGCTGGCCGCCGCCGGGCGTAGTGCTCTCGCGCCGGACTCATACGATTGATACGATCACACAGCAGGAACGCCGCGCGAAGCGCGGCCCTTTCGGGTGGAGCACCCGACTCGGGTGCAGTTTCCGGCGACTCGCCGGAAACACCTCGGGGCGGATGGCAGGCTGAAGGCATCCGGTGCCTCTGGGCGCCCTGCGTGAGCCACGCGCACAGGGGCGCTCGCGGCGAGTCGCCGCGAACGGCACCCGAGTCGGGTGCTCCACCCGGGAGCGCAGCGATCCGCTTTGCCCTTCCTGCTGTCTGAGTGTGACAATAGTATAAGCTATGGGTGGAAACGGATGAAATTCCGTGGACTCTGCGGAATGATTCGAATGGGCGGGGTCTGCCATCTGGATGTGAAAAATGCCAGCCCACGGGTGGAGGCATCAGGGCGGAGAACTCAACCCCCGGCGTCCGTCACTCGTCGCGGCATCAGCTCGCGTGCTCGCCGAAGACGTATTTGGTGAGTTGGTCAATGGTGGCGTCCTGCGCCGAGATGATCCACTTCACCAGATCCCCGATCGAGAGGATGCCGACGAGTTCGCCCTGAACCACCACGGGCAGATGGCGGACGCGTTCCTCGGTCATGAGTTCCATGCACTCCCCGACCGTCTGGTCGGGGCCGACGGCCACGGGATTTCTGGTCATGATTTCCGCCACCGGGGTGTTCTTCGACGATTTGCCGATGAGCACGACTTTCCGCGTGTAGTCGCGCTCCGAGATCATGCCGACCAATCGTCCGCCTTCCACGACGGGCAGCGCGCCGACGTTTCGCTCGGCCATGATTTTGATGGCATCGTAAACCATGGCCGTCGGCGGTATGGTGCAAACGTCGGGGTTTTTTTCGCGGAGGAGGAGGATGACGGTGCCTGAGGTTTGCATAAGCGAGGAGTGTTACGTGCATCCTGCGATCTCACGGCAATGTTTCAAGCGCCTAATGCACGTCCTGCAAGAGCCGTCAATTGGTTCGCCTTTCAGCGAAGCTCGCGCTGCGGATATCCCGATGTATCGGGACGGCGAGGGCGCTGGCAACTACGTCGCGCGCTGCCCGCCCGCTCAACTGCATCGTTCTGCCTCAGGTATGACCGAAGACGAGATTCCGGGCGATTTCTCCCGGATGACCCGCGATGCCATCAGAATGGTTCAGGTGGCAAGGTCATCAATCTCGAAATCCGAACCACTCGTCAACGAACCACGTGATGGCTCGGATCGTCGCCAGAATCCCGACGAATAGCAGCGGATTCCACCACTCCAATCGCGGATACGCGGGCATAAGCAAAGCCATCGCAACGAACATCAGCGCAATGGCAACGGCCTCAAGAAGCACAACGTACGGCCAGCCGAACTCTCGGTCGGTGCGCTCGCCAATCCAGTCCAGGACTTTGTCGGGATACACTATCACAGCAGCAAGTCCGCCGATGATGATGTCATACCAATTCAATCTGCCGCGTCCTAAGCTCATGCGATGGTGCTCATGCCGCCTGGCTTCCGCTATTTCGCGAGTTCCTCGAGCAGCGCGGCGTTCAGGCGCATCCCCGCCTCGAAATTCTCCACCGGGAAATTCTCATCCGGCGCATGTGCCCGGCAGTCCGGCAGCGCGAGGCCGAGCAGCAGCGTCTCCACGCCGAGCACTTTCTTGAAAGTGTTCACGATCGGAATGCTCCCGCCCTCGCGGATCAGCGCGAGCGGTTCGCCGGGAAAGGCGCGTTCCAGCGCGCGCTGCGCGGCCTTTCCAAATGCGGAATGCGGTTCCGTCGAATACGGCTCGCCCGAGTGGCCGTCCGTGATTTCCAGGCGGATGCCGGGCGGGCAGTTCGCCGCGAGGTGCGCCCGCACCTTCGCCAAAACCTCCGCCGGACGCTGGTCCGGCACGAGGCGGAACGTCAGCTTCGCAAATGCCTCGCGCGGGATCACCGTCTTGCTCCCCACGCCCTGGAAGCCGCCGCCGATCCCGTTCACCTCCACGGTCGGGCGTGCCCATGTCCGCTCGATGCCCGAGTAGCCGGCTTCGCCGAAAAGCTCCGTGACCCCCGTCACCGCGCGGATCTCCGCGTCCCCGTACGGCAGCCGCCCCCACGCTTCCCGCTCCCATTCCTGCAGCGCCTTCACGCCATCGTAGAAACCGCCGACCGCCACCCGGCCGTCCGCGTGGTGCAAAGTCGCGATCAGCCGGGCGATGGCCGTCGCGGGATTCGCCACCGTGCCGCCGTAGATGCCGCTGTGCAGATCCGCCGCCGGCCCGTGCGCGCGCACCTCCATCGCCGCGACACCGCGCAGGCCGTAGGTGAAAGTGGGTGTGTCGCGCGCGATCATCCCCGTGTCGCTGATCGCGATGATGTCACACTTGAGCGCATCGCGCTTCGCGACGAGGAACGCCTCGAGGTGCTCGCTGCCGATCTCCTCCTCGCCCTCGATGAGGAAGATCAAATTCACGGGCACATCGCCCTTCTCCCGCAGCGTGCGTCCGACGCCGAGGATGTGCGCGAGGATCTGCCCCTTGTTGTCCGTCGAGCCCCGCGCAAAGACGACCCCATCCCGCACCACCGGCTCGAAAGGTGGCGACGTCCATTCATTCACCGGATCCACCGGCTGCACATCGTAGTGGCCGTAGATCATCACTGTCCGCCTCCCCGGCACATGCACATTGCGCGCGACCACGATCGGGTGCCCCGCCGTCGCATGGATCTCCGCCTTCAGCCCGATCCCCGTGAGCCTGCCCGCGAGCCACTCCGCGCATTTCGCCACATCGCCCTTCCGCTCGGGAAGCGTGGACACGCTGGGAAACCGGAGGAATTCAAACAGATCATCGAGGTGCGACATGCGCGCTTCCTAGCGCAACGACCCGCGCGAGCGCAACAGCGGCAGGGGGGCGCGTGCCGTTTCATGTCTCGGCGGAGAAATACAATAAGAGCGTGAAGGCTTGGTGGTTATCACTCCCTGCGTAATCAACCACTCATGAAATCATCCATCGCCAGCCTCTCCTTATTTTCCAAAACGCTCGCCCTCTCGCTCGCCGCGATCGCATCCGGCGCCGCGCCGGGCCACAGCCAGCTCCCGCTCCAGGAAAACGATGTCGTCGCCATCATCGGCAACGCCCTCGGCGACCGGATGCAGCACGACGGCTGGGTGGAGACGGTCATCCAGAGCAAGATGGCCGGCAAAAAGATGCGCTTCCGCAATCTCGCCATCGCCGGCGATTCGGTCGCGCATCGCCCGCGGCACCAGGGTTTCGACAAGCCGGAGAAATCACTCACGAACTGCAAGGCCGACGTGATTTTTGCGTTCTTCGGCTACAACGAATCCTTCGCCGGCGAGGGCGGACTGGCGAAGTTCAAGACCGATCTCGGCGGGATGGTGGACAAATACCGCGAACAGCAATTCAACGGCAAATCCGCGCCGCGCATCGTGCTCTTTTCACCCATCGCCCACGAAAACCTCAAAAGCCCGAACCTCCCGAACGGCGCGGCGAACAACGTGAACCTGGCACTTTACACCGCTGCGATCAAACAGGTCGCGGAGGAGAAACAGGTCGCCTTTGTGGATCTCTTCGCGCCCACCCAGGCGCGCTACACGGAGGCGAAGACGCCGCTGACCCTCAACGGCATCCACCTCCTGCCCGAGGGTAACCGCCAGCTTGGCGAGATCATCGCCAGCGCGCTGACCGGCCAGGCCGTGACCGCGCCGGCCGCCGCTCTCGAACCGCTGCGCCAGGCTGTGCTGGACAAGGACTGGCACTGGCACAACCGCTTCCGTGCGACGGATGGCAACGACATCTGGGGCGGGCGCTCGGGGTTGAAATTTGTGGGCGGCCAGACCAACGCCGTCGTGCTCCAGCACGAGCTGGCGATGCTCGACGTGATGACCGCGAACCGTGATCCGAAAATCTGGGCCGTGGCGACCGGCACGACCCACACTGTCTCCGACTCCAACGTGCCGCCGCCTATCGAGGTGATCTCGAACATTGGTGGCAAAAGCCCCAGCTCCAGCGCCCAAAAAGAGGGCAGCTCCGACTACCTGAGCGGACAGGATGGCATCGCAAAAATGAAGATCCTCGATGGCTTCGCGGTGAACCTTTTTGCCGACGAGTCGCGCTTTCCCGCGATGGCCAATCCCGTGCAGATGCAGGTGGACACCAAAGGCCGGCTGTGGGCCGCCTGCTGGGGCACCTACCCGAAATGGGAGCCGCTCAAGCCGATGAACGACAGCCTCCTCATTTTCACCGACTCGAACGGCGATGGCGTGGCGGACAAGGCCACGGAGTTTGCCAAGGTCCACAACCCGCTCGGATTCGAGTTCTGGAATGGCGGCGTCATCGTGACCTCCCAGCCGGACATCTTTTTCCTCAAGGACACCGACGGCGACGACAAGGCGGACGTGCGCATCGTGCTTTTGCAGGGCATTGACTCGGCGGACACGCACCACGCCGCGAACAACCTCATCTACGGCCCGGACGGCGCGATCTACTGGCAAGTCGGCATTTTCATGCAAAACGCCCACGAGCATCCGTGGGGTCCGGCGCTGCACGCCACGGCGTCCGGGATGTATCGCTTCGACCCGCGGAGCTACACCATCACCTTTCACGCCCGCAACGACCCGAACCCGCACGGCATCGCCTTTGACCGCTGGGGCTACCACTACGCCACCGACGGCACGGGCGGCAATGCGTTTCAGGTCCGCCCGGATGGCAAGGGCTTCAAAATGCACGGACTGCTAAGAAAGGAAGTCCGCCCCGTCCCGGCCAGCGAGATCATCTCGAGTGAAAACTTCCCTGAGGACATGCAGCAGGACTTTCTCATCTGCAACACCATCGGCTACCTCGGCATCAAGCGCTACAAACTCCACCGCGACGGCTACACCGGGGAAGGCAAAAACATGAAGCTCGGCGAAGTCTGGGGCACGCCGACGCCGGATTTCCTCAAGAGTGACGACAAAAACTTCCGCCCGACCGACGCCGTGTTTGGCGAAGACGGCGCGCTCTACATCGCCGACTGGCAGAACGTGATCATCGGCCACATGCAGCACAACATCCGCGACCCCAAGCGCGATCATAAGCACGGCCGCATCTACCGCCTCGTGAACAAAGGCCGGCCGTTGCAAAAGAAAGTGGCCATTGATGGACAGCCCATCCCGGCGCTGCTGGAAAATCTCAGGCATCCCGTGGACGGCGTGCGGCATCGCACCCGCGTGGAACTGAGCGAACGCGACTCGACCGAGGTCATCGCCGCCACGCAGAAGTGGATCAAACAGTTCGACCCGGCCAAGGCGGAACACGCGCATCCTTTGCTCGAAGCCCTCTGGCTCCACCAGCAGCACAACGTCCGCAACACCGCGCTTCTGGAAGCTGTGCTCAACTCCCCCGAACCGCACGCGAAAATCGCCGCCGCGACCGTCCAACACCACTGGGGCCCCGCCGATCCGACCAAAGGCAAAATGCCCAGCGTGATCCTGCAGGAGGAAACCAAACTCGTCGTCACTGTCCCCGCGCACCTCACCGGGGCCGCCGCCAAGTCCTATACGCTCGGCGCGAATATCTTCGCCCGCGACGGCCACTGCGCCACCTGCCACCAGCCCACCGGAGCCGGCCTCGCGCCGTCCTACCCGCCGCTCGACGACAGCCCGTGGGTCACCGGCAACGAAGAGCGCCTCATCAAGCTCACGCTCCACGGCCTGTATGGCCCGATGGAGGTCAAAGGCGTGACCTACGACCCCGCAAAAGGCGTTCCGCCGATGACGGCGTTTGGCTCGATCCTCAGCGACGAGGAACTCGCCGGCGTGCTGACCTACGTGCGCAACACCTGGAGCAACAAAGCCGCGCCCGTCCTGCCCGCGAGCGTCGCGAAAGTCCGCGCCGCCACCAAAGACCGCAGCATTTTCTGGAAGCCCGAGGAACTCCTCAAAGCGCACCCGCTGGAAAAATAATACCCCGGGGGAATATCCCGGTTTTTCCACGGCAGCCCGGATGGAAGTTCCCGCCAGCGCTCGAATCATGGGGGCGTTGCATGGCTCGCACGCGCCTTGTGGAACTGCGGAAATGATGAAAGATGCCCGCGAGCGTCTATTTTGATCCTCAGTGAAAAATGAAACCGCATGGGCTCATCACCATTCTCGCCGCCGTCACGCTTGGGGTCTCCCCGGTGACGGCCCAGGCGCCGGGCGTGCCGATCGAGCAGGCCGGTCCCGCCGCCCAGGCATCGGTCTTGGAGAAAGCAAAGGCGCTGCGCGAGGCCGGGAAATTGAAGCTCAACATCGCGGCGGTGAAACAGCAGATCACAACGCCGGTCCCGGGGCCTCTGGTTCTGCCCGCCCCGTCAAAAGTCCCGCTCGAAGGCCGCGATGTCGCGGTGCGGGCGCACGCCGGGTATCTGCGATTTGGGTGGTACTATTTGTGCCCGCGTTGTGACCACTGGCACGTGAACCTCGCCGGTTCCTATGCCATCGCCACCGATGCGATCGCCACCTGCCATCATTGCGTGGAGCAGAAACCGGAAATGCGCGAGGGCTATCTCATCGCCGTGGATCACACCGGGGCGGTGCTCGCTGTCACCGCGATCCTCGCGAAGAGCGCGACCATGGATGCTGCGATTTTGCGCGTGGACGGGAAACTGAAGGCGCTTGCCCTGAATGACAACGTGGCTCCCGGTGACGCCGCCTATTGCTACAGCGCGCCCCTCGGGCAGCAGGGGTATTTCAGCGCCGGAATCGTGAACCGCTTTTACTGGCGCGGAACACCCGGCGCCGCAGGAACGCCGGACGAATGGAAGATGCTGCGCTTGAATGTGAGCACGGATTGGGCGCCGGGATCCAGTGGCGCGGCGGTCCTCGACCGGTGTGGAAATGTGATCGGCCATGTCTCGACCATTTCACCCCTCGGTGAGGGGCCGCGGCGCGCACCCGTCCCGCCCGGGAAGGCTGATGGCAAAAATCCCGCCGCAAAGGTGGATCGCTTCGGCGGTGCCACGCTCATCACACTCCACGAGGCGGTGCCCGCGCGGAGCGTTCTGTCGCTTGCAACGACACTGCGCGATCAGAAACCGGCGGACGGGGCAGCAGCCGGAAGCCCGCCTCCCGCGCCGATTTCCGGCAGGTAATTGCATGCCTTCCGCGCTCGCCATTGCAGCCCATCCGGATGACATCGAATTTGTCATGGCCGGGACACTCCTGCTGCTCAAGGGAGCCGGGTGGCAGACGCATTACATCAACATCTCGACCGGCAACATGGGCAGCACGGTCATGAGCGCGCCGCGGACCGCGCGTGTGCGGCGGGAAGAGGCCCGTGCCGCGGCGGGGATGCTCGGCGCGAAATGGTATCCGCCCTTTTGCGATGACCTCTCGATTTTCTACACGGAGGAAAATATCCGGAGGCTCTGCGCGATCGTGCGGGTTGCGCGTCCGAGCGTGGTGCTGACGCATCCGCTCGCCGATTACATGGAGGATCACATGATCGCCGCGCGGCTCGCCGTGACGGCGACATTTGCCCGCGGGATCCCGAACTACCGTTCGCTCCCGCAGCGCGCCGCCGACCTCACTCCCTGCACCGTCTATCACGCGATGCCGCACGGCCAATGCACGCCCTTGCGCGAGCCGGTGACGCCGGAGTTGCTCGTGGATACCACGGAGACGCACGCGACCAAGCGCGCGGCGCTGGCGTGTCACGCCTCGCAAAAGGAGTGGCTCGACGAATCGCAGGGGCAGGAGAGCTACCTCAAGGTGATGGACGGTTTCTCGCTCGCGCTCGGGCGCCGGGGAAAAAAGTTCCGGCATGCCGAGGGCTGGACGCGGCACCTGCACTACGGATTCGGCGCGGAGAATGACGACCCGCTTTCCGAGGTGCTTGGCAAAAGGGTTCTCAAACTCCGCGGATGAACCATCGCACCTCCAGCATCAGCACAGAATGGTGGGACTACACCTGCCTGCCGTCTGACATCGTCGCCGAGGTCGCGCGCCTTACACCGCGTGACCTCGGGAAACTTTCGCGCCCGGGGTTCCGGGTTGTCTTTTACGACACGCTTGAGGATTTCTACCTCGCCGAGGCGCTTGAATACGTGACTGCATGGAGGCAGAGCACCGATGACAATCCAGTGGGGATCTGCGGGCCGATCGGGCCGACCGAACAGCTCCCGCTGGTGGCGAGGCTCGTGACGGAGCTTGGGCTGGATGTGCGCAGCGCGCATTTCTGGGGGATGGACGAGTGGTTCGACGCGGAGACCGGCCGCGAGGTCCCGGTCACGCACCCGCTTTCGTTCGAGAAGGCGGATCGGGAGATGTGCTTCAACCGGATCCTGGCGAGGCAACGCATGCCGGATGCCCACCTGCATTTCCCGAAGGCCGACACTGCGGCCTACTCGAAGTCCTACGATGCGGGCGTTCGCTGCGCGGTGATGCAGGGCGGGCAGGGGGATGTGAAGCACTGGGCGTTCAACGACCCGCTGCCGCGCAGAGGCAAATACAAATCCGCGCCGCCATCGCCGGAGGATTACCGGAAGCTGTCAACGCGCGTGGTGGATCTGCATCCGCTCACGATCGCGCAGAATGCACGCACGAGCGGCGGTGGGAACATTGCGATGGTGCCGGTGAAGGCGATCACCGTCGGGCCGGTGGAGACGTGGAAGGCGGAGAAAGTGTCCATCTGGCAGGCGGGAATGCACGACAACCCGTTCGGGCAGCGGCTCACGGCATTCCTCATTTCAAAGCGCCTGCCCACGAGCTGCGTGCCGATGTCGCTGCTGGCCGATCACCCGGATGTGCAGTTCAACTATTACCGGGGCGGCCTCGGGACTTGCGCTGTGGAAATGCACTGACCCGGCGTGGGCCGCCGCGCTTCACTTGCTGCGGCCGACCACCGCTTCATCGCGGTAGAGGTCGCGGTTGCTGCCCTCGAACTCCGCCTTCAACTGGACCCGGAACGACGAGAGATCAATCAACTCCCATTTCGTGAAAACGATTCCGCCCGCTGCCTTCTCGTTTTCAAATCCGACGATCAGGTGATGCGCGTCGTCGTTCACCTTGTTCGTCTCGCGCCGCGGGGTGAAATAAAACGTCCGCAGGCTGCTCGCGCGCGAGCCGCGGGCGTAGAGCTTCGGATCGAGGTAGATGATGCGGCCGGTTTTTTTGTCCACGAGCCGGAGGTCTGGGTAGCCGCTGCGCTGCTTGTTTCCCGCGGCGGTCTTTGGGAAATCGCAGGCGAATCCGGCGGTGGCGTTCAGCCGTCTTTGCATCGCGGATTCAAAGTGCGCGCTCATTTCGTTCACGCGCGTCTCGCGCCGGGCAGGGCTTCCCGGTGCGTTCAACTCGGCGAGCACCGCATCGAGGGCGGTGGAGATCGCGGCGAGGATGCGCTGCGCCTCCCCGTCGGTTTTCTTCACCGGGATCACCTGCTTGCCGCTCGTGGCCGCCACGACCTCGGCGAACGGGATGTTCTTCAGCGAATCACTCTCATCGAGCAGCCAGGGGATCAGCCGGCTGGCGGCGCTCTTTTTCTCCTCCGCGCACGCGAGGCTCGCGAATGTGAGGAGCAGTGTGAAAATGCGGTGCATGGTGGCTGGTGTCAGGCGATCTCGATGGCACGGTGGAGAAAAGCGAGGGCCGCGGCGAGTGTCACCTCGTCGCGGGCGTGGATCGTGAGGAGCGTTTCGCCCGCGGCGACGTGCCTGCCCGTCTTGGCGATGTCTGCGCAGCCTGCGGCGAAATCCACGGCGTCGCTCGTCTTCGCGCGGCCGGCCCCGAGCGCGACACATGCGCGACCGACCAGTTCCGCATCCATCCGCGTCAGCGTGCCGCTGCGTTCAGCGCGGATCTGCCGGATGACCGGCGCACGGTGGATTTCCAGAATGCGCTCCGTGTCGGCGGCGCGACCGCCCTGTGCCTCCACGAGTTGCGTCCACTTGCGCCACGCCGTGCCGTCCGCGAGCCACTTGGCGAGCTGCGCGCGCGGGGTGGGCGAGACCTTCTCCGCGAGATCCAGCGTCAGCGCGACGAGGTCTTCGGGCCCGCGGCCCTGCAGCGTCTCCACCGACTCCCACACCTCCAGCGCATTGCCCGCCGTGTGGCCGAGCGGCTCGTCCATCGGATTCAGCATCGCAATCGTCTCCACGCCGCACTCCGCGCCGACCGCGCACATCGCATCGGCGAGCGCCTGTGCATCGGCGCGTGTTTTCATGAAGGCGCCGCTGCCGAATTTCACATCGAGCACCAGCCGGTCGAGCGATTCCGCGAGTTTCTTCGACATGATGCTGGCCACGATGAGAGGGATGCTCGGCACCGTCGCTGTCACATCGCGCAGCGCGTAGAGCTTCTTGTCCGCCGGGCAAAGATCCGTCGTCTGCCCCATCATCACCACGCCGATGCGCGCGAGCTGCGCCAGCGCCTCCCCCTCCGCCAGCGCGGTGCGAAAGCCCGGGATGCTCTCCAGCTTGTCCAGCGTACCGCCGGTGATGCCGAGCCCGCGCCCGCTAATCATCGGCACCCACACTCCCGTGCAGGCGAGGAGCGGTGCAAGGATGAGCGAGACCTTGTCCCCGATGCCGCCGGTGCTGTGCTTGTCCACTTTCAGCGGCGAACCGGCGGGCCATCGGCACACGCGCCCGCTGTCGCGCATCGCGCGGGTAAGTGCGCCCGTCTCGGTCGCGGTCATGCCACTGAAAAAAACCGCCATTGCCCAGGCTGCCGCCTGGTAATCGGGAATCTCCCCGCGCGCATAGCCGGCGATGAACTCCGTGATTTCCACCGGCGCAAGTTCATGGCCGTCACGCTTGCGTTCGATGAACGATGGGATGTGCATCGCGGAAGAATGAGGGATGAAGGATGAGGGATGAAAGGCCGCAGTTGCGCGGCAGAGCCCGCGCCCCCGCGCGCTGCGTCACTCCACCTGCACGCGGTAAAACGCCGCCGCCACGCTCGCCGCGCCGACGATGGTCAGCCTGCTCACCGCCCCGCCGCCGCGCGTATCGAGCACGAAAGTCCCCGACCTCGCAAAGCTGCTCAGTCCGTCATTCGCCCGCGTGTCGAAGGCAAACACCGGCGACTCGCCAAACGTCGCCAGCGCATCCGATGCGCACACGAGTAGCGCAAGGAAAAGGACGGCGTTGCAGCAACGACGTTTCATCGGTTGTTTCCGCTGCTGTAGTTCGAGGATCGCTCGTGTCGTTTCACCGGTTCCGTGCAAACGCAAGGTTGCCACACCAAGCCCGCGCAGCTACTTTCCCCGACATGCACACGCTCACCGTCGAACTGCCCGACACGCCCGAAATCCTCGAAGGCGACGAAGTCACCATCCGCGCCCGGATGACGGGGCGCCGGCTTGTCGCCGACGCAGTGAACACGCGCCATCCGGGAGCAGCCGTGGATCGCGACTTCGCGAAACGGCGCGCGGCCTTCGACGCCTTCGTGCGCGAGTGGAGCGGCGCGGGGAAAAAGCCGATGACCGACGCGGAAATCCGTGCCGACTACGTCGCCAGGCAACTCGCCAAGCATTGCAAGTAGGCCGTGCAGGTTTTCATTGATACGAACATCGTCACCGACGTGTTCCTGCACCGTGACGGATGGGAGGCGTCGCAGGCGGCCATCGAGTGGTGCCTGCCGCCGGGCAGATGCGCGTGGCTGAGCTGGCCCACCGTCGCCACGCTCGCCTACCTGCTCGAATCGCGCGGCTACGGCCCGCGCGACATCGAGGCCAAAATGGAAGTCGTTCTCGGCTGGTGTTCGATTGTCGGCGCGCCGGAAGCAACGCTCCGCACGGCGATTGATTTTCACTTCGACGACTTCGAGGACGCCATGCAGGCCGCCTTCGCCGAATCGTGCGGCGCGGAGGCGATCGTCACCCGCAATGTCACCGACTTCGCCAGCTCGCCCGTGCCCGCGATGACGCCGGAGGATTTCCTCGCCCGGTTTGCGCGGGAGCTTTAAGCGGCCGGGATTGTCGCGCGTCTTCAAGCTGCCCTTCCTTCGCGCGAAGTCGCGGAGTGTGACACAGCGCGTCCCGGCTGTGCCTCACCGCGGCCAGCAGGAGGCGCTACCGAATCGCTGCCCGACTGCGATTCGCGCGGCTGATCGTGCGCGCCACCGTCCGCGCAGCCGGGACGGGCTGTGCCACACTCAGCAGCACAGGCCGGAGGCACTGTGTCACTTTCCCAATGCGTCCACTCGCCTTCGCGCAGCCCGGCTTTCGCTGGGTTCTCCCGGATGTAATTCCGAAAATGCTCCCACTGCGCCTCGCTGCGCACCGTGTGGTCAAAATTCTCATCCATCCACACGGGCGCCTTCAATCCGTGATGCTTCACGAGCTGATGTGCCGAGTAGGATTTCCACGAGTGCAGGATGGCCGGCAAAGAATGTGACACAGCCCGTCCCGGCTGTGGCTTGGTGCGGCTAGCAGGATAAGCGTGCGAATCGGAGTCTGCTGCGATTCCGGGAGATCTTTCCTGCGCGCCACCGTCGGCACAGGCCAGAGGCACTGTGTCACTTTCTGCACAGGCGGGGCGCGCTGTGTCACCTTCTCGCGGCACCACGAGCGCGTGGACGTGATTCGGCATCACCACGAACGCATCCATCTCATACCGCTCGCCGTCGAAATACCGCAGCGCATTTGCGACGACTTCGCGGAGGGCCGGGTCGCGCAGCGCGCACGAGCCGTGGCCGGCATCGAGCCACTTTTCTTTCCGCCCCTGAAACTTGCGCCAGTACTCGCGCGCCGTCTCGGGCGTCCACGGGCGGGGATTCAGCGCCAGCCAGCGGTCGCGCTCCTCGCGCCATTGCTTGAGCAGCGATTGCGGCAGCGAATCCGCCAGCCGGAAGGTGACGAAATACATGCACCCCGCCTGCCGCCAGTGCGGGAGATTGCGGCGGGTTTTTTCGATGGTGGCGGACTTATCGAGCGGGCGGAAGGAAAGTGACACAGCCCGTCCCGGCTGTGCCTTGGCTCCATCGGCACGAGGCGTTTTCAAATTATGAGCCAACTCCGAATCGGGACGCGCTGCGTGCGGGCCACCGTCAGCACAGGCCGGAGGCACTGTGTCACTTTCTTGCTCGCTTGGTTTGCTCACGGGTTTGCGGTTGCGGTGGTTGGTCTCGGCGCGGAATCAAAGCCCCCTCGCACACCGGAACCCATAGTAGTCGTTCCTGGACGTTGGCGTGAAGTCGTTGCGGTCGGCGACGCGGAGGCTGGTGGTGGAGTTGATCCATGAGCCGACGTGGCCGCTGAGCGCCGTGGCCGGGATGGTGTAAGTCAGCCCGCCGTCGCCGGAGATTTCGACGCCGATGGTCTGCAAATCGCCGTCGGAATCGGAGACGTTGTAGGAGATGTCCACGAGCTTCGTCCCCGGCCGCTGCGAGGCGGTGACATTCGAGACGACCGGCGCGGCGGCGAAAGTGACATCCCGATTCATCGGGATCCCGGCTGTGATGAGCGCGGCGAGCAGGAGCGAAGTGCGAAGTGGAGAGAGGGTGTGTGTCTTCATAGGAAGAAGCAGACGGGCGGTGAAAATGGCCTACGCATGCGGGGTTGTAAAGGAGGCCACAAATGACGCGCCGCACGGCCACGGCGGCAGGTCGAAAAATGCCGCCAGCGTCGCCGCCACATCCGCGAACGTCTCACGCGTGCCGAGGGCGTTTGCTTTGCCGCCGTGCAGGACGAGCAGCGGGACTTCTTCGCGCGTGTGGTCGGTGCCGGTCCAGGTGGGGTCGTTGCCGTGGTCGGCGGTGAGGATCACGAGATCTTGCGGGGTGATCGCAGGCAGGAAGGACGCGAGCCAGCGGTCGAATTCGGAGAGGGCATTGGCGTAGCCGGCCACATCGCGCCGGTGGCCGTGCAGCATGTCGAAATCCACGAGGTTCGCGAACATCAGCCCTGTGTGAGCCGACCACAGGCGCTCGATTGCGGCCATGCCCGCGGCGTTGTTCGTGGTCGGGGTGCTCGTGGTGATGCCGCTGCCGGCAAAAATGTCGCTGATTTTTCCGATGGCATGGACTGCGCGTCCGGAATCCGTGAGTGCGTTGAGCACGGTGCGGGGCGGGAGCATGGCGTAGTCGTGCCGCCCGCTGGTTCTGCGGAACGCCCCTGGCGCGCCGGTGAATGGGCGGGCGATGACGCGCCCGATTTTCCACGCGTTGCAATGCTTCCGCGCGGTCTCGCAGATTGAATACAGGCGGGGCAGCGGGAAGATGTCCTCATGCGCGGCGATTTGAAGGACGCTGTCGGCGCTGGTGTAGAGGATCGGCTTGCGGGTGCGCAGGTGCTCCCTGCCGAGTTGTTCGATGACGGCGGTGCCGCTGCACGGAAAGTTGCCGATGAATTCCACGCCCGCGTCCCGTTCGATCGCGGCAATCAATTCGGCGGGGAACTGCACGAACGTGGGGAAGGGTGTCTGGAGCACGACGCCTGCGATTTCCCAGTGCCCGGTCGTGGTGTCCTTTCCCGCGCCTCGCTCGCGCATTCTGCCCCAGGAGGCGACTGGGGGCGGTCCAGCGGTTCGCCCGCGGATGGAATCGAGGCCGAGGGATTCGAGCGTCGGGAGGCTGCATCCCTGCGTTCGCTCGTAAATATGGCCGAGCGTATCCGCGCCGGAATCGCCGTAGAGATGGGCGTCGGGCGCCGCGCCGCAGCCGACCGAATCGAGAACGAGCAGCAGTGCCCTGGGCGGCATGGGCGGAGGCTTACGACGGCGAAGGTGCGCCCTCGGTGAATTGTGGCGCCGGCGTGGTGCCAGGCTGCAACGCGGTTGCCGATGTGCCGCCGAGAAGATGGGAGACCTGTGCCTGCACTTCCGCCACTTGGGCGAGCTTCAGTTGCGGATCGGGAACGATGAACACCTCGCCGGTTTTCGCGTGTTCGTAGATGCGGGTGATGGAGCCGGCGTCGCGTTTCACCTCGACCTCCTTGAGGATGCGCTTTCGTTCGAGCATGACGGCAAGGATGAAGCGGGCGCTGGTGTGTCCGGTGTCTGTTTCGTCCATGTATTTGCGCAGCAGATCCTCGGCGGTCTGCTTGTTCACGGCCTCGGTTTCCGGCGGCGGGGGTGGGACGTATTTTGCGCGCCAGTATGAGAAGGGCTCGCGGCTGTCATTGCGTGCCTTGAAGGCATCCTCGCACAGATCCTCGCGGCGGAAGCCTTCCTTCTCGTGGAATAGCAGCGTGTAAAAGGATTCGCCTTCGGTGAAAGGCCGGCCTGTCGCGGCGCATTGGTGGGAGCGGGTTTGGATCGTCCAGTC
The DNA here is from genome assembly GCA_945861385.1 of Prosthecobacter debontii. GTDB lineage: Bacteria > Verrucomicrobiota > Verrucomicrobiia > Chthoniobacterales > Chthoniobacteraceae > SXWH01. The sequence goes on from CAMAUI010000025.1 coordinate 24,480, forward strand.
GGTGGTCATTGGTCAGTTGCGGGAAAAGAGCCGCGGCATCTCGCGGTTCGTCGAGCGAAGGAAGAGCAGATAGGCGCCGATGATGAAGAGGACGGCGTTTGGCGTCCACGCCGCCACGATGGGCGGGACGTGTCCGCCTTTTCCGAGGGCGAGGAAGAGGAACATCATGAAAATGTAGCCGAAGAAAATGAACAGGCTGCTCGCCACGGATGCCAGGACCGCGCGCCGCGAGAAGACGATCCCGAGCGGGGCGGCGATGAAGATGACGGTGAAGCAGGTGAGCGGCAGTGCCCAGCGGTGTTGAAGATAGGTGCGGAATGGCGCGAGCTGGTGGGTGGAAAAATCGGAGTTGAACTGGATGTAGCGCCGGAGGTCGGGGACGCTGAGCTGCTCGGCTTCCATGGAGGAGCTGGCGAGCCGGTAGGGCGTCTCGCGCCACGTGTTGAAGCTCCGCGACCCGAGGGCGCCTGTGAATTTTTTCGGATCCGACCAGTCCTCGATGGGGCCGGTGACGTCGCCTTCCTTGTCCAGGTGGACTTCGCGGCCGAAATTCAGGACCCACTTTTTGTCACGCGGGACAAAGGTTGCGTTCTGCGCATACCAGCGCGTCGCGGGTTCGCCGTCGGCGTCAAGCTGAGTGATATGAACGTCGTCGAGCTGATTGTCCGCGCTCCTCATGCGGCGGATGAACCAGATGCGTTTGGTCATCCTGTCCCTGCTGAGATGCGCTGTGAGTTCGTTCCGCGACTCCGCTTTTTTCTCGCCCTTCTTGATGCGCTCGATGTCGGTAGTGCGCAAGGCCTCGGACTGCGGGGCGTGCTCGTAATTTAGCCAGAGGCACCCGCCGGTCGCCATGATGCCGCAGACAAAAAGCGGGAGCAGCAGACGGATCACGCTGCGGCCCGAGGAGAGCATCGAGATGATTTCATTCGAGCGGGACATTTTGCTGAGGCTGTAGAGCAGCGCGAGAAGCAGCCCGAGCGGGAGTGAGAGAAGGGTGAAGTGGGGGAGCTGGTGGAGGTAGTACACGCCGATCTGCTTCCACTTCGCCTTTGCCTCGATGAAGTCGCCGAGGTTGTCGTTCAGGTCGAAGATGAGCAGGATGCCGAGGAACGCTGCGAAGCAGAGAAGGAAGGGTTCCAGAAAATTGCGTAGGACGTATCGGTCGAGCAGGCGCATGAGCAGGTTCTCTTTTCTCGCGGATGGAGCGCCTTCGGGAAGTGCAAAGTCGGCGGATATCGTGTCTTTTCAAAATGCGGGAAGCGGGCAACGTGCGCGGTTCATGTCTGTGATTGTCGGAATTGATCTCGGAACGACGAACTCGCTCATCGGTGCGATGGAGGCGGGTTTTCCCGTGCTGATCGCCGATGCCGATGGCGTGCGCCTCACGCCGTCTGTCGTGCATTTTCCAAAGGGCGGCGGCCCGGTCGTCGGGCGCGCGGCATCGAGAATGCGGGCCGTGGAGCCTGCGGACACGATCTACTCGGTGAAGCGGTTCATCGGGCGCAGGGCGGGGGAGGAGGCTGGCGCTGTGGATTACCGGCTGGCCGGGGGGCGCGGGGAGCCCGTGCGTGTCGTGGCGCGCGGTCGGACGTTCAGCCCGGAGGAGGTGTCGGCGTTTGTGCTGCAAAAACTCCGCGCCGACGCCGAGGGTGCGCTGGGTGTGCCGATGACGCGGGCGGTGATCACGGTGCCCGCGTATTTCAACGATGCGCAGCGCAGCGCGACAAAACGGGCGGGCGAACTGGCGGGGCTGGTGGTGGAGCGGATCGTGAACGAGCCCACGGCGGCGGCGCTCGCCTACGGGCTCGACCGCCTGAAGGACCGCGCAAGGATCGCGGTGTATGATCTCGGGGGCGGGACGTTCGACATCTCGATCCTCGAGCTGAACAAGGGCGTATTCCAGGTGCTCGCGACAAACGGCGACACACGGCTCGGCGGGGATGACATTGACGCGGCAATCGTCGGGCACCTTGCGGAGATCGCTGGCGGGGGGCTGGATGCCGGCGCGATGGCGCGGTTGCGCGAGGCGGCCATCGCGGCGAAGCACGCGCTGTCAACGGACGGCGAAGCGCGGATTGAACTCCCGTTTTTCACGATGGGGAAAAGCTTCTCGCATGTCCTCACGCGTGTGGAGCTGGAGACGCTTGCCCGGCCGATTGTAGAGCGCACGCGGGCGCACTGCCGCCGCGTGCTTGCGGATTCGCAGCTCCAGCCACGGGAGCTGGACGAGGTGATCCTCGTGGGCGGGCAGACCCGCATGCCGCTCGTGCGCGCAATGGTGGCGGAGATCTTCGGGCGCGAGGCGAACACTTCACAAAATCCCGATGAGGCGGTGGCGATCGGCGCGACCATCCAGGCGGGCATCCTCAGTGGCGCGGTGCAAAACGTGGTGCTGCTCGACGTGACGCCGCTCTCGCTGGGCATCGAGACATTCGGCGGGCTGATGAACGTGATCATTCCGCGCAACTCGACGATTCCGCTCAAGCGCGGCGAACTTTTCACCAACGCCGTGACGGGCCAGCGCTCGATGTTGATCCGCGTGCTGCAGGGCGAGCGCGAGCTGGTGAAGGACAACTGGGACATCGGGCGTTTCGAGCTGGAGTTTGAACCCGCACCAAAAGGGCAGGCGCGGGTCGGCGTGCAGTTCGAGATTGATGCCAACGGCATCCTGCACGTGCTTGCGCGCGACACGAAGACCGGGGCCGAGAAGGTCGTGAAGATGGCGAGCGCGGTGGATGTGAGCGACGAGGCGGTGGAGAAGATGCTGGAGGAATCGCTGGAACACGCATTCGAGGACATGAACGAACGCGCCTTTACCGAGGCAAAACTCAAGGCGGAGGAGATGCTGCCCGCCGTGCGTACGGCATTGGAACAAGCGGGCGCGGACTTGGATGACGACGAGCGCGCAATGATCGCAGCGCGGGTCGCGGACGTGGAAGCGGCGCTCGGCGAGGGCGGCGCTCCGCGGCTGAAGAAGGCCGTGGCTGCGCTGGACGCCGCGACGCAGCGGCTCGCAGCGATTCTGGTCGAGAACGCGATGCGGCAGGGACGGGGCCGTGGTGGTTCGTAGCCGCGCTCGTGAGAGCGCCTGCGTTTTTACAAACTCAGCTACTCCAGCGCGCGCGGGTTGCCTGGAGGCGGGATGGCGGCGAGCTGGCGCTGGAGTTCGATGAGGCGGGTGTTGATTTCGGCAAGCTGCTCGATGCCCAATCCCGGTGAGTGGCTCTGGGCCTTGAGCGCGTCCCGCCGGCGGGCAATGTCGCGGCGCTCCAGATCGTGCCAGCAGTCCTCGGCGAAGGACTTGCAGTCTTCCGGGAGACGGCGATCGAGCAAGCTCGAGAGCGTGGCTTCATCGCCGGCATCCAGCGACGAGAGAAACGTGTTCACGGATGCCGGATCATCGGCGCGGAAATCCGATTCAAGAATTTTAACAAGCAGCGCGCATCCCGGCGTGCCGTCATCGAGAACGCGGCTCCATGACTGCCCCTGCACCCATGCGCGGGCGACCGGGCTGCGAAGCAGCAGCAGCGTGAGCCATTGCTGGGTCTGGTCTAGCGCGACGACTTCGACCGCCTGCGCGTCGAGAATTTCATCCTCCTCGCTGCGCGGACGCGATGGCGGGCGTTTGAGCAGTGTGCGGAGCTGGTCGGGTGCGACCTCGAGGCGTGTGGAGGTGTTGTTCAGCACGGTTTCACGAGCGACGGCATCCGGGATGCGTGCGATGAACTCCGCCATTTTTCGCGCGACGGCGATCTTGCCGCGCGGGGTGGCGAAGTCCGGCTTTTTTGCGTTTCGCTCGAGCTGGTAATCGAAGAAGTCGCGCGACTCGGCGATGACCGCTGCGAAGGCCTCGCCGCCGCGGCTGCGGATCATCGAGTCCGGATCCTCGCCCACCGGCATCTCCGCGCAGCGCACGAGCAGGTTCTGGCTGAGAAGCTGTGGCAGCGAGCGTTCCGCGGCCTTTTCACCGGCGGCGTCGGAGTCGAAGCACAGGACCACCTCGTCCACGTATCGCTTCAGGATGCGCGCCTGGCGCTCGGTGAAAGCGGTGCCTTGCGGGGCGATCACATTTTGCACGCCGGCCTCGAATGCAGTGATGAGATCCACCTGGCCTTCGCACACGATTGCCTGCTTTTTCGCGATGAGCGCGCGCTTGGATTTGTGGAGGCCGAAAAGGACATCGCCCTTTTTGAAAAGCATGGTCTCCGGGGAGTTCACGTACTTTGCGGGGCTCTGCTCTGCATTCAGCACGCGGCCGCTGAATGCGATCACTTCGCCGGTGTCGTTGCAGATCGGGAACATCACGCGGCCGCGGAAGCGGTCGTAGAGGCGGTCGCTCTCCTCCTTCTGCGCGAAGAGCCCGCTGGCGGCGAGTTCGTCGGGCTTGAAGCCGTTGGACTGTGCGTGGGCGAGCAGCGCGTCCCATGCGTCGGGCGCGAAGCCGATCTTCCAGGCTTTTGCGACTTCCGCGGCGAGACCGCGGCGTTTGAGGTAGTCCCGGGCGGCCTCGCCGGCGGGGGCCCGCATGAGGCATGTGTGGAAAAATTCGGCGGCCTCGGCGTGGAGCGCGAGCAGCCGCTTGCGGAGGCCGGCGTTCTGGTGGTCCTGTTCGGACATCTCCGCCTCCGGGATCTGGATGTTCGCTTTTTGTGCCAGTTTGCGGACTGCGGCGATGAAGTCTATGTGCTCGTAATCCATCACGAAGCGGAAGACGGAGCCGCCCGCGCCGCAGCCGAAGCATTTGAAGATCTGGCGGTGAGGATTGACCGTGAACGAGGGACTCCGCTCGGAGTGAAATGGGCAGAGGGCCTTGTAGGTGCCGCCCATGCGCTTCAGCGGGAAGTACGAACCGATCACCTCGACGATGTCATTCGCCGCTGCGATTTGTTCGACGATTTCCTCCGGGATTTTCGGCACGCGTGGAGTGTCGAAAGCCGGCATGCCGCTGTCGAGTGCCGGGCTGGGGGAATTATGCGGTCGCCTCCCACCAGCGGCGGGCGGCATCGCGCCAGTCGCGCGAAGCCACGGCGGACGCGGCGGCGATGGCCATGCTTGCGCGCAGCGCGGGGTTGGAGGCCAGCGTGGTGATTGCGGTGGTGAAGTGGCCGAGGTCGTTGGCCCGTGTGACGAGTCCGGTGATGTCGTGGGCGACGAGATCCTTCGGCCCGCCTTCATCAGACACGATGCACGGGAGGCCGCTGGCCTGGGCTTCGAGGATGACGTTGCCAAACGTGTCCGTGGTGCTGGGGAAAAGAAAAATGTCGGCGCTGGCAAATGCCGTCGCAAGCTCCTCGCCGCCGAGATAGCCGGTGAAAATCGCGCGCGGCACGCGTTGCTTGAGTTCGGAAAGGAACGGTCCGTCGCCGACAAACGCAATGGCGAGGCCGGGTGCCGCGACGCGGTCCCATGCATCCGCGAGAAGCGCGAGGTTTTTTTCCTTTGAGATGCGGCCGACGTAGAGCAGCACAATGCTGCCGGCGGGTGCTCCGCGTTTTTGCCAGTATGCGGCGTCGCGGCGGCTGGCCCGGAAGAGCGCGGTGTCGAGGCCGCGCGGGAAGAGGCGGAGCTTTTTCTCGCTGAGGCCGCGATTGATCCAGCTCTGGCGGTAGCTCTCGCTGTTCACCCAGATGGTGTCCATCTGCGCGTAGAATGTCCGCATGAATGTCCATGCCAGCGTTTCCCACGAACGGTCATCGGTGAGGATGCGGACGTACTGGGGGAAGTCGGTGTGGTAGATGCCCGCCGTCGTCAGGCCAAGGAGGCGCGCGGCGAGGAGTGCGGTGAGGCCGACGGGGCCGGGCGTGGAGATGATGAGTTCGGTGAAGCCTTCGCGCTGGATGTAATCGAGGATCTTGAGGACAGGCGGAAAGCTGAGTTTCTGAAGTTCGTATTCGGGCAGCTCGAATTCGCCGATGGGCTTGAAATTCTCGATGGGAATGCCGGTGATCGTGCTGTCCTCGCGGCAGGTGACCACGGTGAGCGCGTTGCCGTTTGCGACAGTTGCCGCGGTCATCCTGCGGATGGTGGTGGCGACGCCGTTGACGTCCTCGAGTGTGTCGGTGAACCACGCGCGCTTGACGTTTGCGAGGTGCGGGGCGGGCTCGCCGGTGAGCGCGGTGGAAATTTCGCGCAGCCATGTGCGATCCGGGGCGAGCTGGCGGAAGGCTGCGAAGTAGGGCGCGAGCGCGAGCGCGACGGGAACCATGAGCGAGATGTCCTGGATGGCGTCAATCGGGTTCCCGGCGCTGACCTTTTTCACGAACGAGGTGAAAAAGCGGTAGAGCAGGCGATCCGCGAAAAGGCATGCGGTGATAAATGCGCGGCGCTCCGGTTCATTGACGCCGTCGGTCGCGCGGGCGATGAGGGCGTTCAGTTCGCCGTCGCGAAAAGTCCCTGCGAATTGCTTCCAGATGCTTGCGCGGCGTGGCTTCGCGAGTTCGAAGATCTGCCCGCTGAGAATGGCCTGTGCGAGGAAGCCGAGCTTGTCGGTGAACGAAAACTCGGTGGGATTTTCGCCCTCCATGAACCGCGAGAACGCCTTGCCGACGAGCCCGCCGCGGTCGAGGCCGGCAAATTTCTCCGACGCAAACTGGAAGAGGCTGCTGTAGAGCCCATGCGCGTGGGCGAGGGGGCCGCCAGGCGCACCGCCTGGCGCGCAACGACCCGCGCGGATCTCGGCGAGCAATGAGGCGCAGTCCGTCCCTGCCGCCTCCGTCCACGCGCATCCGGCGAAGATGCCGCTGCGGTCGTTGCTGCCGCCGACGAACGCCTTTTCCCAGGCGCGATCGTGCGTCGGCGCGATGCCGTGGCGTTCGCTGAGGGCGGCGATTTTCCCCGGTGTGAGCGTGGTGAGGAGATGAAGCGCGACTTCGCTCGTGAGGGCGTCGCGCGTGCCGTTGAGCACCTCGAAGTGGCGGAAAAGCAGGAGCAATTTCTCCACGTGCCGCACGCGGAGTGTGTCGTCGAGGCGGTGCAGCGGATGCGCGACGGCGTGGGCGAGGTCGCGGCCGGCGAAGTATCGCTGGAGGTCGTAGATGTTGTCGCGGCATCGCTGGATTTCGCGGTGCTCCGGCTCGGTGATCCCCCACACGAGCAGGCGCACGGCGGCGCGATCTTCCGGGAACCTGGCGGTGACTTCCTCGCTCAGAAAAACGCCCGGTTTCCCTGCAACCGAAAGGCAGCCATCAATCGTATCGCGGTCGGTGAGCGTGAAGCAGCCCATGCCGCGGGAGCGCGCTTTCTCGTAAAGCGCCGCGGGTTCCGAGTAGCTGCCCGGCATTCCGATCCGGCGGAAGAGCCATTCGGCCGCCGCACCGCTGTGCTTCGAGTGGAGGTGCAGGTCCGCGCGCATGGGCGCCGGGTGCTAAAATGCGTCCGTGACGGCGCCTTTGCTGGCCGTCTGGACTGTCTTCGCGTACTTCGCGAGGACACCGCGCGTGAAGAGGGGTTTCGGCGCCTTCCACTTTTTCAGCCGCGCGTCGAGATCGGTCTTGGTGATGCCGAGGGTGAGCATGCGCTTGTCGGCATCAATGGTGATGGTGTCGCCGTTTTTCACGACTGCGAGCGGGCCGCCGAGCGCGGCTTCGGGGGTGATGTGGCCGACGACGAAGCCGTGGGAGCCGCCGCTGAAGCGGCCATCGGTGACGAGTGCGACGTCCTTGCCGAGGCCCTTGCCCATGACGGCGCTGGTGGGCGAAAGCATTTCGCGCATGCCGGGGCCGCCGACGGGGCCTTCGTGGCGGATGACGATGACGTGGCCCTTTTTCACCGTGCCGTCGAGGATCGCTTTCAGTGCGTCCTGTTCGTTTTCAAAAACGATCGCCTTCCCGGAAAAGCTGAGGCCTTCCTTGCCGGAAATCTTGGCGACTGCCCCTTCCGGCGCGAGGTTGCCGTAGAGGACGACGAGATGGCTGTCCTTTTTGATGGGGTTATTGAATGGGCGGACGATTTCCTGGCCTTTCGGATAGGCCCTCGAGCGCTTGAGGTTTTCTGCCAGCGTCCTGCCGGTGACTGTGAGGCAACCGCCGTGCAGGAGGCCCTCCTCGAGCATCATTTTCATGAGCGGGGTCTGGCCGCCGATGGCGATGAGTTCGCTCATGAGAAAGCGTCCGCTGGGTTTCAAATCAGCGAGGACGGGAACCTTGCGGCCGATCTTCGTGAAGTCGTCGAGTTCCAGTTTCACATTCGCCGCGTGGGCCATGGCGAGGAGGTGGAGCACGGCATTGGTCGAGCCGCCGAGGGCGATGACGACGCTGATCGCATTCTCGAATGATTCGCGCGTGAGGATGTCGCTGGGACGGATGCCCCGCTTGATGAGTTCGACCACGGCGGTTCCGGCGGCGCGGGCGTCCATCGCCTTTTCCCTGCTGATAGCGTTTTGAGCGGAGCTGTTTGGCAGGGACATGCCGAGGGCCTCGATCGCGCTGGCCATCGTATTCGCCGTGTACATCCCGCCGCACGAACCGGCGCCGGGGATCGCGTGCTCCTCGATCATTGAAAGTTCGCGGTCGTCAATCGTCCCCGCCGAATGTTTGCCGACAGCCTCGAAGCACGAGACGATGTCGAGGGGTTTGTCCGCGATCTGCGAAGCGCGCTCCTTGCTCAGGCGCTTCTCGGCGAGGATTCCGTTGATGCAGCCGGGAAGGATGGTGCCGCCATAGACGAAAATGGCGGGCCGGTTCAGGCGAGCCATCGCGATGAGGCAACCCGGCATGTTCTTGTCGCAGCCGCCGATCGCCACGAGGCCGTCGAACATCTCGCAGCCCATGACGGTTTCGATGCTGTCGGCGATGACTTCGCGCGAGACGAGCGAGTATTTCATCCCCTCGCTGCCCATCGAGATGCCGTCGGAAATCGTGATCGTCCCGAAGATCACCCCTTTTCCGCCGCCCGCGCCGACGCCGGCCTCGGCTTCGCGCGCGAGTTTATCAATGTGCATGTTGCATGGCGTGACCATGCTCCAGGTGCTTGCGATCCCGACCTGCGACTTTTTGAAGTCCTCGCGGGCAAACCCCACGGCATGCAGCATGGCGCGGCTGGCGGAGCGCTCCGGTCCGTCCGTGACAAGACGCGACCATTTGCGGTGAAGACTGCCCGGATGTTTGCTCGGCTCTCTGCTCATATTGGAAAAGGGGGCGGACGCTAACGGGCGTCCGGGCATCTGGCAAGGACGGCGGGCGCGGTATTCCCGGCTATGCGCCGAAGGCTGCGCGCAGGCATTCGCGGCTTCTTGTCGCGATGATCTCCGGGCCCTCGTCGAACACGAAGACCTCCACGCTCACAAAGCCGTCGTAGCCGGCTTCGCGAAGGGCGGCGGCGATTGGCAGGAAGTCCACATCGCCGAAGCCCGGCCCTTTCAAATTGGTGTCGTTCGCGTGGAAATACGCAAATTGCCCGGCGCTTTCCCGGATGATCTCAGGGATGGGCTTCGACTCGGACGACATCGCCTTTACATCGAGAATGATGCTCATCGCCGGGCTGTTGAACTGGGCCGCAAAACGCCGGCCTTCCCCGGCGGTGTTCACAAAATTCGTCTCGTTCGACGCGAGGGGTTCCAGGCAGATGACAACGCCGCAATCCTCCGCGCGCTTCACGGATTCGCGGAACACGCCGGTCGCCCACGCCCATGCCTGCTCGTGCGAAACACCCGCCATCACATTTCGCTGCTTGGGCGAGCCGACGATGATCCGTGACCCGCCGAGGTCGGCGCAGCAGTCCACGAGATCCGCAAAGTAGCGCGATGTCGCCGCGCGAACCGTGGCATCCGGGTGGGTGAGGTGCATTCCCTCGGTCTGCGCGAGCACCCAATGCAGGCCGCTGATTTCGATCCCGGCTTTGTGCGCGAGATCGCGGATGGCCCCGCGTTCCACCGCGCTGATGTCGTTCACGTTTCTCGCGATGGTGAACGGCGCGATCTCCACGGCGTCGTAGCCCGCGCTTTTTGCGTACGAAAAGATCCGGTCGGCCGGCCAGTCACGGAAGATTTCGTTGCAGATCGCGAATTTCATCCGGCGCACGGTGCCGGGCGCGCAGGTGCCGCGGAAGCCAAAAGTCAGGCGCGGGAAAGGTACGCGCGCGACAACTGCACGTAGCGCTCGGCCCAGACCTTGATGCCGGCCTGCTCGTCGAGGCTGAGCTGTTTCACCGCCTTTGCCGGCGAGCCGAGTATCAGCGAGCCGGGTGGAAATTTTCTCCCGCCCGTGACGAGTGCGCCCGCGCCGATGATGGAGCGCGCGCCGATCTCCGCGCCGTCGAGCACGATGGCGCCCATGCCCACGAGCACTTCGTCGGCGATGGTGCATGCGTGGAGGATCGCCTTGTGGCCGACGGTTACAAGCTCGCCGACGCGCACGCCGCATTCATCTGCGAGATGCACGACTGCGCCATCCTGGATGTTGGAGCGCGGGCCGATCACGATGCTGTTGATGTCGGCGCGTACGACGGCCTGGAACCACACGCCCGCCTCGTCGCCGATCACCACGTCGCCGATGACGGTGGCGCCGGGTGCGATGAAGGCGGAGGGGGAGATTCGCGGGGTCCGGTCGAGGTGCGTGGCGATGCGTTCGTCGAAATTCATTGCGGTTGCCAGACACAAACGCCGGGCGCTGCAGTCGCGCAAGCCGCATCAGTGCTGAACGCGCGGGAAAAAAACTTTGTAAATGTCGGTTGACATATTTTCGACGCGCTGAGAAACACCGCCCGCTGTCGCTGGCACCCCCAGCAACACGAAACAAACTAAATCCAAAACACAAAAACCATCCATCTATGAACAAGGCAGAACTCGTTTCAAACGTCCAAAAAGCACTCGGCAAAGAGGCCAGCAAGGCCTGCGCCGAAAAAGCAGTCGCCGCTGTGATTGACTCGATCGCAGGCGCGCTGAAAAAAGGCAGTAACGTGCAGCTCATCGGCTTCGGCACCTTCAAGGTTGTCAGCCGCAAGGCCCGCATCGGGGTGAACCCGAAGACCGGGGAGAAGATCAAAATCAAGGCTTCCAAGGCCGTGAAGTTTGGCGCCGGCAAGGAACTGAAGAGCAAGCTCAAGTAAATTCCTCCTCCTGTGGAGACACCCCGTTGCGCGCTGCGTGACGGGGTGTTTCTTTGTACGGAGCCCGCGTGCCCGCTGGACTCACGGCGGCCAATAATCACTCGCCGCGGGGCACACCGCCCGCTTAAGACCGCGCTCAATGCTCGACCAGGTCATCCATCTTCTCGAATCGCTCCAGCACACGCTCAATCATTTCGGCGGCTGGGCGATGCTGGCGTTCGCGGCGGTGTTCGTTGGCGCGCAACTGTTCATGATTCCCGTCGCGCCGCTCGGGCTTGCCGCGGGATTTTTCTTCGGCTTCGGGCACGGCTGGCTGGCGCTGATGCTCGGGTGCGCGCTCGGGGCTTCCGTGAATTACCTCATCGCGAGCCGCTTTGCCCGCGCCTATGTGCATCGCAAGCTCAGCGGCAACGACAAGTTCCGCCTGATCGAAACCGCGATTGATCGCGGCGGGTGGAAAATCGTGGCGCTTTTGCGATTCGTCCCGATTCCGTTCGGGCTGGCCAATTACTGCTACGGCCTCACGCCGATCCGCTACCTGCCATACCTCGTGGCGACGTGCCTTGCGATCACCCCGGCTAATTCGCTCTTTGTATGGATGGGCGCGACGTCCCAGGGCGAACTCGCCTCCGTGCTCGGCAAAGGCCGGCCGCGTCACCCGATGGAATATGCGCTGCTGGCGGCAGGGATCATCGCCGCGGCGCTCGTGCTGCGCTACGTCGCGAAGGTGGCGAAGAGCGCGGTGGACAAGGAGAACGCCACACACGCGACGCTGCCGTAGTCCGCACCCGCGGATTTTTCAACGACATGCTTCCCAAATCGCGCGCCACCGCGCACTTTCCGCAGCCCATGAAGTTCCTTGCCTTCCTGCTCATCACTGCCGCGACGCTCTTCGCGCAGCCAAATGAAATCCGCAAATCGCTCTGCCGCGTGAACAACACCGCGCAGGAATTCAATTACCGCGTGCCGTGGCTGCCCGGCGGAATGGAGGGCGGGAGCGGCACCGGCTGGGTCGTCGGGAAGCGCCGCCTGATGACGAATGCCCATGTCGTCAGCAACGCGCGCCAGCTCACCGTCGAGAAGGAAAACGACCCGAAGAAGTACGTGGCCGAGGTGGAGTTCATCGGGCACGACTGCGACCTCGCGATCCTCAAGGTCGCGGACGAGGGATTCTGGAAGGACACCAGGGTGCTCTCCATCGGCGGCGTGCCGGAAATCGAAAGCATGGTGCAGGTCTATGGCTACCCCATCGGCGGCGACCGGCTCAGCGTGACGCAGGGCGTGGTGTCGCGCATTGATTTCAGCCCCTACGCGCACTCGGCCATGGATTCGCATCTCACCATTCAGATTGATGCCGCGATCAACCCCGGCAATTCCGGCGGGCCGGTTCTCCAAAAGGGAGCCGTCGTCGGTGTCGCGTTCCAAGGCTTCAGCGGCGATGTCGCGCAAAACGTCGGCTATATGATCCCGACGCCGGTGGTGCGGCATTTCCTCAAGGACATCGAGGACGGCCACTACGACCGCTACATGGATCTCGCTGTCGGCACATTCCCGCTCCAAAACGCCACGCACCGCCGTGCGCTCGGGCTGAAGGAGGACGACCGTGGCGTGGTGGTCACGAGCATCGGCGAGGCGAGTGTCTGCCACGGAAAGCTCAAGCTCGGCGACGTGCTCTTGAGGGTGGACGGCATAGACATCCAGAGCGACGGCATGATCGTGCTCGGCGGCGAGCGCGTGATGATGGCCGAGGTGGGCGAGCGCAAATTCAAGGGCGACTCGGTGAAATTCGACATCCTCCGCGATGGCAAAGCGGCGAAGGTGGATGTCACATTCACGAGGGCCTGGCCCTACATCCACCAGGCAAACAGCTACGATCCGCCGCGCTACGTCACTTTTGGAGGCCTGCTTTTCCAGCCCCTGAACCGCAACCTCATGGGCGCCTATAAATTCTCCAACCCCCGCCTCGGCTACATGTACCAGCACTTCATCGAGGACGAGTTGTATAAAGAGCGCGACGAAATCGTGGTGCTCACCGCGCTGCTGCCGGACACCATCAACACCTTCATGGAGGAATTCCGCGAAGGCATCGTGGAAAAGCTGAACGGAAAAAAAATCCGCAACCTCAAGGAACTGGCCGACGCCATCGCGGCAAACGGCGACCAGTTCGTGTTTGAATTCAACGGCATCGGCCGCCCGCTGGTCCTCGAACGCAAGGACGTCGAGGCCGCGAGTGACCGGATCCGCAAGCGATACAACGTCCTCCGCGAGCAGTTCCTCGGCGACGACTCGGACAAGTGACGAGGGACGGGTGGCAGGTGGCGTGGCATCTCGTGATATATGGCGCAAAATGAACTGGAAAACTTCGGAGCCGATCGAAAAGGCGATTTGTTGTTCGACGCAGTCGTCAACGACATGCTGCCGCTCCGCTCGCAGGCCGAGTGCTGGAAGCTCATCGGCCAGCAAATCGCCGCCGCTGATTCCATCTGCGCGAATATCGAGGAAGGTTATGGTCGCGAGACCACGCTTCAACTCATCCAGTTCCTCGGCTACGCAAGGGCATCGTGCAGGGAAGTCCGGGGCCGCTACCACCGCCTTCGCCACTGGCTCCCGGCCGAAATTATCGGCATCCTGACCCGCACCATCCCGCGCCTCCGCCACAAGCAATCATCCACATCCACATCCTTACCATGACCACACCATCCATCCGCGTCCGCAAACCCCATCGCGCCACGCCACTCCCCACCCGCCTCCCGGCACTCCTCGCGATCTTCCTCGCCTTCTCCGCTGCCATCGCCACCGCGGAGGACAAACCCTCCGTCGTCCGCGTCAACGTCACCAACCAGTCGTGGGACTTCACCCGGCCATGGGGGAAACGCCAGCCATCCACCCGCCGCGCCATCGGCGCAGTCATCGCCGGCCCGCGCGTGCTCGTCGCCGCCGCACTGGTGCAAAATGCGACCTACCTCGAGTTTGAAGTCCCCGAGGGCGGCAGAAAAGTGCCCGCGCAGATCGAATTTGTGGATTACGAATGCAACCTCGCCATCCTCAAGACCGACGACGCGGACTTCCTCAAGGACATCCCCCCGCTCGCCATCGCCGACGCAAAGACCACCGACGAACTCAGCGTCCTCCAGCTCGAGGACAACGGCCGCGTCCTCATCACCAAAGGCCCCCTCACCACCGCGCAGACAAGCCCGTACCCCGTGGACGGCATCTTTCTCGTCTATCGCATGACCGTGCAGATCCAGACCCGCGACAGCAGCTTCACCCTCCCCGTCGCCAAGGACGGCAAACTCGCCGGCGTCCTCATGAGCTACAACGCCCAGAACAACGACGCCACACTCATCCCCGCCGAGGTCATCCGCCATTTCCTCAAGGACGCCGCGGATGGAAAATACGACGGCTTCCCCCGCGCCGGCTACGCCTTCAGTCCCACCCGCGACCCTGCCCTGCGCAACTACGCCAAAATCCCCAAGGACATCACCGGCGGCATCTACATCACCGAGGTCCGCGCCGGAGGCCCCTCTGCAAAAGCCGGCCTCAAACGGGGCGACGTACTCATCGGCGTGGACGACTTCGCAGTGGATCAGGACGGCAACTACACCGACCCCGTCCACGGCAAAATCAGCATCGGCCACCACACCGGCTCCCACAAATTCGCAGGCGAAACGGTGAAGCTCCACATCCTGCGCGACGGCGCCAAGCAAACCCTCGAGGCCACCCTCGACCACAAGGCCCCCGGCGCATACGTGAGCGACCCTTACATCGTGGATCGCGCACCGCGCTTCGTCATCCTCGGTGGCCTCATCCTCCAGGAACTCTCCCGCCAATGGCTCCGCGAATACACCGCCGGCGACCAGGGCCGCCGCACACCCGACCGCCTCGCCTACTACGACCGTTACCAGGACGAACTTTTCGAAAAAGGCCCGAAGAAAATCGTCTTCCTCACCCGCATCCTCCCCACTCCCGAGACCGTCGGCTACGAAGAGATCAGCAACATCGTCGTCAAAAAAATCAACGGCGTCGAACTCCAGAGCCTCGACGACGTCGCCAAAGCCATCGAAAAACCCGTCAACGGATTCCACGAAATAGACTTCGCCGAAGACCCCAACCGAATCTACCTCGACGCCGCCCGCACCGCCGAAATCGAACGCCTCGTCCAAGCCAGATACCGCATCCCCACCATGAAGCGCCTCGAATAAGCCGGAACGATGCAGTTCCGGGAGTGCTGCCAAGTGGAACACAGGCTTCCAGCCTGTGCGGACAGATGGCTTCCAGCCCGCTGATCCATGCACCGAATGGTGCGGTCGCCGCAGGCATGATGCCTGCCGGCCGCACAGGCTGGAAGCCTGTGTTCCGGACGGCACCCGCCGCGATTCCGAAAAATTCCACTTGCCCCCACGTGGGCGGGTCTTATCTCCACCGCGTGATTCCCTGCTCTCCAGCAGCACGACCGTTGGCAGCCGCGCCCCGCGCCGGTGCGTCCGTGGCTGCGGCACCTTCGTCGCATTTCCCAGGGATCCTCTTCGCACCAGCCGGTCACGCCGATGCTTCGGGGCGTTGGAGCCGAGGAGGTAGAGGTAGGTGTGTGCGAGGCCAGCTTGGAAGCCGACCGTCTTCGGCATCCCGACGGCATCGAGCAAATCGAGCATGTCCTTCCACGAGTGCATGCCGGCCCAGCAGATCTCGCCTTCGGCGGCGAGACGCTCGCCGTGTTGCTCGGCGATTTTGCCCGCCTCGCGGAAGGTCTCCGCGATTATCGCGGTGTTCGCCTTCGGGTTCTCGCGCCAATTGGCCACGCCAAACTCCGCCGAATCAATGCGGATGACGCCGTATTTGCGGACGCCGTATTTGTTGAAAATGCCCGCGATGCGGCAGGCCATCTTCACCGCACTCGCGCTCTTTGTCTCCGGGGCTGGCACCCCCGTCACCCAGGAGCCCGTGGGCTGGCGCTGCTCTGCCTGGGAGGCGCTCTGGCGCTCCGGTGGCGGCGCTGGCGGGCGATGTCGCCAGGCTCCGCCGCAGCCGCTGGCGGGCTTGGAGCATACTGAAACCCCACTCGGCGATCCGCTCGATGATGTGGTCGAACTGTTCTTCGGTGGCCTCGGGTCTGGTGACGATGACCATGGGAAAAGGGTGGAAAAAATTGCGGCGAGGCCCTTTTCGGGAAGGGCATGTTGGGGTGAATGCGTTGCCCCGACGGGTGCCTGACCGGAGTCCGCCGCCGTCCGTACGCATTGGATTTCTATTTCAAGCAGAAGGTGAGCGGGCGTGTGCGGGAGAAAGGTCGGACGCGATTGAAAAATCTATGTGAAAATTTATATTGCTATCAACTCATCACGAGTAATCATGGCCGAAAATATTGGGTTCCGACGTAGTGGCGAACCAGAAGTCCGCCCGGGCTCGGGCTCGATTATCGAACTTTAGCCAAGCGCACCTCAGAGCAGCTTCCACCGAATCTCAGCGAAACAACTCCATGAAATTCACCAACCGTTTTCTTTCCACCCTTTTCCTCAGCTTGCTGGCCATGATGCCCGTGCGCGGCCAGACGGTGGTTTCGCTGCCGAGCAACGACATTGCTTATGACGCAGTCACGCAGTTGATTTACGCGAGCGTGCCGAGCTCCGGTCCTTTGGGCCGGGCAAACACGGTCACCCCGGTGAATCCCGCCACGGGCGCTCTGGGCACTTCCATCGCGGTGGGCACGAACCCCAACAGCCTCGCGGTCTCCGACGACGGGCAGTTTCTTTACGCCGGCCTTCTCGGGGCCTCCACGATCGGCCGCATCACGCTCGCGACCCAGACGGTCGGCTTGCAGATCAGCGTTCCGTCCACGGTTTACGGCACCATGTATGCCGGGGAAATCAAGGTGCTGCCGGGCAATCCCCGCGCCATCGCGATTACTCGTGGCAGCTATTACGGGGTGGCGATATTTGACGACAATGTCCAGCGGCCAATGTCCATCGACTCAATTTACGTGGCATCCTCGATCGCATTCGCGTCCTCCTCATCCAACACGCTCTACGGATATGACAACTACACGTCGGGATTCTCGTTCGGCCGGTTCAATGTCAATTCCAGCGGGCTGACCCAAATTGATCAAACCGGGGGGCTGATTTCGGGTTACTACGTCCGCATCTTTGGGGACGGGGGGCTGATCTATGCTTCAAACGGGGTGGTCGTGAATCCGCAGACCAAGACGGTGGCCGGGACGTTCGCGGCCAGCGGGTCGGTCTGTCCCGAAACTGCGCGCAACCGCGTTTACTTCCTCACCCAAAGCGGCACCACGGTCACCTTGAGGGCTTTCGATGCCACAACGTATGCCTCGGTTGCTTCCGTCGCGATAAATGGCGTTTCGGGTAACGCGGGAAACCTGATTCGCTGTGGTGGGAGCCGCCTCGCTTTCCGAACGAGCGGCAACCAAATTTACATTGTCAACAATGCCACGCTGGTTCCGCCCGCGTTTGGCCTTGCCATGCCAGCCTCCACGGTGGAAGGGGCGGGAGTTCTCCCTGCGGCGGGCACGGTTTCGATTACCGAAGCCCAGGCGGCGAATGTGGTCGTAAGCCTGAGCTCGAGTGACACCGCGAAGATTACGGTTCCGGCCACGGTCACCATCCCCGCGGGGCAGCTCTCGGCCACGTTCGATGTTACCGTCGTCAACAACTCTCTGCTTGAAGGGGCGCGCGACGCCGTAATCTCCGCCACGGCAGCGGGAATTGTTTCGGCGAGCCGAAGCATCCGGGTCAATGATGATGAGCAGGCTGGGCTCACAGTCAGCCTCCCCGCTAGCACGACCCAGGGAACCAACTCTCAGGGGACGGTTACATTCAGCGCGCCTGCGGTGAATGACGTGGCCGTCACGCTTTCCACCAATTCCGGGTTGGTCGAGGTTCCGCCGACCGTAACGATCCTGGCAGGACAAACCTCGGGCACTTTCAGTTTTTCCACGCTGGAATCCGAGCAGGACATCGGTTTGCAAAATGCGACGATCACGGCCCATGTGGACGGTTGGACCGACGCCAGTGCGTCGCTCAACATCCTCGATCTTCCGCGAACTGAGAACTGGCCGACTTTCGGAAACAACGTGGGACACACCGGCTTTCAAGCCGTGGCTTTGGGCAACACCCCCTATCAAGC
Source organism: Prosthecobacter debontii (assembly GCA_945861385.1). Taxonomy (GTDB): domain Bacteria; phylum Verrucomicrobiota; class Verrucomicrobiia; order Chthoniobacterales; family Chthoniobacteraceae; genus SXWH01. The sequence continues at coordinate 42,666 of CAMAUI010000025.1, forward strand.
GGGTTGGAGCGCAACTTACCCAACGAGCGCAGGCGGGTTGAATCAGGTGGCCGTGGGCAACGGCATGGTCTATGTGACACCCTACGTTTATTTTGGCGACACTTTTCTCAGCGCTCTGGATGCCTCCACCGGGACGGAAATCTGGCGTCGCCAGTTCGCAAGCGCCAACTCGATCAATCCACCCACCTTCGATTTGGGCAGGGTCTATGTGCAACGGGGCAACCATGGGAGTGATTCGCAGCTTTGGTGCCTTGATGCTGCCAACGGAAACACCGTTTGGTCCGCCGCTTTCGGTGCGCAATGGGAGCGCTATGCGGCGCCCACCGTGCTCAATGGGGGAGCCTGGGTTAATGGGGGCTATTATGGTGGCTTGTACGGCTTTAATACCAATGATGGCAGTCAAAGGTTTTTCAACTCGTCACTTCCCCAGACGGACGGATGGACCCCGACTTATTATAACGGAACGCTCTACACTGCTGTCGGGACGTTTCGCGCCCACGATCCAACCACAGGAGTCATCCTCTGGACGTTGAATTTGCCCGATGCCTCGGGCAGGATCGCAACAATTGCCCAAAATACCGCGTTTGTTGTCGGGAACACGAATTTCTACGCCGTCAATCTCACGGCCCAGTCGCTTTTGTGGACTGCCACTGGGTCGTTCAAGGGCATCGCGGCCGTCGCAGGCGGCGTCGCGTATGTCTTGAGCGGTGGCAATGTGCTGGCCTACAACGCAGCGACCGGCACCTTGGTGGGTACTTACTCCACTGGGAGCAGCAGCATCTCAGGCCAGCCCATCGTGACCAACGACTCACTCATCGTCACGTCGCCCACTTCGACCTACATTTTCAACCTCCAAACTTTTGCCCTCAAACAAACCCTGGCCAGCGGAGGCACGGCCAGTCTGGCGAGTGGCGTTATCTTCCTGGCTGGTCCGGACGGAGTCCTCCGGACTTTCTACCCAGGTGGCATGACTACGATCACGACCGCCCTGGCCGGGTCGGTCAGCGAAGGCGATGCGGCGATAACCGGCACCGTCACACTGTCGCGAACACAGCCGACGGACACGGTGCTCAGCCTGACTTCGAGCAACCCGACCCGCATTGGCGTGCCCGCGAGTGTGACGATTCCGGCGAACCAAACCAGTGCCACGTTTCAACTTTCAGTGGTGGATGACCCTCTGCGCAACGGCCCGGAAAATGTGACCATCACAGCCAAAGCGCAGAGTTTCGTCCTGCGCACGGGTTCAAGCGTCATTCGCGTTCTGGACAATGAGGCGGTCACCTTAACCCTGGACGCCCCGGCCACCGCAACCGAAGGGACCAGTTTTCCCGTCACACTGAGCTTGAGCGGACCACCGACAGGCAACATCTCGGTCAGAATCACCTCAAGTGATCTCACAGAGGCTTTTGCACCGACTACGGTGGTCATCCCAGCAGGCCAGACAAGCGTCGTCTTCAATGTGCAGGCCGTGGAGGATGGCTTTACCGATGGCACCCAAGTTGCGAGCTTGACCGCTCACGTCGATGGTTGGATGGATGGAACTGACGCGCTCAGCGTGCTCGATAGCGGGAGTAATGTTACTGGAGACTGGCCCACTTTTGGGAATGGGCCTGCTCATACCGGATACCAGCCGATTACCTTGGGGGCCAACCTGTATCAGGCGGGCTGGAGTGTATCCTATCCGACGAGCAACGGACTCAATCAGGTGGCGGTAGCTGGCGGCAGGATCTTCGTCACGCCACTTTCGCGTTTTGGCGACAGCTTTTTGAGCACTCTGGATGCTTCCTCTGGGACCGAACTTTGGCGTCGCCAGTTCGTTTCCTCCAATTCCGTCAATCCTCCGACCTTTGACTCCGGGAGAGTTTACGTTCAAAAAGGCAACAGCATTACACCTGGCAACGATTCACAGTTGTGGTGCCTGGATGCCGCCACGGGCAACACCAATTGGTTTGCACCCTTCGGAGCTCAATGGGAGCGCTATTTCGCGCCTACGGTGTTCAACGGAGGCGTCTGGATCAACGGTGGCACTTTCGGGGGCCTCTACGGATTCAACGCCAGCAATGGAAGCCAGCGGTTTTTTAATTCCTCGCTGGCTCAATATGATCAGTGGACGCCGGCGTATTACAACGGGATCGTTTACTCGTGGGTTGCCGGAGTCTTCCGGGCGCATGATCCGAACACCGGAGTGATTTTGTGGTCGTTGACCGCGAGCACCGGCAGTCCCTATTCCGTGAACTCAGCACCGGCCATCGACCAAGGGCGTGCCTTTGTGGTGGGTTATACGAATTTTTGCGCCATTGATCTTACGACGCGTGCGATCGCCTGGAGTCCCGGCGGGAGTTTCAAAGGGAGTGCGGCGGTGGCCAACGGCGTCGTTTATGCCCTCAGCGGCAGCAATGTCCGGGCATACGAGACCCAGACCGGTGCTCTGGTGGGAACCTATGTGACGGGGGACACCGCGATCGCCGGGCAGCCAATCGTGACCAATAGTGCGCTTATCGTTTCCTCCCCAAACAAGAGGTTCTTCCGGGAATATCATGGGTGAAGGAGGGGGAATCTGAGGGGAACAGCGGCCCCTGGGCCTTCGGCCACCGGGGGTGCCGCACTGAAGGGCGCGGGAGCAAGGCGGCGAAATTCTCATCGGGATGTCTGGGGAGCGGGGTTGAG
>CAMAUI010000026.1 GCA_945861385.1 Prosthecobacter debontii
CACCTCCTGCGGGGTCGGCGGCATCCCGTGCATCACGAGATAGAGCCGGCGGATGAGCGTCGCCTTGTCCGCCGCCGGCGACATCGTCAGCCCCTTCCCGCGCAGCTTCGCGAGCACGAATTCATCGATCCCCACGCCCGCCGGACGCTTCACCGGCTGGAACGACCAGTGGTCCGTCTTCAGCTTCAGCGAAGCCACCGCCTCCGCCTCGCCGGGCATCTTCGCCCCCGCATCAATCCACGCCCGCAGCAGCGCGACCTGCTCCGCCGTCAGCGCATCGCCCTTCGGCGGCATCCGCTCCTTCTTGTTCTCCGCCGTCACGCGCTTGATGAGATAGCTCTCCGCGCTCTTCCCCTTCACGATCAGCGGCTCGCCCGACTCCCCGCCGCGCAGCAGCCCCACCACCGTATCCAGCCGCATCGCGCTCTTCCGCTTGTCGTCGCCGTGGCAATCCGTGCAGTGATCCTCCAGCAGCGGACGGATCTGCTTTTCAAAATCCACCTCCCCCGCGGCAGACGGCGGGAGATGTGCGGGGTCAGAGGCAGCAGCACACGCGGATGCAATCGCCGCAGTGGCAAAAATACCGGCGAGGAACCGAGTGCGTAGAAAAGGAGCGTGCATCACGACGCGCCCACTCTGCCCCGCGATGCGCAAACGCGCCATTCCCCAAACGGGGGAGACGGGGGAATCAAGAGCCGAGAGGCGAAGATTGAGATATCGAAGCCGACGCGGCGAAACGCTCGACAACGCACGCACCCACGCTTCGTGAATTAGCCACACCCGGTAGAAACCAGCCCGCCAACTGCTCGACACCGCCCCGCATCTCCGCTCCCTTCGGCTCCATGCGTGCCTTTCTCTCTGCGTTGGCTTGGGCAATTGTTTCGACTTCGGCCTGCGGTCAGTCGAATGGACCCATCATTTGTCTGGAATACCATGAATTCTTGGGCGGCATGGCTTCAGTGCTCATCGATATCGAAAAGAATGGGGAGCGACTTGAATTCGATTTGGTCCACTCATCTGGAACTGGTGCATCAAGACACAGAGGAATACTCGCGCCTGATATCTTCGCCAAGATTGCGGACGGTTTGCTCCAAATCGAGGGTATCGCTGCGTATCGCGTCACCGAGAAACAAGCGGGCCGCTATCGGGAGAAGAAATTCCGCGTCAGATTAACCACCCAGACGAAAGATGGTCCGCGGAGCGAGATTCTTCTCATTCCGTTCGACAACGCGCCGCCGGCATTCAGCGCGTGGGTCAGGCTGCTGAGGGATGCCGTCAAGTAATCGATAACAACCCATGCTCATCTACCTCGATATTTGTTGCTTCAATCGGCCATTCGACGATCAGGCGCAACTGCGGGTGCGGCTCGAATCGGAAGCCAAATTGTCGCTGCAAGAGAGTCTCCGTTCCGGCACTCATCGGTTGGCGTGGTCTTACATGATGGACTTTGAGAATGCCGCGAATCCGTATGAGGAACGGCGGAGGACGATTGATGCGTGGCAGCGTCTCGCAGTAGTGGATGTGGACGCGTCGCCGGAAATCGTCGCGTCTGCAATCCGGCTGCATGAGCGTGGTATCAAGAAGGTGGACGCGCTGCATCTGGCGTGTGCGATCGCGATGAACTGCGACGTTTTCTTTACGACCGACGATGGCTTGCTCAAGCGCCGGGGGCTATTCACGGAGGTTGCGATCATGAGCCCTGTTGACTACGCTTTCCTCCATGATGACTGATACTGAGATCCGGGTGAAGGGGGTGGCGGCGCTGGAAAGCTCCTTGGGGTCCGTGGAGGCGGAGCGGTTTATCGCGCTGATCCTGCGTGAGCCGTTTGATTACACGGCGTGGCGGCAGGAGCTTGTCGAGGATCGGTCCATCGCCGAGATCAGCGCAGCGGCTGCAGCGGCGCGACCGGAGAGAAAGTAGGTAAGGAGGGTGCCCTACTTGAGGAACTTCAGCGCCGCCTCGGTGCGGGAGCGAACGTGGAGTTTGGCATAGCAGTTTTTCAGGTGCTGGCGGACTGTTTCGAGGCTGATGCCGAGTTGGTCGGCGATCTCTTTGTTGATGAAGCCCTGTGAGACGAGGCGGAGGACTTCCTCCTCGCGGGGCGTGAGATTCTCCGTCTGCCGGGGCGAGGGGCCGCGGCGGTGGAAGGACTGGACGACGAGGCGGGCGATGTGGCTGTTCATCGGCGCGCCGCCGGTATGCACGTCGGCGATCGAGCGGAGGAGTTCGTCGGGCGGGGTGCGCTTGAGGAGGTAGCCGTTCGCGCCGTTTTCGAGGGCCTGGAAAATGTGGTCGCTGTCGTCGTAGGCGGTGAGCATGACGACTTTGGTGTCGGGCAAAAGTGCGCGGAGGCGGGCGACGCATTCGACGCCGGACATGCGCGGGAGCTGGATGTCCATGAGGACGACATCCGGCGCGATCGGCGGGAGGCCGGTGAGCGCGGCTTCGGCATTTGCAATCGCGCCGACGCACGCAAAGCCGGGCGCGTTGCCGATGAGGCTTTCGAGCTGGTGGCGCAGCTTGGCGTTGTCTTCGACGAGGGCGACGCGGATGGGTTTGCTCATTTGGAAAGTGGCAGCGGGATTTTGAAATAGACGGTGGTGCCGCGCCCGGCGGCGCTGGAGATTTCGCACGTGCCGCCGCAGTCGGTGAGGCGGCGCTGCATGTTGCGGAGGCCGTTGCCGTCGTCGTCGGGGAGCGGGGTGAAGCCGCGGCCGTCGTCCTCGATGGTGAGCGAGAAGTGATCGGGTTGTGCGGCGATGCGGATGCGGATTTCCGTGGCGGCGGCGTGGCGGAGGGCGTTGTTGAGCGATTCCTTGGCGGCGAGGAAAAGGTTGTGGCGGACCTCGGAGCTGAGCGTCACTTCGGGAAGCTGCGGCGGCACGTCGAGGCGGAGCCGGGTTTGCGAATGCGCGCAGAAATCACCGGCGAATCGCGTGATGTAGCGGGCGAGGCTTTCGAGCGTGTCGTGGCGCGGGTTCACGGCCCAGACGATGGTGTCGAGTGACTGGATGAGTTCGTCGGTCGTGCTGCTGATGGCGGCGAACTGCTCGTCCACGACGCGCGGCTGGTCTCGTTTTTCCCGTCCGGTCGCACTGAGTAATCCGATCTGTGTGAGGTTCGCGCCGAGGTCGTCGTGGATGTCGCGTGCGATGCGGCTGCGCTCGCGCTCGAGGGTGAACTCCTGCTCCAGCGCGCGCATTTTCCGCTGCATCCTGCGGCGCGTGAAAAAGCGCACGACGCCCGCGACGCCGCCGATTGCGAGCAGCGCGCCGGCCGCGTAAGCCCACGGCTCTCGCCACCACGGCGCGAGCACGCGGAGTGCGACGGCGGCACCGCTTTCACCCCACGCGCCACCGTCCGCGCTGGCGATCACTTCAAAACGAAAATCGCCCGCGGGCAGATGCGTGTAGCTCGCGGCCCGCGTCGCGCCCGCGTCCAGCCACGTGGATTCGAGCCCGGCCATGCGATAGCGGAAGCGCACCCGCTCCGGCGCGGCGAAGGAAAGCGCGGTGAAGCGAAACTCCACGCGTCCCGCATCGGCGGGCACGATGCGCGTTTCGTTTCCCGGCGCGACCGGCGCGGCTGCTCCCAATGCGATTTCTTCGATGACCACTGGCGGCGTTGGTGACGGTGTCTCGAAGTTTTTCGGATCAAGGACCGCCACGCCCGCGACCGTGCCGAAGCACAGCCGACCGTCGGTGAGCCGCAGTCCGGCGGGATGATAGCCGCCCGTGCATTCGAGGCTCGGCAGGCCGTCGCCGGCATTCAGCGCGAGCACGTCGAGGGTGGCGGTCGAGGCGCTGGCGACGGCATCGAGCGACGACAGCGGCACGCGCAGGATGCCGCCGTTTGTGCCGAGCCAGAGATGGCCGGCGCGGTCGTCGAGGATTTGCGAAATCACCGCATCCGGCAGTCCGTGCGCAGGTGTGAAGGTGAAAAGCGCGCCGTCTTTCCAGCGCGTGATTCCGCCGCTCGTGCCGATCCAGATCGTGCCCGCGGAGTCTTCGTGCAGCGTGCGGATGAACTGGCTCGCGAGACCCTCCGCCCGCGTCCAGCGCGTGAGCTTTCCGCCATCGAGACGTGCGAGACCCTGACCCGCGCTGCCAAACCAAATGCGGCCCGCGCGATCCGCGAGGAGCGTCGTGATCGAATCACTCGCGAGCGCTTCCACGCCGGGCGGTCGCGTGATTTTTTCGTCGGAAAGATACGCCGGTCCGCCATCGAGCGTGCCGATCCACAGACCGCCCGCGGCGTCACCGCACAGCGCGGCGACGCTCCTGCCGGGAAGCCCTTCCTCGGCGCCGAGACGTGCCACTTTTCCATCCACGATATGAAAGAGCCCGCCGCCGAAAGTGCCGAGCCAGAGCGAGCCATCAGGCGCTGCGGCGAGCGCGGAGATGATCTGATTTTCCAGCACGTAACTCGGCGCGTGCGGCTCCACTTTTCCCGCCCGCCAGCGGTTCAATCCACCGCCATTCGTCCCGATCCAAACGGTCCCCGCGTCGTCCTCGGCGAGCGCCATGATGCCATTGTGCGAAAGCCCGTCGCGCGTGCTCAGCGTCTCGACGCGGCGCGCGCGGAGCCGTGTGAGGCCGCCGCCCGCCGTGCCGATCCACACATTGCCTTCGCGGTCTTCGCACATGGCGCGCACGCTGTTTGCGGGCAGGCCGTCGTCGGTCGTGATATGCAGCAGCGCCTCGCCGCGCAGCCGCCCGACTCCGCTCGCGGAAGTGCCGATCCACACGTCGCCCGCGCGCGTCGGCAGCAGCTCCCACGTGCTGGAAGTCAGCACCACGTGCCCTACGCCAAAAGTCGTCACCGCATCGTCGGCGAGCTTGCCGACGTAGCCATTCGCGCCGCCAAACCACATCGCGCCATCCGGCCCGACGGCCAGCGCGCTGACGGAGGAAAAGAGCGCCGGATCGCGCTCCGAAGGCGCGGGAAGAATCGCCTGCCCATCCCATCGACCGACTTGATTTCCCTGGATGATCCACACGCTTTCCTTGTCCGCCGCGATGCGGGAAATGAGCGCGTCGGAGCGCCGGCTGAGTTGCCCCGCGCGATAGTCCAGCAAACCGGCCAGCGTACCGATCAGGAGCGCGCCGTCGGAATTTTCGGCGAGCGAAAGCACGGTGTTCGCGGAGCGCCCGTCGCCGGTCGGGATCGCGTGAAAACGACCGCCATCCCAACGAGCGAGCCCGCCGCCCTCGGTGCCGACCCAGAGCGTGCCGGCGCGATCTTCCAGCAGGCACGAGACGCTGAGGCTCGGCAGCCCGTCGCTTTCGCCAAACGCGGTGAAGCGCACACCGTCGAAGCGCGCGAGCCCATTCGTGGTGCCGATCCAGAGCCAGCCGTCGCGCGTCTGGAGGAGCGAAGTCACCGTGTTGGCCGGCAGACCGCGCGAGGTCTGCCAGGTCTCCAGCAGATACTCGCGGGCGGCGGGCCGCGCGCTGCCGGGCGGGTCCGTGGCGGATGGGGAAATGCGAGCGATGGAACCGAGATAGGCCGGGTTTTCATCCGGCAATGCGACCAGCGGGGTGCGATCCGCCGAGGAGGTTGCGAGCTGCCACGCGCCGGGTTCGGTGGCGGTTTCGATGCGGTATTCCGTCGCGAGCCGGTCGGTGAATTTCCCCTCCCGAACACGGCTCCAGACGACGCGGTTGATGCGGATCGAGGCGGGGAATTCGAGTTCCACCCAGCCGGCGCCCGGCGTGTCGGAAATCCAACTGTGACCGTTCCCGTAGATGCCGTCGTTGAGGTGGCGCAGCGCGTGGATGCGATATTCGAGGAGCGTGCCCGACGCGCGGGCGAGCGTGCCATTTTCCGCGAGCGCGAGATTCCGCGCCGGGGCGTCGGGGCCATACACCTCGAGTTCATCCAGACACGGTTCGCCGCGGGTCGTCTTCAGCACGCTGAAGCGCAAAAACTTCGCCTCGACCGGCGCAAACTCCTCCACATTTCGCCGCGGATGTACCGGCTCGCGCCGCGCTGCGCCCTCCTGCGCGAAGGCGCCGGCGATCAGCAGCCCGGCGGCGGTGACGAATGTGCGGAAAAAGCTCACAGCCGGGGAGAATGCCGCAATCCGCGACGGTTACGACTTCTGAAAAATCCCCCGAACGGGGGATATGGAGATTTATTATCTCCGCCGAATGGGGGATTGTCACTCGATAAAATTGGTTTAACTTCCGTGAGATCAACAGCTATTCCGGCTGCGCTCTCAACCTCAAAAAAGAACTCACAAGAACATGATTTCACCACGTATTCTCCTCACCTCCTGCGCAGCGCTGCTCGCACCACTCGTTTCCAACGTCCACGCTCAATTCTCGCTTTCGCCGGGCCTGACGCTTGCGGAGCAGGGCGGCACGATCGGCGTCGGAAACCTCGGGACCACCGGGACCGCGTTTGCGCTGGATATCATCGCGGGCGGAGCATTCGCGCCGACGCATACCATTCCCAATGTGAACAACGGGACTTTCGGCAATGCGAGTTCGTGGATCGGGGATAGCCCGAACAGCTTTGTGGGCATCGGCTTTGGTAGCCCGCTCAGCATCGCGAGCTTTGCTTTCGGGCGGGACAACCTCGGCGCACTTGGCGATCGGGCCGTGGGCCTGTACACGATTCAGTTTACTGCGGACCCCAATCCCGCGGTGAATTACCTCACGAACGCATGGACCACCATCGGGACGGTCAATATGGATCTCGGAAGTGGGGTGACAAATCCGGCGCTTCGCCACCGGTTCAATATCGCCGCTCCGGTGAGTGCCACGGGATTCCGGCTCATCGCGCCGGGCGGTGCGGCGATTGATGAATTGGAACTGTTCTCAACCCCCGGCACTGTCACCATCACACCTCCGATTCTCACCCATTCGGTCCCCGGTTTCTCCGTGAGCTGGGATGGCAATGATGGCGACAACTTCAGCGCCGGCCGCGTGGTGCCGAACAATCTGGCGCTCGCGGCCAACGCAGCGGTGCCGATTTCCTCCGGGGATCTCGGGCCGCAAATTGGGGTGCCGTTTCATGTGACCAACAATCTCAACGACGGGCTTTACGGAAACTCGAACTCGTGGATCGGCGGAGACGGCAATCCTGCGCCTTTCCACGCCGGAGTGCTGCTCGAAGACATCTACGAAATTACGTCCATCGCGTGGGGCCGGGACAATGGATTGGACGTGGCGAATGGTGATTGCTGTGGTGGTCAGGCGACCGACCGCAGTCTGGGAACCTACACGATCCAGCGCACGCTGGACGGGCTCTCTTGGGAAACGGTCGGCAGCGTCGATTACAACTACGGCGACGACACCGCGCTCGGCGGCGGCTTTACTCCCTTCTTCCGCCATGAGTTCGAGTTGAGCGCCGGTGATGGCGGCATTCTCGCGATGGGGATGCGCATCCTGGTCCCGACCACGGGAATCGGCGGTGGCACGGCCATTGACGAGATCGAACTCTACGGTGCGCTTCCAGTGCCCGAGCCCGGCAGCGCGGCGTTGCTCGCCGGTGGAATGCTCTCGCTGCTCGCGGCGCGTCGTCGGCGCGCGTAGGTCGGCGTTCCATTTTTTTCCCGAAAAGATCACGCGCCCTCTCGATCACGGGAGGGCGCGTGCTCTTGCTGGAATGTGACGCGCAGAACTCATCCCACACCCGCATGAAAATCCTCCCGCTTCTCGCCGCGTCTCTCGCCTTCGCACTCACGACCGCGCGCGCGTCCGACACGACGACCGTCTTCAACGAGGTGATGTACAACCCGGCGGGCATGGGCGGGGCGGAGTGGATCGAGCTGCACAATGAGATGGCGGTGAACATGGATCTGTCGGGATGGGAGATTACCGGCGGGGTGAATTTCACCTTCCCGACCGGGACGACGATCGCGGCTGGCGGGTATCTCCTCGTTTCCAGCAATACCGCATCCGTGCCGGGCTCGATCGGTCCGTGGACCGGCAGCCTCGACAATTCGGGGGAGACGATCCGGCTGAAAAATCTGAGCGGGCGCACGATGGACGAGTTGTCCTACGCCGACGGCGGGCAGTGGCCTTTCGGGCCGGATGGCTCGGGGGCGACGCTGTCGAAGCGCCTTCCCGGCGGCAACAGCGCCGATCCGGAAGCGTGGACGGCGAGCTGGCAGACGGGCGGCACGGCGGGCGTCCGCAATTTTCCCGATGGCCCGCTGCTCGGTCCGCCGCAGACGCTGATCGGCCTCGGGAGCGGCTGGATTTATCAGCAGGGCGCGGATCTCGGGGCGAATTGGGCGCAGACGAATTACACGGCGGGTGCGGGCGGCTGGCAGACGGGCACCGGAGCTTTCGCGTTCGATGAAACGCCGCCGCCGGTCAGCGTCGGCACGGTGCTGCTCGATCCCGCGACGACGGCGAATCCGGTCTGCTATTTGCAAAAGACATTCACCTTCACGGGCGATCCGGCGAGGGCGCAATTATCCGCGCAAGTCCTGATCGACGACGGCGCGGTCGTGTACCTGAACGGAACTGAAATCGCGCGGCAGAACATGCCCGGGGGCCCGGTGACGGCCGCGACGCGCGCGGTTTCCGCCGTGGGCAATGCGGCGCTCGCGACGATCCCGCTGCCCGCGCAGTTCCTCGTCGCCGGCTCCAACACGCTCTCCGTCTCGCTGCACGACGCTCCGCCCGACAGCGCTCTGCCGCCGGTGCTCACGCGAGTGGAGGAAGGCGGCACGATGGACGCATCGGCGAATCTCGCGCTGGCCAGCCGCGGGTCCGTGGCCTTTGCCAAGGATCTGCTCCCCGGCTACCCCGACACCCACACCATCGATCGCCTCAACAACGGCACCTACGGCAACTCGAGTAGTTGGATCGGAAATTCGACGAACAGTTTCTGCGGCATCAATCTCGGCGCGACACCGGTCATGGTCGCGGGCCTCGCCTTCGGTCGCGACAACACCGGCGGCTTCACCGACCGCACCGACGGCACCTACACAATCCAATACACGACGGTCCCAAATCCCTCCGCCGCCACGCCGGATGGTTCGTGGACGACGATCAACACGCTGACCTACGCGGGAGCCTCCACGCCCTTTTTCAGCCTGCCGTCGCGGCGGCACCGCTATGAATTTCCAGCCGTCTCCGCGACCGGCATCCGGATGATCTGTTCGACCAACGGAATCTGCGTCGATGAAATCGAACTCTACGGCCCGCGCCTTCCCGATCTCGTTTTCGATCTCTCGCTGAGTTCGCAGGAAATCCTGCCGCTGCCAACCGACACGCGGATCGTCATCAATGAAATCGGCGGCACCGGCGACGCGCTTTTCCGGATTGAGTTGAAAAACGAGGGAGCCTCGCCGGTCAGCCTTGGCGGGATGAAGCTGGGCGCCTTCACGCTCCCGGCGACGAGCCTCGCGCCCGGCGCGTTCGTTGTTTTTGACGAAACGCAGTTGGGATTCCGACCCGTGGATGGCGACCGCGTTTTTCTACTCTCGTCGGGAGGTGGAACCCTGCTGGATGCCGTCGTCGCGCGCACGACCGTCCGCGCGCGCTCCGGCGGGCAGATGTTCACGCCCACGGCGGCGACCTTCGGCGCGGAAAACACGTTCGCGTTTCAGCAGAATGTCGTCTTCAGCGAGATCATGTATCATTTCCCGCCAAATCCCGGTGTGCCGGAAATTCCCGCGGTCACGGCTACCGCGGTGGTCATCCCGCTCGATGCGACCTGGCGCTACAACCGCAGCAACATCAACCTCGGCGCGACGTGGGCGCAGAGCGCGCATCCGGTCGGCGGCGACTGGCTGAGCGGACAGGCGCTGCTCGGTTTCGAGACGACACCCGCGGTGCTGCCGGATGTGCTGCGCACGCCGTTCCTCTCGTCGAATGCGCCGACTTATTATTTCGAGACCGACTTCACGCTCACTGCGCAACAGCTCGCGACGCTGGTGGAATTGCGACTCGAACACGTCATCGACGACGGCGCGGCGTTTTACATTAACGGCGTCGAGATCACGTCCGCGCGCTTCAATTTGCCTGCCGGGTTTTCCTTCGCGACGGGGACGAGTCCGAGCGTGGGAAATGCCGTGCTCAGCTCGTCAATCTTCATCCCCATCGCGGGTCTGAACCTGCAAGCGGGCGTCAACCGGCTTTCGATCGAAGTCCATCAGCAGGTGCCATCGAGCAACGATATGGTGTGCGGCGCGCGGCTTTCCGCCGTGACCCTTGTCTCGCCTGCGGTGCCAGCCGTGCCGATCACGGAAAACCCCGAGGAGTGGATCGAGGTGTCTAACAAAGGCGGATCGTCCGTGAGCCTCGCCGGCTGGAAGCTCGACGACGCGGTGTCGTTTACCTTCCCCGCGGGCACGACGCTCGATCCCGGCGCGTATCTCGTGGTGGCAAAAAACGCGGCGGCGCTGACGGCCAAATGGCCTGAGCAAAGCACGCGGATCATCGGCAATTATTCGGGTTCACTTTCCAACAACGGCGAACGGATCACGCTCAAGGACGCGAACGGAAATCCCGCCGATGAGACGCGCTACTTCACCGGCGGCGCGTGGCCCGAGACGGCTGATGGCGGTGGCGCTTCGCTGGAATTGCGCGACCCGCGCGTGGACAACACGATCGGCTCCGCGTGGGCGGCCAGCGATGAAAGCAGCGATGCGGCGTGGCAAAACATCAGCTACACGCTCGTGGCCGGGCAGACCTTTGGGCAGACGCTCTGGAATGAATTCCGCCTCGGTCTGCACGACGGCGGGGAGTGCCTCGTGGATGACGTAAGCGTCGTGCGCGTGAGCAACTCGCAACAGCACATCCAGGGCGGCGACTTCGAATCGCTCACCAACAAATGGCGCTTGCTCGGAAACCACGGAACGAGCGCGATCGAGCCGGAGCCGGGCAACCCGGGGAATCACGTGCTGCACATCCGGTCAACCGGCGCGTTTTCGTGGAACCACAACCACGTCGAGACTTCCTACGTGGGCAACACGGCGCTCGTGGACGGACAAACTTACACGGTCAGTTTCCGCGCGCGTTGGCTCTCCGGGAACAACCAGCTCAACAGCCGTGCCTATTACTCCCGCCTCGCGCGCACGATTGAATTGACGATGGCGACCCGCATCGGCACGCCGGGGGCGGTGAACTCCCGCGCCGTCGCGAACCTCGGCCCGACGCTCACCGGCCTTGCGCATTCCCCCGTCATCCCAAATGCCGGCGCGCCCGTGACCGTGAGCGCGACCGCGAGCGATCCCGATGGCGTCGCCTCGCTCACGTTGCGCTACGCGCTGAACGGGAGCGCCACGTTTGCAAGTGTGCCGATGACCGCGAGCGGCAGCACTTTCTCCGCACAAATCCCCGGACACGCCGCGGGAACGATCGTGCAGTTCTACGTCGAAGCCGCGGACAACGCCGCCGCGACTTCCGTGCTCCCCGCCGGTGGCGCAAATTCGCGCGCCCTTTACCTCGTGAACGACGGTGCAGGCACCGCGCTGAGCGCGCACGAACTGCGCGTCATCATGCTCCCCGCCGATTCGACGAACCTGCTCGCGACGCTGAACCGCCTGAGCGATGCACGCATTGGAGGCACCGCTGTCTATCGCCGCGGCGAAGTTTTTTACGACGTCGGGGTGCGCCTCCAGGGCACCGCCGCGGGCCGCATTAGCGATGGCGAGGACTACGTCGGCTATGATGTCGGCTTTCCCGCGGACCGCCTTTTCCGCGGACTGCACAATAACGTGAACATCGACCGCAGCGGCCGCGGCCCCGTCGTCCGGCAGCAGCACGAGATCTACGTGAAACATCTCTTTAATCGCGCAGGCGTGCCCTGCACTTACGATGACCTCATCTATTTCATCGCGCCGAATGGCACCCACACCGGCACCGCGATTTTGCAGATGGCCGGATACGGCGGGGAATTTGTGTCCTCGCAGTTTGGCGGCGACGGCACCGTCTTCAATCTCGACATCACCTACGAGCCCGCCACCACGACCGACGGCAACTTTGAGAGCCTGAAAAACCCGGTGCCGCTCGCGGCGCATGTGTTTTCGGATTTCACGAATCTCGGAGCCGACAAGGAGCAATACCGCGGCCAGCTCGAACCACGCGCGGGCGGTCGTCGGGATGATTTCACGGGGCTCATCCCGTTTTGTCAGGCGATGGGCGACACGAGCCCGGCCTTCGCCGCGAATATCGCCGCGCGCATGGACGTGGATGAGTGGATGCGCTGCGCCGCGATCTATTCCCTGTTCGGCATCGGCGACGCTTACATGACAGGCGGCCTCCAGCACAATCTGCGGGTCCATGTGCCGAGTGACGGCATGGATGTCTCCGCGCTCGCGTGGGACATGGATTTTGTCCACAGCGCCGCCAGCAACAGCCCGGCGATTCTCGTCGGCGGCAATCTTCTCCGCGTGATGAATTCCGTTCCCGGCGCACGGCACGCCTATTACGGCCATCTGCACGACCTCTGCCAGACCGTCTTCAACAGCGCCTACATGACGCCGTGGCTCGCGCACTACGGCAGCGTTGTCGGGCAGTCGTTTACGGGCAATGCCTCCTACATTGATTCCCGCCGCACTTCCGTCCTGGCGCAGCTGCCTGCAAATGTCGCATTCGCCATCACCACGAACGGCGGCGCGGATTTTTCCGTTGGCACTGCCAGCACCACACTCGCCGGCGGCGGCTGGGTGAACGTTCGCGAAATCCGCCGCAGCGACACGGGGGCGGCGATGCCGCTGACATGGACGAGCGACACCGCATGGCAGACGGACGTTGCGCTCAACTTTGGCACCAATCCGCTCACGCTAGCCGCTTACGATCACACCGGTGTGCAGGTGGGGACGGACACGATCACGATCACAAGCACGCTGCCCGCGCCAGTGCCGCGCGATTCGCTGCGCATCACCGAGCTTCACTACAACCCCGCGGACCCCGTCGGCGGAGAGGCCGCGGCGAGTTCCGACAATGACGACTTCGAATTCATCGAACTGCGCAACATCGGCACGCAGCCTCTGGATATCACCGGCTGCGCTTTCACCGCCGGGGTGGATTACATTTTCCCCGCCACCACCACGCTGGCCGCCGGCGAATATATCCACGTCGTCCGCCACGTCGCCGCGTTCCGGGCGCGCTATGGAAACGGCCCGCGCGTCGCCGGTGCCTACGGCCCCGCGGATGGGCTTGTGAACAGCGGCGAGACCGTCACGCTCCGCGATGCGACCGGCGCGGTGATCCAGTCGTTTGCATACGGCGACGATCTCCCCTGGCCGGACAATGCCGATGGCGGCGGCCATTCGCTCGTGGCCATCGCGCCGAATTTCCCGCTCGACCGGAACGTGGCATCCTCGTGGCGCGCGAGCGCCACGGCCAATGGCAATCCCTCCGCGAGCGACGCCGCGACTTTCACCGGCACGCCGACCGATGATGCGGACAGCGACGGCCTCAACGCCTTCCTCGAGTACACGCTCGGAAGGAGCGATGCCACGCCGGATGCCGCCGTCATGGCCCTCCAGCGCGAGCCTGCCGGCACCTGCCTGCTTACGTTCTCATCGCTGCTCAATGCGGACGACGCGGTGCTTTCGATCGAAACGGCGACGAACCTCCCGGCATTCAATCCCGTTGCCGCGACACTCATCGCATCGAGCCAGGCCGGGACGCTTCTCACGCAGACCTGGCGCATCTCTCCGCCGGTCGGAGCGTCGCAATTCTTCGTGCGCGTGCGGGCGACCAGCCGCTGAGCCGGCTCCGCCGCCGCCGGATGAGATGCCGCGGTGATGCTGGAGAAGAAGGCGTGGGGTTTCGGTGGGCGTGATGAGCTTGCCTCTGCAAACACAAAGGCCGGCACCCGTCGGCACCGGCCTTTGTTTTATAGAGAACGCTTTTGACCACGATGTGCCTTCTCCTTTCGGATTATCCCCCTTGCGGAGGCGCCTTGCGGGCAGTGAAGCGGGTTGCGCTATCTAACTTTGTCTTGAGTCCGCATGGATGACGCCTCCGGGATGCGCCGAGTGCAAGCAAAAGTTTTGCTCGCCTGAGCGCGAGGGCGGATCACACTCCGCGCCGGTTCCCGTGGATGAGCCGCGGGCGCCATCCAACCAAAGATTCCCATGAATGATCTGCATCTCGCCTTCGACGTAGGCCACAGCTCCCTTGGCTGGGCCGTCCTCCAACACGACGGGCACTCCGCCCCGATGTTCAGCTCGTCGAGCGTCTGGCTGACGAGGCCAAAGACCAGCACCGTGCCCGCCCCGCCGCTCACGTTCACGTCCGTGGAGCCGCTGCCGAGGGTGCCATTCACATTGGTCGTCCCGTCCGTGGCCGCAAGGTTGTCGATGTCCATGGTTGAGCCGTTCAGGTTCAGTTTGCCGTCCCCGGTCTTGGTCAGGGTGCTGGAAGCGGCTGTCTTGGTGATGATCCCGCTCATGGTCAGCACATCGGTGCCATTGGTCACGAGCACCGTCGTGGCCAGGTTGGCCAGTTCCACCGGCGCGGCAATCTCATGGGTGCCGCTGGTCACCGTCACCGTGGCGGTACCGCCGTTGTCGAGTGTCAGGACATCCGTCAGGAGGCCCGGGTTAGCCCCGATCGTATAGCCACCCCCGGTGGTCGTGTTGAACACGAGGGCGCCGACGGTCTTGCCACCATTGAGTCGAACCGCACTCGTCGTGAATCCGAGGTAGGCCTGGGTGAAGTTCGCCGAGGGCGACGAGCGGGAGGAAAAGCGGTTCAGCGGGCACGGTCAGCGCCCGGATGTCGATCTGGCCGCGCAGGTGGGCGACGACGACGCTGGTGTCTAGCAGGATGCCGGCGGCACGATCAGCCATGTGCTTCCACGCGGCGGGCGTCGTGCATGGCTTGCTCGAAGGCTTCGCCGTCGGTTTCGCTCAGGACGCCGTAGGTGCGCTGGAGCACGGCGGTGCGTTCGCTCTGCGCACTGGCGTTGAGGCGGTGGACATAGCGTGCAACTTCGACCTGCTCGCGCAGCGGCAGGCTCTGGACTCCGCGGACGATGGTTTCGATGACGGTCATACGGTGGCTAAGGTAAGCATCTAAGGAAGATGAACGCCAGCGCGCGATTGCGTGACCGCTTCAGGGGCAGGCTACGCTGCGCGAGATTTCGTGACTGGAGCATCCACCTTTTCATCTCAATTCGAGATCGTCTCGTTCAGATTCAGCAGCACGTTGGCCACGGCGGTCCAGGCGGCGAGTTGGGTGTCGTCGAGGCCGGGGGCTTTGGGGAGGTCGCCGACGCTGGCGAGTTTCTTGGCGGCTTCCTTGTCCTGACTGTAGGTGGCGAGCTGGCGCTGGAGGGTGCGGTCGAGGATGGCGCGCTCGCTTTCCGAAGGCGGACGGGCGAGGGCGGCGCGCCAGGCGAAGGCGAGGCGTGAGGGGTCGTCGGTGCCGCCCTGCTGGAGGATGCGCTGGGCGAAGGCGCGGGCGGCTTCGACGAAGACGGGGTCGTTCATGAGGACGAGGGATTGCAGGGGCGTGCTGGTTTTCGCCCGCTGGGCGACGCAGAACTCGCGGGTGGGGGCGTCGAGGGTGACGAAGGATGGATAGACGGTGGAGCGCCGCCAATAGACGTAGAGGCCGCGGCGGTAGAGGTCGGCGCCGGTGGATTTCTGGTAGTTGTAGCCGCTCATTTCGTTGATCTCCCAGGTGCCGGCGGGCTGGGCGGGCTTGATGCTTTTGCCGCCAAGCGTGGGGTTGAGGATGCCGGCGATGGCGAGGGCGTTGTCGCGGATCATCTCGGCGTCGAGGCGCTGGCGGGGGCCGCGGGCGAGGAGGCGGTTTTCGCTGTCGCGGGCGAGGAGGGCGGGCGCGGCTTTGGCGCTCTGGCGGTAGGTGGCGCTGAGGACGATCTGGCGGATGGCGCGCTTGGTGTCCCAGTCGCGCATGAAGTCGGCGGCGAGCCAGTCGAGCAGTTCGGGGTGGCTGGGCCATTCGCCCTGGGAGCCGAAGTCGTTGGCGGTTTTCACGAGGCCGGTGCCGAAGAGCATGGCCCACCAGCGGTTCACGGTGACGCGGGCGGTGAGGGGCTGCTGCGGGGAGACGAGCCACTGGGCAAAGTCGAGGCGGTTGAGCGGCTTGCTGTCGGCGCGGGCGGGGATCTGGGGGAGAAAGGCGGGGACGGCGGCGGTGACCTTGTCGCCGTTCTGGTCGTAGGCGCCGCGGACTTTCATGAAGGTGTCGCGCGGTTTGTCCATCTCGGCCATGACCATGGTGTTGGGCATGGCTTTCTCGATGCCGCCCTTCGCTTTTTTCAGCTCGTCCACTTTCTTCGTGAAGGTGGCGCTGCTGGTGCCGAGTTTTTGGAGGAAGGTTTTTTGGAGCTGTTCCTTCTGCTCGGGCTTGCGCTGCGCGGGGGCGATGGCGGCGATGGCGGCGAGGTTCAGGCTTGCGATTTCCGCGGGCGCGAGGGCGCGGCTGTAAATGCGGAGGTCGTCCACGACGCCGTGGAATGGCGAGGCGTCGCCGCCGCGGCGGCCGATGCGGAAGGGAGCGTCGGACTTGATCGAGCCGCTGAGTTTGTCGGCGCGGACGAGGAGCTTCATGGGCTCGCCGTTGACGAAGAGCTTCACGCCGGCGGCCTTGCCGGAGCCGTCGCAGGTGAAGGCGAGGTGGGAGAGGGCCTTTGCGGAGATGTCTTTCTCGGCTTCGACGTGGAGGATGTCGGCGGGCCATTTCTGGACGAGGCGGAAGCCAGGGCGGAGGCCCTTGAATTCGACCTCCCATCCGCCGGCGAGATCCGTGCCGTCGCGCTTGCCAAACGCGGTGCCGCCCGGCGCCTCGGGGCGCACCCATGCGGAGACGCTGAAGGGCTGGTCTTTTTCAAAGCCGAGCTTGTCGCCATATTCGAGCCAGCCTTTGCCTTTCGTCTCGTAGCCCTTCGCGATCGTGCCGTCCACGAATGTGCCATCGCCCTGTGCGGTCGCGGTGATGGCCGCGCCGGTGTCGCTCGTGCCGTTGCCACCGGCATCGAGGGGGAAGCGCACCACCGGGCCCTTCGGCTCCGCGGCTTTGGCGGTTTCATTTTCCCACGCGAGCTGCTTCTCGGGGAGTGTGCGGTTGAATTCCTGCAAGGCCTTTTCCGCGGCGGCGATTTCGCCGTCGAGGCGCTGGAGTTCCTTCTCGTGCGCGGGCAGCGGCACTTTGAGGAACGGCTTCGGGTTGCGGTCGCGCACGCCGTCCTTGCCGGTCTCGGGGACGTTGTTGAAAAAGGCGTACACTTGGTAGAAGTCGCGCTGGCTGATGGGATCGTATTTGTGGTCGTGGCACTGCGCGCAGGCGACGGTCATGCCGAGCCAGGTGGCGCCGGTCGTGGCCACGCGATCAACGACGTAGAGATTGAGGTACTCGGACTCGATGATGCCGCCTTCGTCGCTGGTCATCACGTTGCGGTGAAAGCCGCTGGCGACCTGCTGCTGGATGGTGGCTTTTGGGAGCAGGTCGCCGGCGATCTGCTCGATGGTGAACTGGTTGAAAGGCATGTTCGCGTTGAAGGCGTTGATGACCCATTCGCGCCAGAGCCACATGTCGCGGAGCGAGTCGTTGTGGTAGCCGCTGGTGTCGCCGTAGCGCGCGAGATCGAGCCACGGCACAGCCAGGCGCTCGCCGAAATGCGGGCTCTTCAGCAGTCGGTCCACGACTTTCTCGAAAGCGCCGGGCGCGCTGTCTTGCACAAACTCATCCACCTCGGCGATGGACGGCGGCAGGCCGGTCAGGTCGAGCGACACGCGCCGGATCAGCCGTGCCTTTTCCTCCTCGGGTGAAGGCGACAGCCCCTCGAGCTTCAGCCGCGTGTGGACGAAGGCATCAATGGGATTTATCGTGCCCGCGACCGTCGGCACGGGCGGCTGTTTCACCGGCTCGAACGCCCAGTGCCCGGTCCACTCCGCGCCGCCCTTGACCCAGCGTTTGAGCAACTCGATCTGCGCGGGCTTGAGCGGCTTGTGCTCCTTGGCCGGCGGCATCACGTCGTCCTTGTCCGTCGTCGTGATGCGGCGGATCAACTCGCTCTTTTCCAGCGACCCCGGCACCACCGCGATCTCGCCGGACTCCGCCTTGCCAAAGGCCGACTCCTTGCGGTCAAAGCGCAGTTCTGCCTTGCGCTTGTTCGAGTCCGGGCCGTGGCAGGCGAAGCAGTGCTCGGAAAAAATGGGCCGGATGTCGCGGTTGAAATCAATTTTCGCCGTGGTGATTTCCGCGCTGGCGGTGGCGGCAGTCAGCAGGATGGGGAGCAGGACATGAGCTTTGGAAAGGCAGTGAACCATAGGCATCGGATGAATCTGGCAGCGCCGCGATGGTTAGAAAAGAAGAACTCTTTTCGGAGCGTGGGGCTCCTGGGAAGGGGGCGTGGCGGGGTGCATCTCAGCTTTTGAGCACCGCTGCGGGCGGCATGAGCAAGAGCATGAGCAAGAGCATGAGTAAGAAGTAAGAGAGCGACCTGCAAAAGGCTGAGATGCGCCCGGCGGGGCAGGGTAAAAGATGAAAATGTTGTGTCCCCATTTGCGAATTGGCGGAACGTGATTATTTTTCCGCCGGGTTTGGTTGGAGGGCGGTCGGCGCTTTGTAGTGGGAGCGCCGGCCGCCAGGGTTTTCGGGGCTTTACCGCATTGACCGGAGGACGAGCGTGGAGTTTGCCCCGCCGAAGCCGAATGCGTTGTTGAGGGCGACGCGGATTTTGGCGTCCCGGCCAATGTTGGGGATGATGTCGAGATCGCATGCGGGATCGGGGGTTTCATAGTGCAGCGTGGGCGGGAGCCATTGGTCGCGGAGGGCGAGGCAGCAGATCGCGGTTTCCATCGCGCCGGATGCGCCAAGCGGGTGCGCGGTGTAGGGTTTTGTGCCGCTGACCGGCGGCGGGGTGTCGCCGAAGACGGCGCGGATGCACATGGCCTCGTTTGCGTCGTTGAGCTGGGTGCTGCTTGCGTGAGCGTTGATGTAGCCGACTTCCGCGGGGCTTGTCCCGGCGTCGCGCAGCGCGGCTTCCATGCAGGCGATCACGCTTTCACCGGAGGGGAGGGGGGATGTCATGTGGAAGGCGTCGTTGTTCATCGCGTAGCCGGTCAGTTCCGCGTAGATGTCCGCGCCGCGGCGCTCGGCGTGTTCGAGCGTCTCGAGCACGAGGGAGCAGCCGCCCTCGCCCATCACGAAACCATCGCGCCTCGCATCGAATGGCCGGCACGCGAGCGCCGCAGGCTCGCCCTGCCAGCGCGACATCGTCTTGATGAAATCGAACGCGGAGAAGGTGAGCGGGCACAGCGGTGCCTCCGCGCCGCCGGCGATCATCACATCGGCCCACCCGTCGCGCAGGTAGCGCATTGCCTCGCCGACGGCGATGACGCCGCTGGCGCAGGAATTCGACTGCGTGGCGCAGGGGCCGCGGAATCCAAACTCGATGGCGATGTTGCTGTGCGCGCTGCCGCCGAACACCTGGAGGGCGAGCGCGGGGTTCACGCCGCGCATTCCCTTTTTCAAAAAACGCCCGTGCTCCTGCTCGGCGTGCGAGATGCCGCCGAGGCCCGTGCCGAAGCTGACGCCGATCCGCGCTTGCGGCCGCTCGCGGCTCCACGGCAGGGCGGCGTCATCGAGCGCGAGCATGGCGCTCGCGACGGCGAACTGCACGTAACGGTCGAATCGCTTGAGCTTGTGCGGGGGGAAAAAATCCGCGCCGCGCCAGTCGCGGACTTCGCCGGCGCAACGCGCGGCGCATGTGCCAGCGTCGAAGCTGGTGATCGGGCGAATGCCGCTCCGGCCCGCGCGGATCGCTTCGCGGAAGGCGTCCCGCCCGATGCCACAGGCCGCGATGACACCGATGCCGGTGACGACGATTCGCTTTCTCTCGTTTGCGGGATTTTGCACCGGGCCGGGATAGCGGGTGGGGCAATTCTGTCCAGCGATGCTCACGCGGCAATTCCCCGCTTGCGCGCGCGAGCGCGGCATGGATAGCGTCCTCGGGTTTCCATTCCCTGGGGCGAGAACACAGCGAAAAACAAGAGAGCGGAACATGCAGCCGATTCATACATTCAACGTCGTCCCCAGACTCCCGAAGGCACTCGAACCGCTTCGCGAACTGGCCACCAACCTATGGTGGACATGGGAGCCGGAGGCGCGCGCGCTGTTCCGCCACGTGGACCCGGCATCGTGGAATGCGACGAATCACAACCCGGTGAGGTTGCTGCAGCTCGCGCGTCAATCGCGGCTGGATGAGATCGCGGAGAACGATGACTTCCTGCGGGAGATGAACGGGGTGGCCGAGCGTTTCCGGGCGTATATGAAGCGCGAGGATACGTGGTGGAAGACGCGGAAGGGGAACGCCCTCAGCGGGCCGGTGGCCTATTTTTCCGCGGAGTTCGGGTTCCACGAGTCGTTCCCGAATTACTCGGGTGGCCTCGGGATTCTCTCGGGGGATCACTGCAAATCCGCGAGCGATCTCGATATTCCCTTCGTTGCCGTGTCGCTCCTCTACCGCCACGGATACTTCAAGCAGCAGATCAACAAGGACGGGTGGCAGGAGAGCCTCGAGCTGAACCAGAATTTTTCCCACCTCCCGGTGCAGGAAGTGAAAGATGCCGCGGGGAACCCGTTGCTCGTGCGCGTGGCGATGCCGGGCCAGGAGGTGGCGGCCAAGGTGTGGAAGCTCGCGGTCGGGCGGATTCCGTTGTACCTGCTCGACACGTTCCTCGCGGAAAATTCGCCGGATGACCGCGGGATCACGGCGCAGCTTTATGGCGGCGATCACGAGATGAGGATCAAGCAGGAGATCGTGCTCGGCATCGGCGGCATCCACGCGCTGAGCGCGATGGGGATCAAGCCGGCGGTGCATCATTTGAACGAAGGCCATGCGGCGTTCATCTCGATGGAATTGATCCGGCGACGGGTGCGGGAGGACGGCCTGGATTTTTACTCGGCGTTGCAGGCGACGGCGGCGGCGAACGTTTTTACCACGCACACTCCGGTGCCGGCGGGGAATGATGCGTTCCCGCTGGATCTGATGCGGAAATATTTCGGCGGCTATCCGGCGGATGTGGGGATTGATTTCGAGACGCTCGCGGGCTTCGGGCAGACGCGGAAGGAGCCGCACGAACCGTTTTCGATGACGGTCTTCGCGCTGCGGACATCGCGCCATGCGAACGGCGTGAGCGCGCTGCACGGACGGGTTTCGCAGCGGTTGTGGCAGGATGTGTGGAGCGGTGTCCCGGTGCAGGAGGTGCCGATCACCAGCGTGACCAACGGCATCCACACGAAGACGTGGGCCTCGCCGGATTTCATCCGCATCTATGAAAAGTATCTGCCGGGCTGGGAGGAGCACCTCACGGATCGTGATTTCTGGCGCAAGGTGCAGGACATTCCCGATGCCGTGCTGTGGGACACGCACCAGCAGGAGAAGGTGCGGACGATCGAGTTCATCCGCGAGCGTGTGCGCCTGCAGCGGAAGCGGCTGGGCGAAAGCCCCGAGAAGATGCGGGCGCTCTCGATGCTGCTGGATCCCGACGTGCTGACCATCGGCTTCGCGCGTCGCTTCGCCACCTACAAGCGGGCGACACTGCTTTTCCACGATCGTGAGCGCCTCTTGAAGCTGCTCAATAATTCCGAGCGTCCGGTCCAATTCGTCTTCGCCGGCAAGGCGCATCCGAAGGACGAACCCGGCAAGCGATTCATCCAGGAGGTGTACAAATTCACCCGGCTGCCCGAGTTCGAGGGGCGGATCGTTTTCGTCGAGGACTACGACCACTGCGTGGGCCGCAGGCTCTATCAAGGCGTTGATTTATGGCTGAACAACCCGCGCCGCCCGCTGGAGGCCAGCGGCACGAGCGGGATGAAACTGCCGCCCAGCGGCGGCATGAATCTCAGCGTTCTCGATGGATGGTGGTGC
Organism: Prosthecobacter debontii; assembly: GCA_945861385.1. GTDB lineage: Bacteria > Verrucomicrobiota > Verrucomicrobiia > Chthoniobacterales > Chthoniobacteraceae > SXWH01. The sequence continues at coordinate 21,827 of CAMAUI010000026.1, forward strand.
GAGGGACACAATGGAAAAAACGGCTGGGCCATCGGCGCGGAAATCCCCGAGAGCACGCATCAGCCGGATCCCGCATTCGAGGACGAGGTGGACATCGCGAGCCTCTTCCACGTGATCGAGACGCAGATCCTGCCCCTTTACTACGCCAAGCCGGACGGGAGGCTCCCTCTCGCGTGGATCAATCTGATGCGCGAGTCCATCCGCACCATCGTGCCGGTTTTCAACACGCACCGCATGGTCGCCGAATATACCGCGCGCCTCTACGAGCCCGCGGCGAAACGCCACGCGATCCTGAGCGCCAATGGCAGCGCCAATGCCACGGAACTCAGCCGGTGGAAGGCGGCGATCCGCAAAGACTGGCCGCATGTCTCAGTCGGTGCGATCGAGTTGCGCACGGGCAACGGAATGAACGTCGTCGTCGGCGACTCGGTCGAGGTCAGCGCGCGGGTCATGCTCGGCCCGATCGAGCCGGAGTTTGTGCGGGTGCAGGCGTGCTACGGGGAAAACGTGAACGCCGACATCGCGCATCCGATCACCGTGGATCTCGCCGGTGTCGAGCGACTCGGCGAAGGCGCCTACCGGTTCGCCGGCGTCATCCCCGCGGCGGAGAGTGGCAGCTACGGGCTGAGCGTGCGCGTCATTCCCACACACCCCCATCTCACGCAGCCGCACGAACTGCGTCTGATCGCCTGGGCAAAGTGAGTTTGCCTAAATCGAAGTCGTCGCTATTTTCGCCCGCCACGGAATGATTAGTTTCTCCACCTGCTGGAACTCGGGCCGACACAAAGACGGCGCCGAGATGATCCAAGAAATCCTCGATCTCGGCTTCGACACCGTCGAACTCGGGCATGGCATCCGCCTCTTTTTGGTCGAGGGCATCCTGAAAATGGTCGAGGCCGGGAAGGTGAAAATTTCCTCCCTCCACAACTTCTGCCCGCTGCCGCCCGAGATCCCGCACGCTTCTCCGGACTGCTATCAAATTTCCGCGGAGCGCCCCGGCGAACGGGACCGCGCGATCCGGCACACGATCAAGACCATTGATTTTGCGAAGCGTCTCGGAACGGATCGCGTGGTGATGCACCTCGGCGGCGTCGAGATCGGGGACTACACCGGCAAACTCGTGCGCATGGCGGAGGTCGGAATGCACATGAGCAAGGCGTATTTGCAGACGAAACTTGAAGCGGTGAAGCGCCGCGAATCGCTGCAGGACGCGGCCTTCCGCCGTTCGATGGATTCGCTGAAGATCATCTACCGCTACGCGCACATGAGCGGCGTGCGGCTCGGGATCGAGAGCCGCCACAGCTTCGAAGAGATTCCGAGTGAGCGGGAGATGCTCGTCGTCCTGGATCAGTTCGATGCGCCGACGGCGGGATACTGGCACGACTTCGGGCATGTGCAGGTGAAGCACAACCTCGGCTTCCTGGATCATGTGGAATGGATGCAGAAGGTCGCTCCGCGCCTCATCGGCTGCCATCTGCACGACACCAAGTGGCCGGGCCGCGATCACATGGCGCCTTTCGACGGAGCGGTGGAGTACGACAGGCTGATGCCGATGATCCCGCAGGACATGCTGTTCGTTTTCGAGATGAGCCCGCGCAGGACGAAGGAGGAAATCACCACCTCATTTGCGAAGTGGAAGGAGCGGTTTCCGCACACGGTCTAGTGCAGCGGCGCACCGCGGGAGACGCCCGCGGCGCTGAATCTCCGGAATGAAACGCGCCTTTCTCTGGCTCCTGCAATGTGGCATCACCGCCGGCCTGCTGTGGTGGGTGTTTCACGATCCGGAAAAGCAGCGGGCTCTTCGCGATGCGGTGCTGCACGCCGATTGGTGGTGGATCGGCGCGGGCATTGCCGCCTACGGCGTGTTTGAACTTCTCGCCGGCCTGCGCTGGCAGATTCTCCTCCGGGTGCAGGGCATCCGCATTTCGTGGTGGCGGCTTTACGGACTGCTCATGGTCGGACTTTTTTTCAGCCTGTTCATCCCCGGCGGGACGGGCGGCGATTTGGTGAAAGGCTACTATCTCTTGAAAGAAGCACCGGTGGGGCGGAAAACCTCCGCCGCACTCAGCGTGGTGATGGACCGCCTCATCGGCCTCATCGGCGTTACGATCCTCACCGGCACGGTCACGTGGCTGCGCTGGGACTGGCTGACTTCGGATCCCACGAGCACGAATTTCGTCATCAGCGGCCTTGTCGTGCTGGGCGCGGGCATGCTCGGAATTCTTCTCGCGGGAGCCATCTCCGGCCTGCGTCTCGCGCACCGACTGCCGGAGAAAATGCCGGGCCGCGGATTCCTCGCGAAGACCACCGGAGCCTACGCGCTCTACGGCCGCTCATGGCTCGCCACGCTTGCCGCAATCGTGATCGCCATCGCCGCGCACGCCGCGCACTACACCACGTTCTGGTGCGCGACTGCCGCCATGCAACACAGCGGCCCGCGCAAGCCCACGGCATTGGAACTCTACTCCGCGCTCCCGATCATCGAGACGGTCGCGGCCCTCCCCATCACGCCCGGCGGACTCGGCACACGCGAAAAAGTTTTCGACGACATGCTCACGAAGCTGGCAAACCTCGAGCACGGTGTTGCGCCGGCGATCTCGATGCTCGGTTATTTTTGCATCGCGTTCTGGGGCGTGGTCGGCGGTGTGTTCTATCTTTTCTACCGCCCCAGCCGGAGCGAACGCGCGGCGATCAGGGCGGAGAGCACCGCGCAGTTCAAAGGCACCCATCTCGGTTCATGATCGCGCGCCCTTTCGTCACCGCCAATTTCGCCATCACCCTCGACGGGCGCATCAGCACGCGCAATCGCACCCCTGCCGACTTCAGCAGCCCGCGCGACAAGCGCCGCCTCCTCGAGATCCGTGCAAAGTGCGACGCCGTCCTCGTCGGTGCGCGCACCCTCGCCGCCGACACGATGAGCGCCGGCCTGCCCGCCGCGGATCTCCGCGCCGCGCGCGTCCGCCTCGGCAAATCCCCGTATCCGCTCCGCGTCGCCCTCAGCAACAGCGGGCGCATCCCGCCGCAACTGCGCTTTTTCACCGCGGACCTTCCCATCCCCGTCCTCTTCACGACAAAGCGCATGCCCTCCCGCGCAGTCTCCGAGTTCGCGGGCATCTGCGACATCTACCTCCACCTCTCCCGCGAAGTGAACCTCGCAGTCGCGCTCGCCACACTGCGCGAGGACTACGGCGTAAAACGCGTCGTATGCGAAGGCGGCGGAACCCTCCTGCGCTCACTGCTCACCGCCGGACTCGTGGACGAACTTCACGTCACCCTCTGCCCGCGCATCTTCGGTGGAAAAGGAGCGCCCACCCTCACCGGCATGGCGGGCGATTACCTTCAGGAAAGCACGCGCGTCCGCCTCGTGGAAATGCTCCCCGCAGGGCTCGAGTGCTTCACCCGCTGGCGCGTCATCCGCGGCTGAAGCGTGCGGGAAACGCGACTGGCGCTCCGTCACATTGTCTCGCTGAAAAATTGAGATGCCCCCGGAACCAGGCAACCCGCCCCGGCAGGCAATGCGCCCCCTCCCGTGCCAGTCACGCCTTCCACCTTGACCTCAAAACCACATCCATCCATCACCAACGCACACCTCTCCGCCATAGCTTAATTTCCATCAACTCTGGCCGGATAACGGGGATCACCTCACCTGCAGGCATGAAAAATTCCAGATTCCCGTCGCTTGTTGCGCGCCTCGGCGTGCTGATGGGTTTTGCCGGCACGGTGCTCGCGTGCAATGTGCCCGTCTTCCGCTATGCGCTCGAACGCTGGCACGCTGACGACTATGTGCTGGAGATGCCGGACACCGCCCGCGCGCTGGCGGCGAAAATCGAGGCCCTGCGCGATGATCGCGCGCTGAATTTCGAAATCAGCGGGCGCGGGGCGGCGTCTGCAAGGCTCCTCTTTCCGTTTGAGGAATCCTCCGCCGCATGGACGGGCGAGTTGAACGATGAGTCGCTGGGTGCGCTGGTGGATTCGCCTGTGCGCCGCGACCTCGCGCGCCGTCTGCTTGCTGGCGATACTGCGGTATGGGTGCTCGTGGAATCCGGACGCAAGGGCGAGGATGATGCGCTCGCGGCCCGGCTCGAAACGCGGCTGCGCCACCTCGAATCCGTCACGAAGCTGCCTGTTCCCGATCCCAACGACCCTGACGACCGCATCGGCCCCGGCCCGCCGCTGATGCTGAAATTCTCCGTGCTGCGCGTGCGCCGCGACGATGCCGCGGAGGCCGTGCTCGTCGCTATGCTCCGCGGCCCGTGGTCGCAGCGGCATCCGCCGGCGGGGCAGGCGTTCGTGGCGCCGGTCTTCGGGCGCGGCCGTGTCCTCGGCACTCTGGCGGGGGATCATTTGACGAACGAGAAGCTTGATGAAGCGTGCCAGTTTCTCACCGGTGCCTGCTCGTGCGAAGTGAAGAGTCTCAATCCCGGCTGGGATCTTTTGATGGGCGTTGACTGGGAGCGCGAACTCCGCTCGCAGGCGCCCGGCGGAAGCGCCGCCGCAGCCGGCACCGCGCCCGCGGTGGAGACTGTCACTTTCCAACCCTCCGTCGCACCCCCACCCGCGCGCCCGCCACGCAGTCTCATCTTATCGGTTGCGGCGATGCTCTTTGCCGGTGCCGCGTGGTTTATGTGGAGCCGGCGCATTCGCCGATGAAAGCACTCGCCGCAATCTTCACGGCACTCGCGCTCGCCTTTGCCGCCATCTACCTGCTGCAGCGCGATCCCGCGTCCGTGCCGGGCCGCGAGCCGCTCATCGTGTATTGCGCGGCGGGTTTGAAAAAACCGGTCGAGGCCATCGCGGAGCAATACCGGCGGGAGACCGGCGTCGAGGTGCAGTTGCAGTTTGGCGGTACTGGCTCACTGCTCAGCGCGATTCGCGTGGCGCGGCGCGGCGATCTTTTCATCGCGGCGGATGACGGCGCGCTCGCCGATGCGCGCAAGGCCGATGCGATCCGCGAGAGCATCCCGCTCGTGCGCCAGCATCCCGTCATCGCCGTGCGCGCGGGCAATCCGAAATCCATCCGCGCGCTCGGCGATTTGCTGCGCGCGGATGTGCGCGTCGCGCTCACAAACCCCGAGGCCACGAGCATCGGGCGGGTGACCAAGGCCGCGCTCGGCACCGGCTACGATGTCCTCGCAGCGCACGCGACCGTGATGAAGCCCACCGTCACCGACATCGCCAGCGACCTCACGCTCGGTGCGGTGGACGCGGCCATCGTGTGGGATGCGACCGTGCCGCAATTCGTCGGACTCGCCGCGGTCGAAGTGCCCGAGCTTTCCGCGCGCATCGAGAACGCCACCGCCGCCGTGCTCGCGTCCTGCACGCAGTCCGCCGGCGCGTTGCGTTTCGCCCGCTATCTCGCCGCGCCGGAAAAAGGCGGCGTGATTTTCCAAAAGCAAGGATTCCAGCTCGCGGGCGGGGATCGCTGGGCGGATCGGCCCGTGCTCACACTCTACAGTGGCGGTGTGAACCGCCCGGCAATCGAACTGCTGCTCAGGGAATTCTCAGACCGCGAGGGCGCGGAAATCACCACGGTTTTCAACGGCTGCGGCGTGCTCTGCGCCACGATGAAAACGATGGGAGACGCGAGCGCCCCGAATTTCCCGGATGCATACTACGCCTGCGATCTCTGCTTCGTGCCGCCGGTCGCGGAGTATTTCCCGGAGGCCGTGCTGCTCACCGAGACGGAGATCGGCATCGTCGTGCGCGCGGGCAATCCGCGCAACGTCCGCACACTCGCCGAGCTCGCGCAGCCCGGCCTCCGCGTCGGCCTGTGCAACGCCGAACAGGCCACGCTCGGCTACATGACGCAGGGCATGTTGCGCAGCGTCGGACTGCTCGACACTGTGCGGAAGAATGTCGTGGTGGAAGTGCCGACCGCCGATTTTCTCATCACCCAGATGCGCGCGGGCGGGCTGGATGCCGCCATCGTCTATCGCGTGAACGCGCAGACACAAACCGGGCACCTCGACTTCATCGTCATAGACCATCCCGGCGCGAAAGCCGTGCAGCCATTCGCCTTGCGTGCCGGCTCGCCGCAGCGTCAGCTCGCCGGGCGGCTCCTCGATTATTTCAAGGCCCACCGCGGGCATTTCGAGGCTGCGGGCTTCCGCTGGCGTGGCGACGAACCCGCCATCCGCAGCAGCAAAATCGAAATCCCCGACTGGCTTCGCGGCCCAGGCCCGAATAACACGGCACGCTAACACAACCACTCACGTGAAACTCACACTCCCACTCGCCCTCCTCGCGCTCGCCGGCCCGGCACTGGCTGCGGAGAGCGGCCCCGCCGCACCGCCGCAGGTCAGCCCGCGCGTGCGCTTCACCGGCGCGGATAGCGCGCTCGTGGAATGGGAGACGGCGCAGGCCACGCCGTCGGTCGTCGAGTTTGGCGAAACCACGAAGCCGGGCGCGCGCGTGGCTGACCCGGCGCCCGTGAAGGCCCATGCGCTCAAGCTCGGCGGGCTGAAGCCGGAGACGAAGTATTTCTTCACGATCCCAAGCACAAACGGCCCCGCGGAGATCGCCAGCGAGCGTTTCCAGTTCGATACGAATTTCAACTTCACCATCCCGCCGCTCGCCACTGACCTGCCGGACGATGAAACGTTCGGCCGGCTCGCCGATGAAATTTTGAAAACCACCGGCGTGACCCGCGGCTACTGCCTCGACTACGGCTGCGGCGATGGTCGCCTCGCGCTCGCGCTCGCCCGTCGCTCGCAACTGACCGTTGTTGGCGTTTCCGACGATGCCGGCGCCATCGCGCGCGGGCGGCAGATGCTCGACGCGGCGGGCGTCTATGGCCCGCGCCTCCTGCTGCTGCACACGCCGACGGACAAGCTGCCGTTCACGAAGAACTGCTTCAATCTCATCATCTCCTCCGATGGACTCACGGGCAAAAAAGCGGTGACTGCCTCGCCGGAGCTTGCACGCGTCGCGCGGCCCGCCGGCGGCGTGACGATGCTCGCCCGCGGCGCTCCATCCGTGCGCCCGCCACTGCCCGGCGCGGGTGCATGGACGCACGCCTACGGTGATGCCGCCCAGACTGCGAACAGCGGCGACCAGGACATCGTCGCGCAAGACATGCGCGTGCAGTGGTTCGGCCAGCCCGGCGCGCGCGGGATGATTGACCGGCAGAGCCGCAACCCGCCCCCGCTCACCACCGGCGGCCGGCTTTACGTACAGGGCGACGACCGCATCTACGCGCAGGACGCCTACAATGGGCGTGTGCTCTGGAACCTCGAAATCCCCGGCCTGCGCCGCGTCAATCTCCCGCGCGATTCGAGCAACATGTGCGCGGACGACACCTCGCTTTTCGTCGCCGTGCGCGACCGTGTGTGGCGGCTCGACGCGCGCAGCGGTGCGATGGCGCGGATGTTTTCCGCGCCGGCGGGGCGCGACTGGGGTTACGTGGCCAGCGACGGCCTGCGGCTCATCGGCACCGCGATCCGGCCCGACTCGATCTTCAAGGATTACAAAGGCAGCTCCGACTTCTGGTATGACAAGCCCGCTGGGGCGAGCATCGCGAAGGTATGCAGCGACCGGATTTTTGCGCTGGGCAAGGACGACGGCAGGGAACTGTGGAATTACACCAATGGCATGATGATCAATTCCACCATCGCCATCGGTGGCGGGCGCATCTGCTTCATCGAATCGCGCACGCCCGGACTCGCGGACGAAGCCAGGAGCCGCATCTCCTCGCCGCGGCTTTACGAGAGCACGTTCATGGTTGCGCTCGACGCGGCGACGGGCCGCCTGCTGTGGGAAAAGCCGCTCACGATGCCTTCGAAAAATCCCGTTGTGATGTACCTCAGCATCGCTGGCGAACGGCTTGTGCTCTCGGTCTCCGGCGATGCCAGGTATTTTGTCTCCGCTTTCGAGGCCCGCGACGGCCAGTCGGCGTGGGAGCAAAGCCACGCGTGGAGTCGCAACCACCATGGCGGCCACATGTATCACCCGGTCATCGTCGCGGGGAAAGTGATCGCCGAGCCCGTGGGCTACGATCTCGCCACCGGCAAAACCGTGCTCACCGGCCTGCCCGCGCGCGGCGGTTGCAGCACCATGTCGGCGTCGGCGAACTGCGTCCACTACATCAACTGGGACTACGACAGGGGCGCGGTGTATTTTTGGGATCTCACCACCGGCGAACGCAGGCGCATGGCGGGTTCGCGGGCGGGCTGCTGGCTCTCGATCATCTCCGGCGGGGGCCTTGCCCTCCTGCCTGCATCGAGTGCTGGTTGCACCTGCCGGTTTTCAAATCAAAACTCCGTCGGCTTCGCCACACCGTGAAACTTCTCGCGCTCACTTATATCCTCGCCGTTCCACTTTCCGCCGCCGACTGGCCGGCGTATCAGCACGACGCGCAGCGAAGCGGCGTGACGGAGGAAAAACTCGCGCTCCCGCTCGCCCAGGTGTGGTCTTTCCCGCCGCAGCCGCAGACGGTCGCGCCCGCATGGCCCGCGGAAGCCGAATACAACGAGTATGCGAAAGGGGCGCGGCTCAAGACGCGTTTCACTTTCGACCGCTACGACAACGTCGCCGTCGCGGGCGGTCGCGTCTTTGTCGGAGTGGCCAATGCGCAGGCCGTGCGCTGCCTCGATGCGGCGAGCGGAAAGGCACGCTGGACGTTTTTCGCCGACGCGCCGATCCGCATGGCGCCGACATTCGCGGACGGCCGGGTCTTTGCCGGGGCGGATGATGGCGCGGTGTATTGCCTTGATGCGGAGCAGGGCAAGCTCGTCTGGAAATGCGTCGCCGCAGGTGCGGAGAACCGTCTTGTCCCGAATGACGGACGCTTCGTCTCACCCTTTGCCGTGCGCAGTGGCGTGGCGGTCGAAGGCGGCACCGCGTATTTCGGCGCGGGCATTTTTCCGAGTGAAGGCGTGTGGCTCTGCGCGGTGGATGCGGCCACTGGCACGCCGACGAAAGCCGGGCACTGGCAGAGGAAAATTGTCAACGAAGGTTCATTCCAGGGCGCGCTGCTGCTCGCGCCGGATCGCATCATCATGCCTGGCGGACGCAGCACGCCGTGGGTCTTCAACCGCACGACCGGCGCGCTCGCGGGACAGTTCGGAAAAAAAGGAGGGGCGATGGGCACCTTCGCGCTGCTCGCGGGCAGCACGTTGATCTTCGGCCCTGCCGCGCGCGGTGGCGGCGCGCAACTCAGCGAAGGCGGATTCGATTTCAAAAGCCTCACCACCTATGCCGAGGCGAGCGCTGCCGTGGTCACCGGCGACCGGCTTTTTCTCACCGCCGACAAGGGCCTCACCGCGCTCGATCGCAAGACGCGCAAGCCGGTGTGGAATGTTGCCGCATCACACCCGCACGCGCTCATCCTCGCGGGCGACATGCTCTTTGCCGGGGGCGACGGCGAGGTCGCAGCATTCGCGGCCGCGACCGGCGAGAAGCTGTGGACGGGCACGGTGGCGGGCCGTGCCGGCGGGCTGGCGGCAGCGGACGGACGGCTCTACGTGAGCACCGATCGCGGCCAGGTGCTCGCGTTCGCCGCGAAGCCGTAGCGGATGAGCACCCACGTCCCTTCCCGCCGCCGCCGCTTCGATCCCTTCTGGTTCGTGCTTGCGTTGATCGCGGGCGTGTATCTCGCCTTCCTCCTCGCGCTGCTCGGCGCGACCGCGGGCTACACCACGCCGGGCCACTGGCTCCATGCGCTCGCGGCGCGGGAGATCCGCCACGCCATCGCGCTGAGCCTCGCGACGTGCCTCGCCACCGCGCTGCTCTCGCTGCTTCTCGCGCTGCCGGTCGGCTACCTGCTTGCGCGCGGGCGCTTTCGCGGGAAGGCATTCCTCGATGCCGCGCTGGACATCCCCATCGTGCTCCCGCCGATGGTCGTCGGCCTGTGCCTGCTCATTTTTTTCCAAACGCCGTTCGGGCGCGCCATCGAGCGCGTGGTACCTTTCACCTACACGGTCGCGGGCGTAGTGCTCGCGCAGTTCGTCATCGGCGCGGCCTTTGCCGTGCGGACGATGCGCGGCACCTTCGAGCATCTCTCGCCGCGTCCGGAGGAGGTGGCGATGACGCTCGGCTGCTCGCGCGCGCGGGCCGTGTGGCTCGTCACGCTGCCGGCGGCGCGGCGCGGGATGTTCGCGGCGGCCAGCATCGCGTGGGCGCGCAGCCTCGGCGAATTTGGGCCGATCCTCGTCTTCGCAGGCGCGACGCGGATGAAGACGGAAGTGCTGCCGACCACCGTCTGGCTCGAGCTCAGTGTCGGCAATCTCGAAGCCTCTGTCGCCGTCAGCCTGCTCATGGTCGCGCTCGCCATGGTCGTGCTCGTCGCCGTGCGCATCGTGGGGGAGCGCGTATGATCCGGCTCGAAAACATCGCGTGGCGGGTTGGTGCGTTTCATTTGGAAAACATCACCTTCACCGTCCCCGCGGGCTGCTACGGCGTGCTCATGGGCGCGACCGGCTGCGGCAAAACAACGCTGCTCGAAATCCTCTGCGGCCTGCGCCAGCCCGCGGCCGGGCGCGTTTGGATCGGCGGGCGCGACGTGACTCACGAACCGCCGGGCGCGCGCGGCATCGGCTACGTGCCGCAGGACGGCGCGCTCTTTCCCACCTACCGTGTGCGCGAGCAGATCGGCTTCGCTCTGCGGGTGCGTGGTGAGCCCTCCGCGGAAATCACGCGCCGCGTCGCCGGTCTCGCCGGGCCGCTCGGCATCGAGCATCTGCTCGACCGTCTGCCGCACGATCTCTCCGGCGGCGAACGCCAGCGCGTGGCGCTCGCCCGTGCCCTCGCCCCGCGCCCCGCGGTGCTCGTGCTCGATGAGCCGCTCTCCGCGCTCGACGAGGAGCTGCGCGACGACATCGCCACGCTGCTCTCCTCGCTCCAGCGCGAGCACGCGCTCACCGCGCTGCACATCACGCACAGCCGCCGCGAGGCCGCTCAGCTCGGCGACGTGACCTTCCGCCTCGCAGCCGGCGGCGTCGCGGAAATCCCGTCCGCGCTTCCATGAACCCGCCCGATCTGACCCCCGAGGCGCGCGCGATTTATGAATGGCAGATGTGGCTGCCCGGCTTCGGGGAGGTGGCGCAGCGCGCGCTGAAAGCGGCATCGGTGCTCATCTCGCGCGTCGGCGGCGTCGGCGGAAATGTCGCGTATCAACTCGCCGCCGCCGGCGTGGGCCGCCTCATCCTCGCGCACGCCGGCCGGCTGAAGCCGGGAGATCTGAACCGCCAGCTTTTGCAAACGCACGCGCACCTCGGCGGGCCGCGCATCGAGTCCATCACGCGCCGCCTCCGCGAATTGAACCCGCGCATCGAAGTCGTCGCCGTCGGCGAAAACATCTCCGCGGAAAATGCCACCGCCCTCGTCGCGCAGGCCGACGTGGTCGTGGATGCGGCCCCGCTTTTCGCGGAGCGATACGCACTGAACCGCGCCGCCATCGCGTGGAAAAGGCCGATGGTCGAGTGCTCCGTCTTCGCGCTCGAAGCGCACATCACGACGATTCTCCCCGGTCGCACGCCCTGCCTGCGCTGCCTCGCGCCCGAGCCGCCGCCCGATTGGAAAAGGCAGTTCCCCGTGCTCGGCGCGGTGGCAGGCACCGTCGGCAGCCTCGGCGCCGTCGAAGTGGTGAAGCTTCTCACCGGCCTCGGCACACCGCTCGCGGGCACCCTGCTGGCGATGGATCTCGGCGTGATGCGATTCCGCCGTCTGCGCGTGTGGCGGCGACCTGATTGCGAGGACTGCGCCCACCTGGCCGGATCGGAATGAGGGCGCTCTGTCGAACTGATAGAAGCTCCCCCTTCGGCGGTGGCGGGTTTTTATTTTGACCCTTTGCCTTCCAGTCGCAGCACTTCCAATGCGTTGATGGCTGGCAGTCGCGCAAGATCGTCGGTTCCCGACTTGGCGGCCAACTCCAGAATGAGATCGCCATCGAGATCGATAGTAAATTGCTTCCAGAGTGCCCGGTCTGCCCGGCCGGCTTCCTTCGCGGCGTCGAAGTCCTCGATCACCGTCTTGCCGTTGAGCTTCACGTCAAACACCCGCTGGCCGGGCTTTTCACCTGGCAGGGCGGCGAAGCCCAGTCGAACCTGAAACCTGCCCTTGCCCTTGCCGTCCTTCGTGATGGGCAGTGTGCATCGCTTGAGTCCGATCTGTGCCGTTGCGAATACGAACGGGACTTGAGCATCCTCAATTGGCGTGTAAATGGTGCTCCGCTGAATCTGGTCGTGCTTGTCGTAGAATTCCATGGTCATCGGGTAACTGAGGAACAAAAGATGTTCCTTCGGCAGATTGGCACGAACCCAAAGATTCCCAGCCGCGTCGCGATGGTCGCCGGTGGCACCAAAGTCGAGATGCAAGTGCCTGACCGGTAGCGCGGGTCCCGGGGCCGCAGTCACGGGTGCTGCCGTCGGCTGCGTGGACACCTGTCCCAAGGCTATGGAGAACGGCATGTTCCACTGGCAGATGCAGCCGATGGATTGAGGCGGTTTGAACATGATGCCGCCCCCGCTGGAGCAATCCATCCAGCAACTGCTGCGACTGTGCCAGAAGGTGTATAGCCCCTGATCGGTCAGCAAATCCTGATAGCCGACGCCCATCGAGCGGCCAAACAGGAAATATTTCGATGCCGAGAAAATGCCGCACTGTTTGTCAGATCGGCACCAGGCCCAGTCTGTATCCTCACCGGAGATCGGATGCTTGCGAGTTTTGCTGGCACCCGTGCGCAGATCATAAGCCCACGGCTCGGCGTAGATCGTGTCGTCAACAATCACCGGGCGCGCACGGTAGTTGGCATAGCGATACCAGAGCAGCTTGCCCGTTGCTCCCTCGTAAGCCGTCAGGGCCCTTGATTTATAGCCTCCTCCATTCCAGACGCCCCAGCCCTTGTCGGCACCTCCGCTGGAACCGAATACCACTACGCCATTGTGCGTGTAGAGGTCACCAGTCAGATGCGGAGAGTATCCCCGTTTGCCTCCCGAATTGACAGGCCGCAGCCACGAACCGCCGCAATTGGTGATATCAACGCCCCGGCGATAGAGAATCTTGCCGGTGGCCGCAGTCACCGCGATCAACTCACGGATATCGCGATCCTTGACCTGCTTTTCGAACTCATCGCGCAGCTCAGCCGTCTGAGTCTGAAACCACTTGCGCAGATCCTCAATCACCTCGGCACGCTGCGCCTCGCTGGCAGCGCCTGCCAGCAAGTAGATGCGGCCGTCGCTCATGACCGTTCTGCCGCCGATCTTTTCAGGGGCATCGGGGCCGCCGATCTGCCACTTGAGTTTCGATTTGCCGCTCTCCACCTCGAGGGCGAACAGCCCGCCGCCCGAAGCGCCGAAGACCGTGCTGCCATCGTCGCTGACAGCAAACCATTCCCATTCATTCTTTTCGCCGAACGGCGTGCGAAACGTGGCCAGTTCCTTGCCGGTGAGCAGATCGAGCTGCACGAGACCTGCCGGATGGCGGATAAAGACATGCTTGGGGCTTACCGCGACCTGTCCTTCTCCGGCAGCCACATTGGCCGCTTCGATGCGCCACAACCTGCGTCCGGTGTACTGATCGTAGCCCTCCAGCGAGTGAGCGTCGGGATTTACAAGGATGCCGTTGACGATGAGCGCCGTTTGACGCGAGCCATTGACCATGAAGGGTGGCCCGAACCACACGACACCCAGCGGGGGCTTGAGAACTCCGTCGTGACTGCAACTGCTTTGCCCCGGGTCCCCATACATATGGGTCCAGCCACCAGCGTCCGCCAGCGGTGGGCGGATCCGCCTGGCCCAGAATCCGCCGGCATGCACGATCTCCCAGCCCTGAAGTTTTGTGCTGGCGATCCATTGCTTCAGCGGATCTTGAGTGCTGATTCCGCCCAGGAGCGTCACCCCGCGAATCGGTTTGGAAAGGCGGATGATTTCATCAACGTCTTCAGGCAGCGACTTGCCGGCGACCGACCCCTCGGACACGATCAAGTCCGCGAAGAACGAGGAATAAGGAAGCTTCGTTCCGGGGCTCTGGTGCCAGGTTACGATCCGCGTCAGGTGCAGTCCTGCAGCAACGTAAGTCTCGCGGGCCTTTTGCATCGCTTCGGCATCGCGGAACACGGCGCAGACGAAAAGTTTTGTCCGTCGGGCCAGTTCGGCGGCCAACCGGCCGTCGTGGCAGTCGAGAACCAGCGCATGACCTTCCTGGACGCCAGCTTGTTTGATGATCTGCTCGGCTGCAATTGCGACGTCCTTGCCGGGCGCGGCGGGCGCCTGAATCTGTTCTTCGATCAGGCCATGTTTCGCCGCTCCGGTGGAAGCGAAGCAATAGATCGTCCCGCTGCGCGTGCCGACCAGCAGGTGACCATTGGCCACCACGATTTGATTGGCCCGCTCGGGAATCTCCGCTGTCCACAGTGCTTCTCCCGTTTTCGGATCGCGGGCGTACACGCCGGAGCCGACTCCTTTCTTTGGGTCGGCATCGAATGAGGAATGGAAGAGGGTGCCTCCGGCATACACGACACTCGATAGGTCGGGATCGTAACGAAGGATGAGTTGCCCCCGTTTGTGGCTGACCCTCATGCCGATGGCCGAATCCGTGTCGGTCCAGCGTCCGGGGATGTCCTGCTGCCAAATCATTTCGCGTTTCGTTTCCTCGCCCTCCACCTTCCAGGCAGCGACCCCGCTGTAACGAACACCATCCTTCACGACACCCATCAGCGGCCAGAACATGCCAGTCGTTTTGGGCTTCTCCACGTCAGGATCACCCCAGCCGCCAATAAAGCGGCCGTCGCTGCGCCGAAAGGGAACCCCGGAGCCGTAGGCGATGCCGCCAAAGCCGCGAAAATCCTTCGGCACCCAGACATTATTCTGCGTCACATACAGGTGCCCCCCGGGAGACAGGCTTTCCCGCCAGGCGTTTTCGCCCGCACGGCCGCTTCGCCAGATTTGCCGCCCCGTCTTCGCGTCGAGCGCATCAAGGAACGCGCCGTCGTGCGGAAACGTGCCGGCGGCGCAGTACGCCACGCCGCCATCCACGAACACGTCGGTCATGACGGGCCAGACCGAGATCATTTTACCGTAGGATAGGAGGCAGCGATCCGCGGGAGCTGCCCGGTAAATCCACGATACGGCCCCGCTCCTGGCATCCAGGCAATAGACATTGCCATCGCTGCTGCCCGCGTAAACGCGCCCCTCCCAATATGTGGGAGAGCGGTTCATCCCGGCTCCGGCGATGAACTGCCAGCGGATGGCTCCGCTGCCGGCATCGAGGCACACCAATCGCCCATCCTCCGCGCTGGTGAAGAACACCGCGTCCCCCACCGCAATCAGCGGGAGATTGTCGCGCACGGAGCCTGGGTATGCGGAAAAGTTGGGGTCGTAGTCCGGCCTGGGTGCCACCTTGGACTGGCGGGACTTGAAGGCCCACACTTGTTCCAATGGCAAAGACAGTTTTTCACCAGTGACTGCGGTTCGCAGCCTGTCATGCCGATACATGGGCCAGTCTTCGGCCCGTGCCGGCGTGACACTCCACAGGAAGACAAACAGCGAAACCAGCACAAGGCGGCGCTGATTGAGAGCATACGCCGCCTTTTCAGCAACAGGTCGCATCAAAGTTTCCACTAAGTGCCACGCTAATTTCGCAATCAATAATACCACAAGGAAAATAGAGGCGGACAACTACGGGCTTTGCGGCGTTCGTGCAGCCGCCACAGATCATTGAAGAGGAGGCGCACGCAGGCGATGCAGGCTTTCTTTTCGCGCACGGAGCTGCCGCGTTTGTCGCGCAGGATGTCGCCGTGTTTTGCAAAGGCGCGCCAATGCGGGTTGCAGCGCAGCCTCCGCCGGATGGCTTCCGCCAGTGCGCTGCGGATGCGGCGGTTGCCGCCAACGGCTGGTGGGTGCGTGATTATGACACCGAGGGAAAACATTTCTCCTCGGCTCGCCAGGCGTTGCGAAGCGCGATCCCTTTCAACTTCGCGGCTGCGGGATATACAATGCCGACGATGCGTGGCATTTTTCTCGCGACCGGGATTTTCTTGGCAGGCCTTTCGCAAGCGATGGGCGCCACACAGCCGGAGGCGGGCGGCGCGGAGTTCTTCGAGGCGAAAATCCGGCCGGTTCTCGTGGAGCATTGCTACAAATGCCACAGCGCCGAGAGCAAGAAGATCAAAGGCGATCTGCGGCTCGATGTGCGGCGGGCCGGGCCGGACAAGATCATTCAGCCGGGAAAGCCCAACGAAAGCCTCATCATCGAGGCGATCCGGTACGCCAACTCCGATTTGCAGATGCCGCCGAAGACCCGTCTGCCGAAGGAAATCATCGCGGACTTCGAACGCTGGGTGCAGATGGGTGCGCCCGACCCACGGGCGGCGGAGAGCCCGCAGCCTGTTGCCCAGTCAACGGGCGGTGAACGCCACATGGACTTGGAGCAAGGCAGGAAGTTCTGGGCTTTTCAGCCGATCCGCCAGGATCCCCCGCCGGAAATTGCAGGTGACTCGTGGTCGCAGTCGCCCATTGACCGGTTCATCTTCGCAAAGCTCAGCGCCGCCGGGATCACACCGGCGCCTCCCGCGGACAAGCGGACGCTCATCCGCCGCGCGACTTTCGACCTGATCGGTCTGCCGCCGTCGCCAGAGGAGGTTGAGGCGTTCGTCGGCGACGACGCACCCGCGGCATTTGCGAAGGTGATTGATCGGCTGCTGGCGTCGCCTGCCTATGGCGAACGCTGGGGTCGGCACTGGCTCGACGTCGCGCGCTACGCCGACTGCAACGGCGCCGACGAGAGCAAGCCATTTCCAAACGCCCACCACTACCGCAACTACGTGATTGATGCGTTCAACCGGGATCTTCCTTACGATCGCTTCCTCACCGAGCAGATCGCCGGCGACCTTTTGGAGCCCGACGAAACCAGTGCGTACGAACCACTGGTGGGCACCGGCTTTCTTTCGCTGGGGACCAAGATTGTCGCGGAAAAGGACACGGCGAAAATGGGGGCGGACATCATTGACGAGCAGATTGACACGTTCGGACGGGCGTTGCTCGGGCTGACGCTCGGTTGCGCGCGCTGTCACGACCACAAGTTCGATCCCATCCCGACCTCCGATTACTACGCGCTGGCCGGCATTTTTCAAAGTACGCGGACCATGGCCGGCGCGGGATCGTGGCTGGAACGCCCGGCCCATACTCGCGAATCACTCGTGGCGTTGCGGAGCGGGCAGAAGGAACTCCCGGCAAAGCGGGCTGGGTTGAAGCAGCTCGAAGCGAAGATCGAAGCCGCCTTGAAGGCCGCAAACGCGATCCAGCTTGAAGCGGAGAGTTTTGCCCGCGGCAACGTTGCCGTTGACCGGGAGAAGTACGGGAAGGAGATCGGCATCATCAGCGACAGCGGCCCGAAGGATAATTTCGCCGAGTATGACATCACCGTGGAAACGGATGGCGCGTATCTGCTCCAGCTCCGCTACGCAGCCGCCCAGGCGCGCCCGGGGCGTGTCTTGCTCGATGGCAAGGTAGTGAAGGAGCGAGCCATTTCGGAAGTGACGGGAAGCTGGAACCCCGATGGGCAGCGCTGGTTCCCCGAGGGCAAACTCGCGCTGCGCAAAGGGGTGAACATCCTGCGGATCGAGTCCAAGCCGATGATGTCGCACATTGACAAGCTGCGACTTGTGCCGCTGGACAGCGCGCCGGAACTCGCCGGGTGGATGGAGCAGGTGCCCATCCTGGCCAGGGAAATTTCCGCGATGGAAGGTCGCAGGAAACTCCCGCTGCAAGTGATGGCCGTGGAGGAGGGGAAGATCAAAAACGTGCGCGTTCACATTCGCGGCAGTCACCTGAGCCTGGGCGAAGAGGTTCCCCGGCGATTCCTCCAGGTCATTGCGGGAGAGAAGCAGCAGCCCCTTCCCGCCGACCAGAGCGGCCGCCTGCAACTCGCGAAGTGGCTGGCCAATCCCGGGCATCCCCTCACCAGCCGCGTCATGGTGAATCGCATCTGGCGATGGCATTTTGGCCGTGGAATCGTCGCGACCACGGACAACTTCGGTGTCAACGGCGAGCGTCCCACACACCCCGAGCTTCTCGATTATCTGGCGCGCCGTTTCATGAGCGGTGGGTGGTCAATCAAGAAGCTGCATCGCGCGATCATGCTGAGCAGCACGTATCAAATGAGTGCCGCGTGGCGGGGGGCGGGTGCCGGAGCGCGGTCTCCGGACGCGATTGACCCGGATAACCTCCTGCGCTGGCGGAGCGATCGTCAGCGACTCGATGCGGAAGCGATTCGCGACGCACTGCTGATGGTCTCGGGCCGGCTCGACCGCGAGGTCGGCAATGCCCCGCTGAAACTGAGCACGTACAACCTGCCGACGGAAGACCTGGAGAAGCACCAGAAATTTTACGACACATCACCCCGTCGCACGATCTACCTGCCCGTGCTGCGGACCAACGTGTACGATTTCCTGACGCTGTTTGATTTCGCCAATCCGGACCTCGCCACCGGCCATCGCGCGACGACCACCGTGCCGACGCAGGCGCTGCTGATGATGAACAGCCCGCTCGTCCTCGACTGTTCCGAGCGCATTGCCGCGAAATTGATCGCCGACGCGAAAATGGACAGCGACCCGGCCCGGCTGAAGCACGTCTATCTTTCCTTGTTCGGACGGCTGCCCGCGCCGGGGGAGGAGAAGCTGGCGTTCGCGTTTCTCGAAGAATATCCAAAAACGATCGAGAAGCCCGGCGATCCGAAAAAGAAACAACAGGCGGCGTGGGCGGCGCTCTGCCAGTCACTCGTGATCTCAAACGATTTCGTTTACGTGGAATAATCCGATGACTGGCCCGCAACCACTCTCGCGCCGACAAATGCTCCAACGCGTTGCCGTCGGATTCGGCGGTCTCGCGCTGAACAGCATGCTCGCGTCGCAGGGTCACGCAGCAGCCGGTCCTCTCGCGGCGCGCCCGCTGGCGCCGCTTGCGCCTCACTTTCCAGCGAGGGCCAGGCGGATCATCTTCCTGTTCATGCAGGGCGGCCCGTCGCACGTGGATACGTTCGACCCGAAGCCCATGCTGGACCGCCACGATGGCAAGCCGCCGCCGTTCAAACTTGCCCGCGTGAAATTTGCCCAGAGCGGCAATCTCCTGGGTTCACCGTGGAAATTTCGTCCCACTGGAAAAAGCGGCCTTCCGATGAGCGAACTCTGGCAGCATTTGCCGGAAGTGGCCGACGAGTTGTGCATGCTTCACTCGGTTTGCGAAACGAATGTGGCCCACGGCGGCGCGACGATGAAGCTGCACACTGGCGACGAGGCGCTCGTCCGGCCCAGCATGGGTTCGTGGGTCAGCTACGGACTTGGCACCGAGAACAACAACCTTCCGAGCTACATCACGATCTGCCCGTCGAGCCTTCACGGTGGTGTGAACAACTGGGGCGCGGCCTTTCTCCCCGCCGTCCACCAAGGTGTGCCGCTCGGGACTCCCGGCTATCCGAACTCCTTCGCGAAGGACGCGCGCTTCAAATACATGGAGTCCGATCGTCCGCTGAAAGCCCAGCAGCTCCAGCTCGAACTGCTCAGGAATCTGCACCAGCAGCGCGAGACGGACGATCCACAATTCAGTGCCCGCCTCCAGTCATTCGAGCTGGCCTTCCGAATGCAGATGGCCGCTCCCGAGGCGATGGATCTCTCCGGCGAAACTGCCGCAACGAAGCGCCTCTATGGAATGGACGACAAACGGACCGAGGACTTCGGCCAGCAGTGCCTCCTGGCCCGGCGTTTTGCCGAGCGCGGCGTCCGCTTCATTCAAGTCAACCACGGGCACACGCTCAAAGCCCTCGGTGTTCCCACCAATGAGCAATGGGACCAGCATTCGCACCTGAAGGCGGGACACGAAATCAACGCCGCCCAAGTGGACCGGCCGATCACGGGACTGATTCAAGACCTGAAATCCCGCGGTCTCCTCGATGACACGCTGGTCCTTTGGGGCGGGGAATTCGGACGCTCTCCGACCGCCGAGGTCACCAAAAACAAAGCGAACATCGGCAGGGATCATCACACCGAGGGCTTCACCATGTGGATGGCAGGCGGTGGCGTGAAGGGCGGTTTTCGTTATGGCGCAACGGATGACTTCGGCTACTACGCGGTCGAAAACCGCATGACCATCCACGACCTGCACGCCACGATCCTGCACCTGATGGGATTGGATCACACGCGCCTCACCTACCGCTACGCGAGCCGCGAATTCCGGCTGACCGATGTCCACGGAAATGTGGCCTCGGAGATCATCGCGTAACCATGGTCGCGAGCCGACCCGATCCCACGCATCATCCGGCGACCGGGAAATTCCCGTTGGATCGAAACATTGAGACACATCCAACAACCTGCCAAAAGTTGGAACCGATGGCCACGGCCTCCAGCAAATGACGCACAACAAACCCTCATCCTTCCTCGGGCGTATCGCGGTCCGGGCCTACGAAGCTTGCGTGCCGCAACGGATCCGCACCGGCTTGCATAATCGCTGGTTCGTGCGCCACTCGGCCCGCTGGGAAAAAATCCGCAACACTCCCGGCTCTCTCATCACCCGGATTGCGCCGGGGATCCGGATGAACCTCCATGGCGACAGCCGGCTTTGCGAGATGATCCATTTCGGAAATTTCGAAACCGAGACGCTGGGTTTTTTCGAATGCTTTCTCCGCCCCGGCGACACCTTCCTCGACATCGGGGCAAACGTCGGCCTTTACACGCTCACCGCCGCGCGCCTTGTCGGCCCGCGCGGCCGCGTCCACGCGTTCGAGCCATGCAGCCAGACCTTTGAGCGACTTTCCGGGAATGTGAAACTCAACCGTCTGGGCAATGTATCCTGCCACCGCGTTGCCTTCTCCCACGAGAATGCAACGGCGCAACTGACGGTGGCTGGCGCCGGCTTCGATGCGTGGAATTCACTCGGCACTCCTTACATGGGCGGGCTCGCAGGTACAGAGACGGTGACGACAATGACGCTCGACCGGTTCGCGCATGAGAATGGAATCCCCAGGACGAACTGTGCATTGAAAATTGATGTGGAAGGCTGGGAAAAGCAGGTGCTCCTCGGCGGGCGGGAATTTTTGTCCGCCAAAGACGCCCCGGTGATGTGTGTCGAGTTCACCGAGGAGGCGGCAGGGCTTGCAGGGACTTCGTGCGCGGAGCTTTACGCGGCGATCGAAAGCTTGGGCTACAGCCTCTTCAGTGTCAGCCCGCAGGCGGAGGCCGTGCAGCCATTCCCGCTGCCCGGGCATTTCCCGAACGTGAACCTGCTTGCCTCGAAGGACATTGCCGCTGTGCGTGCGCGGCTCTCCGGGATGTCTTCGCAGTGAATTGCGGGTAACAGCCTGCGCAGGGGAATCCATCGAAAGCGCCATGGCGGCTCGGGTGGCCTCAGTGGCACAGCCGTCCCGGCTGTGGGCAGGATGCCCGCTGGCCACACAGGCAGGACGCCTGTGCCACAGTCCGATGTCGGTTTCGCCTCGCGCTGGGTGTTCATTGCCCCGCGCATTCCGGTGATGGTGGCGTCTTCGGGTGTGGTGAGCTTTTGCCGGATGGCAGAAGCATCTGGCATTCCGGCCCCTGTGACGCACCATGCGATCATCGTGCTTGCGGTACGCGCCTTGCAAGTGGATGAATCACCGAATCACCCAACCCGACGAATGAGTGCGAAAAGAATTCTATTGATCCAGGATGACAGACATCTCGCGAGCCTTTACCGCGAGAAACTCGAGGGAAGCGGTTTCGTCGTGGAGCAAAGCCTGGGAGTGGATCAGGCCCTTCGCGTGATCGAGGAGAGGCCGCCGGATCTGGTGCTCGTGGATCTCGTCCTTTCCACCGGGACAGGTCTGCAGATCATCAAACAGCTTCGTTCGCTGCCGCAGACACTGGAACTGCCAGTGCTGGTTTTCCCCACGGCGCTGACACAAATGTGCGGGGCCGCGATCCATGCCGGTGCGACGAAGGTCGTCTCCCGTGGCGCGCATGTGGTGGGATCTGTGCTCGACGAAGTGAAAGTCGCGCTCGGCCTTCCAGGACTTGGTGATGCGGTGGGAACGAAGCTTTTCCAGCCCGATGAATCATGGCGGGACATGGTGCTGGAGGGCATGTCTGAGGATATCAATCACATGCGGCACTGCATTCCCGGATTGGTAAGTTCGACGCCCGACTACGCCACGCAGCAGGCCATGTGGTGGCATGTGCATTCCTTCTCGGAGAAAGTTGCGCTCGCCGGGATCAAGCCGCTCTCCCAGTTTGCCGGCGCGATGGACATGCTGCTCTGCGATCTCGCGGAAATGCCGGAGCAGATGAATCCGTCTGTGCTCCGAACCATCGGGCAGTCTGTGGATTTCCTCTCGACGCTCTCCTCCCCGGAGAATCGCAATCGTGCAAAAGACGCAGTGAGCGCCTCGATCCTCATCGTGGATGACGAGGAGAGCGCGAGGCAGTTCATTGGAGCTGCGATGCAAATGGCAGGGCTTATTCCCGGAAGCGCCGGCACTCCGACCGCCGCGCTGGAGAAGCTGACCAAGCAGAAGTGCGACCTGATTTTCCTCGATGTCGGGATGCCCGAGATGAACGGATTCGAT
This sequence comes from Prosthecobacter debontii, assembly GCA_945861385.1. GTDB lineage: Bacteria > Verrucomicrobiota > Verrucomicrobiia > Chthoniobacterales > Chthoniobacteraceae > SXWH01. Next base: position 44,351 of record CAMAUI010000026.1, read on the forward strand.
CTCTGTGCAAAAATCCGCGGCATCGAAGCCCACCAGAAGACGCCGATCGTGTTCCTCACGGGGATGGCGACTTTCCAGAACCGCGCACAGGCAAGCCTCAGCGGTGGTAATGACTTCGTTGGAAAACCATTCAATCTCGCCGAACTCGGATTGAAGGCGCTGATGTGGATATTCCGTGCGCAGCTCGGGCTGCTCTGAACCGGCAGCGGGGATGATTTTCCGGCGGGCTTGCAGGAACAGGGACGGGGGGCGTTGAAAATTTCAATTAGGTTTTGCTTGCGGATGGTTCCGATATCCCGCACACCGTGACGCGCCAGCCAGTGACCGCGAACATCCTCTCCATCCTCATTTCCGCAAGCACCAATCTTCAGCGTGAAGTGCAAAAATCCCTGCAAATCATTTGACTCCCGCCTCTGCTTGCTGAACCCTGTCCTCGTCTGAAACCTTCGAACACCAACTCCTGCAACACCAGGAAAACCACTGCCCTTCGATATGCGATCTCCGCAGGTGCGGCAATTGCGCTCGCCGCCACCTCCTTTGCGCAGACGACCGCGACGACCCCGCCGGTCGGCTATTACAAGCTCGCGATACAAGGCGCGTCTGACAATATCATGTCGCTGCCGATGGTGAGGGACGCGGTGTTTTCCGGGACGGTGGGTGCGAGCGTGTCGGATTTTGGTTTTGATGTGCTCTCCGGGACGGCCTC
>CAMAUI010000027.1 GCA_945861385.1 Prosthecobacter debontii
CGCTGAAGGCTTCCGACCTTTGACCGCACCCTACTTTGTAAAAAAGGAATCGGCGATGCTCAACGCGGTTGTCGAGGATTTGAAACGCGGCGGCATCGAATTTACGCTGATCGAAACCGCGCCGGGCAGGGTTGAAATTTGGCGGCGGGGCTGGATCTCCGGCGAGGCAACAACCGAACCACGCCGGCCATGACAGCCGCAACCTTCACACCGCTTTCACTCCCCGAGGCGCAACGCATCGCGGAATCCATCGTCGGCGCGGTTCGCTGGCTCGGCGCGGAAGGGCATTGCACTTGCCCTGGCATCGCGAAGCACGCGACCGCAAACGCCGCCAGCGATTGCAAGGTTGTCGCCGAGCGCATCGGCACTCTCGCGCCGGGCGTGTACTGTTTTCACGGCTCATGCCAAGCCGAGACGGAGGCCGCGAGCTATGCGCTACGCAGCGCACTCGGCAAACGCTCCGCATCGGCGGCACCGATCACGCGCTCACCCTTCATCATGCCGAGACGACCGGCACCGCAGTTTGACCCTGCCAAGCTGGAACGCATTGCGCGGAAATTGGACGGCGCGGATGCCGACTGGCTCGCCGCACGTTCGCCGAAAACGCCGTGGAACCGCACCCCGGCATCATTTCTGAATGAGCTTTATGGGCCGGGCGAGCGCGTGGTCGTCTTCGATGTTTTCGAGAGCCAAGGGCAGGCCGTTTGGGAATGCACGCCGCCCCCATTCGACGCCCGCGCACTCGACGCTTTCCGCACCGGGAAACCGCAAGGCGTTTGGTTTCTCGCGCAACCCGTGGCGTGCTGATAGACGGCCACAACCGCTACGCAATTTGCCAAAAGCACGGCATTGAGTTCGACACCAAATCCATTCAGCTTGCCGATGAAGATGCGGCAATGGTCTGGATCATCCGCAACCAGTTTGGCCGGCGCAACATCACGCTGACATCGCGGTGCGAACTAGCCGAGAAGCTGGCCGAGGCGTTGAGGCCGAAGGCGGAAGCGAACAGAATCGCCGGAAACGCGGCGGGTGGAAAATCGGAAGGCAAGTCAAAGGCAAAATTGCCAACGACTGAAAAGATAAACACCCGCGCCAAGACCGCGAAGGCCGCGAAGGTGAGCGAGCGCAAGATGCGGAAGGCGCGCGCTGTCCGCAAGGCGTCGCAGCCTGTGCTACATTTTGTGCTACACAGGGGGCATTCCTGCCCGTCGCCGATGGATGCAGGCGAAAGAGCTTCAAACCATGACTGATACTTGATTTGCTGGCGATTGAAGCTACGCGAAGAAACGCCACGAAACCGACAAAAAGACATTCCTAAGTCTGGCGCGTCTGCCAATTTCGCCACCCCGGCCCGACGGTGCGAAATTATTGCGGGCAGCGATCCAGGCAATGCCGGAGTTTCGCGACACCTGGCCTCAGCAAATCCCAACCTCCACATAATCGAGAGCCCACTCGCGCATGAAGCGCACGCGGGTCGGGCGGATGCGGTAGATGATGAGTTCGGGATTGTCGGGAGTGCCGAGGTATTTTCGGAGGAGCGGGTTGCTTTCCCAAATCGCATGCAATGTTTCCTCGTCGCTCACCGGCTCGGCTTCGCCGGTGATGCGCACCTGGTCATGGTGTTCATCCAGATAACACAATTCGCAACGCGGATTGAGCGCCAGTTCGCGCGTCTTGCCGTAGCGGCGGAGGTTCGCCACGTAAACGGTGAAGCCCTCGACGCGCACCGGGGAGACGGGACGCACGCGAGGCTGGGCTGTCTCATCCACTGTCGCGAGCATCGGGAATTTCGCGCGGCGGATCGTCTCGGCGGAAAAGGCGGCGGCTTCAGCGGGTGAGATCGGTGTCGGTGCAGGCATGGGTGGAGCATTGGGCGAAAATGCGACTGGAAGAAAGTGGGAATCTCGTTGCCCTGCGCGGGCCGCAACGGGCAATCGTTTCCGGGTATGCGGCTCTTCCGAATCATCCTCGTTCTCGCCCTGCTGGTCCTGATTCCCTTTTTGCTTTGGGGTGGAAAATTCATGGCGATGCTCGATGGCGCCGCCGCGAAGGAATGGCTGCGTGGCTGCGGTGCGTGGGGCTGGCTGGCAGTTATTGGCCTGCTCATCGGGGATCTGTTTCTTCCCGTTCCCGCCACCGGCGTGATGTCCGCCGCCGGTTATGTTTACGGTTCGCTGATTGGCGGTGGGCTGTCAGTCGCCGGGTCGTTTCTTTCGGGACTTCTCGCGTACTGGTTGTGCCGCTCGTCTGGCCTGCGTGCTGCGGAGTGGCTGGCGGGGAAGGAAGGACTTCAGCAGAACGCCGCGCTATTCCGTCGCAGCGGGCCGTGGCTCGTGATCCTCTCGCGCTGGCTGCCAGTGCTGCCGGAGGTCATCGCATGTCTCGCAGGTGTGGCGAAGATGCCGCCGCGCCTCTTCATCACCGCCCTGCTGTGCGGCACTGTTCCGATGGGCTTCAGTTATGCCGCCGTCGGGGCGATGTTTGAAGTGGAACCCGGCTGGGCGCTCGGGCTGAGCGCGGCTGCGCCGGTGGTGTTGTGGCTGGTGTTGCGTCCATTGCTGCGCGCTCGACACGGCACGGAGTCCACCGATAGCTGAGCGGCATGGAACCAGCCAAACTTGTCCTGCTCTGCATTGCCGCGGTGTGCGGATTTGCAGCGTGTCTGGGCGAGGTGTCATCCCTGGTGTGTCCGGAGGCATTCACGCTCGGACGCCCGAAAGCATTCGGGGATCTTCCTGCGCCAGTGCTTGGGCCGTTGTGGGGTGTCATTGATTTTGTTTATCCCGCGACCATCGTCGGGGTGGCGCTCGCGATGGCGTCGCATTTCGGCCACCGCCCTTCGGTGAAGGCGTTCTTTTTCCGGAAGCCGCTCCTTGGTCACGCGGTGTTCATGGCAGTCAGTTCGGGGATCGCTGGAGTGATCGGGTGGTTCGCTGTGAGGAGCGGGGCATACCCGATCATTGGCCCGCTCCGCGATGCACTGCTGCCAGAACGGCACGCCATTCTCGGGGCTGTCTGGTGGGCTGGATTCGGGGCGCATGCGGCCAATCTTATCGGCGGCATCACAATCGCCGCATGGATCTGGCGCAAACGCGCAGTCTTCGAGCGGATGGTGCGCGAGCGCGAGTAGGGAAGGTCGGTTCTTGCCAGCGCGGGCGGGGTCTGCGTTACAAGTCGGCTGATGAACCCGGTTGAAAAAACGCCATCGCTGACCGTGGGCGAATTTTACGCGCGGCACTCGGAGTCGCTGCGCATGGAGCCGCTGACAGATGCCGGGGTGGGATTTGAGCGGCGGATTCGCGAACCCACCATCAACCGGCCCGGACTGGCGTTGAGCGGTTTTTTTTCCTACTTCGCGGAAAAGCGGATCCAGGTCCTCGGCTCGGCGGAACTGGCGTACTTGAAAAGCCTTCCGGAACGCGAGGTGGAGGCGCGCTGCCTCGCGCTGTGTGCCAAGGCGATTCCATGCCTGGTGGTTGCACGGCAGCATCGTGTGCCAGATGCGCTGTATGAGGCGGCGCGGCAGCACGAGGTCGCTCTGTTTTCCACGCCGATGGTGACGATGCGGTTCATGAATGCCGCGACGCTCGCGCTCGAGTTCGACTTCGCGCCTCGCAAGGGCGAGTACGGGAGCATGGTGGACATCCAGGGCATGGGCGTGATGGTCCGGGGATCGAGCGGGATCGGGAAAAGCGAGTGCGTGCTCGGCCTGATCGAGCGCGGCTACTCGCTGGTGAGTGATGACATCACGCAATTCCGGCTGATCGAGGGCAGGGAACTGATTGGCACAAGCAGGGAACTCACGCGCGGGCACATGGAAGTGCGCGGCATCGGTCTGGTCAACGTGGTGGCCATGCTCGGGGTGGGCGCGATCCGCGTGGACAAGCGCCTGGACCTCGTGGTGACCCTGAAGGACTGGCAGGAGATCGAGGAAATCGAGCGCACGGGCCTGGAGCAGGAATACTTCGAGATCCTCGGCCTGTACATGCCCCACGTGACCATCCCGGTGCGCTCCGGGCGCGACCTCGCGCGCCTCGTCGAGGTGGCGGCGCTCGACCAGAAGCTCAAAAGTCTCGGGCACAATAGTGCGGTGGAATTCAACGAACGCTTGATGAACTCGATGCAGCAGAAGAAAAAGGAATCCTAACGAATGGGATTGCTCAGCCGAAAACTCACCGCCAGCCGGGAAGTGGAGATCATCAACAAGCTTGGGATGCACGCGCGCCCGTGTTCAAAATTCGTCAGGGTCGCTGGGGCTTTCAAGAGCGAGATCTGGGTGTCGAAGGACGATGAACGGGTGAACGGAAAGAGCATCATGGGCCTGATGATGCTGGCGGCGGGGCAGGGGAGCAGGCTGCTGATCTCCTGCGAGGGCGCGGATGCCGGGGAGGCGCTCGATGCGCTGGAGAAACTCATTCTCGGAAAATTCGATGAAGATTGAAAAGCGATTCCAGGGCGTGGCCGTTTCCCCGGGCATCGCGCGAGGAATCGCTTACATCTATCGTCCCGACGAGGAACTCCCGCCGCGACGCACGGTGACTGACACCGATGCGGAGGTGGTACGCTTTCAAACCGCACTCACACAAACGTGCAGGCAGATCATCGAACTGCGTGACCGGGTCGCACAGTCGGTCGGGAGCGGGGATGCGGAAATTTTCGACGCTCACCTCATGATTGTGGAGGACGGCGTGGTGACGGGCGAAGTCGAGCGGATGATCCGCACCGAGCGGTGCAATGCGGAGCATGCTTTCCATGGCGTGACACAGCGGTATGCGAAGACTTTCTCCGAGATGGAGGACGCGTACCTGCGTGAGCGCGCGATAGACCTCGCGGATGTCGAACGGCGGGTCATCCACAATCTCCTCGGCCGCGATCTTGCCGGACTCGGGGCCCTCGATTCGCCGCACGTCGTTTTCGCGCCCAATCTTACACCGGGTGACACAGCGCAGATGAACCGCGCTTACGTGCTTGGTTTTTGCACGGCAACCGGTGGAAAAGTCTCGCACACGGCGATCATGGCGCGATCGCTGAACATCCCGGCGATCGTCGGCATTCATGACGTGCTCACCCAGATCGAGAGCGGCGACGAGGTGCTGCTCGACGGATATTCGGGGTTGGTTGTCGTCAATCCCACGCCTGCGACGCTCTCCGAATACGGTGAATTGCAGGCGCAGCGGAGGGTGATGGAGTCCGAGCTTACGCAACTGCGCGAGACGGTCTCCGCGACACGAGATGGCCGCCGCGTGACGCTCTCCGCGAACATCGAAACGGACAATGATGTGTGGACGGTGGTGGAGAGCGGCGCGGAAGGGGTCGGGCTTTTCCGCACCGAGTTTCTTTTTATCGGGCGTGATGATCTGCCGGGCGAGGATGAGCAGGCGGCGGCCTACCGGACGGTCGTCGAGGCGGTGCGTCCGCATCCGGTCATCATTCGCACGCTGGATCTCGGGGGCGACAAGCTGCACGACATCCTTCATGCGGTGGCGGAGGAAAATCCGTTCCTCGGCTGGCGGGCGATCCGGGTCTGCCTCGAGCGGACCGATGTTTTCAAAACGCAGCTCCGGGCGATTTTGCGGGCAAGCACGGCGGGTGGAGTGCAGTTGATGTTCCCGATGATCTCGGGGCTTGCCGAGTTGCGCGAGGCGAAGCGCTTGCTCGATGAGTGTCGTGTGGAACTGCGCGTGGAGGGGCGCGCTTTCGATGAGAAGATGCAGGTCGGCATGATGATCGAGGTGCCCAGCGCCGCGGTGATCGCCGACTTGTTCGCCCGGGAGGTGGATTTTTTCAGCCTCGGGACGAACGATCTCGTCCAGTACACCGTCGCCGCCGACCGTGGGAACGAGCACATCGCGCATCTCTACGAGCCCACGCATCCCGCCGTCATCCGTCTCATCAAGCAGACCGTGGAGGCTGCGCACGGTGCGGGAATCTGGGTGGGTGTGTGCGGAGAAATGGGCGGCGATCCCGTGCTGATACCGCTCTTGATCGGACTTGGCGTGGATGAGCTGAGTTGCGGCGTCGCGGTGCTTCCGCGTGTCAAACGCGCGGTGCAATCGCTGGATGGCGGCGCATGTCGCGCGCTCGCCGCCGAGGCGCTGGAATGCTCGACGGCCCCGGAAATCCTCGCGAGATGCGAGCGGATTGCGCGGGCGAACTACCCGGAGTTGCTATGATTCCCAAGCGCGCGTGCTTGCCGCGGATGGCCGTCGGTACTCCCATCCGCATGATGAAACTGCTCCTCGCGATCCTGGGCGCGCTTTGCTTTGCGTCACCGGTCTTTGGCGATCCGGCAAAATGGGAGAAGGAGATCGCCGCATTCGAGAGGGCCGACGCGGAGAATCCGCCGCCCCGGGGCGCCGTCCTGTTCATCGGCAGCTCGAGCATCCGGCTTTGGAAGACTCTTGCAGCGGATTTTCCGGGGCACCGCGTGATCAATCGCGGATTCGGCGGATCGGAGATGGGGGACAGCGCCGCGTTCGTGGATCGCATCGTGGTGCCTTACGCGCCGCGGATGATCGTGATTTATGCGGGTGGGAACGACATCAACGCGAAGAAAACCCCGCAGCGCGTGGTGGAGGATTTCAAGACCTTCGTCGCAAAAGCGCGCGCGAAACTGCCGGACGTGGAGATTGCATTTATCTCGATCGCGGGAAACCCGGCGCGCTGGGAGCAGGTCGCGCAGGTGCGCGAGGCAAACCGGCTGATCGAGGAGGTGACGCGCGCCGGTACGGGGCTGAAGTTCATCAACACATTCGACGCCATGCTCGGCCGGGACGGGAATCCGAGGCCGGAGATTTTTGTGCAGGACCGGCTGCACATGAACGAGAAGGGCTACGTGATCTGGCGCGAGGTGATCGGGAAATTTCTTCCGAAGCCGTGACGCCCTTTTCCCTCGCCAGAGTGCGCCGCGCGGCGTAAATCCCCGCGGCCTTATGCCAGCCAATGACCGCATGCTCCGGATCGGGTTGCCTTCGGGCAGCCTGCAGGAGCCGACCATCGCACTTTTCGCCAAAGCGGGTTTTTCCATCACCGTATCAAGCCGCAGCTACAAGCCGGGTGTGGATGACCCGGAACTGACTGTCCGCTTGCTGCGGGCGCAGGAGATTTCGCGGTACGTGGAGCACGGCTTCCTCGATTGCGGGCTCACCGGGCGGGACTGGATCGAGAACAACGGCAGCGACGTCGTGCGGCTGGAGGAGTTTCAGTTCAGCAAATCGAGTGCGAAGCCGACGCGCTGGGTCCTCGCCGTGCCGGAGGATTCGCCGATCCGCTCGGTGAAGCAATTGCAGGGCAAGGTGATTGCCACCGAGGCTGTCGAGATGACGCGCCGGTTTCTCGCAAAGCACGGAGTCACGGCGGATGTGGAATTCTCGTGGGGCGCGACGGAGGTGAAAGTGCCTGACCTCGTGGATGCGATTGTGGATGTCACCGAGACCGGGTCTTCGCTCCGCGCGAACAAGCTCCGCATCGTCGAGACCCTGATGGAAAGCGTTCCGCAGTTCATCGCGAACAAGGCGGCGTGGAAGGACAGATGGAAGCGGGCGAAGATCGAGCGCATCATGCTGCTGCTCCGCGGCGCGCTGGCGGCGCGTGACAAGGTGGGCCTGAAATTGAACCTTCCGAAAAAGAACCTCGCCAGGCTCCTGTGCGAGCTGCCTGCGCTGCGCCGCCCGACGGTGTCCCAACTCTCGGTGCGCGGCTGGGTGGCGGTCGAGACGATCATTGATGAGAAGATCGTCCGCGAGATCATCCCGCAGTTGAAGTCGCTCGGGGCTGAGGGGATCATCGAGTATCCGCTGAACAAGGTCGTTTACTGACGGGCACAAGGATCAGTTGTCGCTGCGATCCACGGGCGGGATGGGCTGGGCTCCAGCGGCGCGCGCCATTTCGCCAATCGGGCCTGGTGGGTTTTCGTAGATGAGCCAGTTGTCGGGTGGGCTCTGGCGCTTGAGAGTGGATTCCCACAGGTAGTGCAGGCGGACGCGCTGGACGGTGTGCGCGGGGTGCCGGCGCTCCCAATCACGCCGAAGCCAGTCTGCCAGAAGTATCGCGCGCTTGGGACGGCGGGTGTCACGGATGCTTGCGAGGTATTTTCGCCACTGTGCGCTCGGGATGGCGTGGCCGAGGTTTTGCGGGCGCTTCCAGTTTACGATCGCACCGGTGAATGCGTCGTAGCCGATCCCTTCGCTCGTCTCGATGACGGCGACCATCCGGCCTTCCTGCAACGTGGGTCGCGGCGCGAAGAGCGCCCACTTTTGCGGCATGCGCAGGTACTTTGCGGGGATGCGGAATGGTGACGGCGGACGCTGGAAATATCCCCGGACATTCCACGTGATGAGGTACGTGAGAAGGATGCCTGCGAAGATCTGCACGGGCAATCGGGCGCGGAGAGGGGGGGCATCGAGCGGCGCAGAGGGGAGGAATTTTTCCCAGAATGCCGCCGGCAGGAACGGCAGCCATGCGACGATGCCGATAATGGGGAACAGACCAATGCGCAGGGTGAGAAGCAGCGTGGCGTGAAAGGAGATGAATGCCAGGGCGGTGAGAGTGCGAAAGACGCCCTGGCGCCACGGGACAAAGGCGAGAAACGGCCCGAGGAATTCCAGCAGCAAGGCACCGTGGGTGGCGATCCGCAGGAGGCCCGGCCAGGCGAGAAGCCACTGGGCAAACGATGTGGTGTATGTCTCGAGGCGGAATGATTCCGCGACAGCCTCGCCGGTGACTCTCCATGATGGGGAGGTTTTGTAGATGGCGTTGAAGATGTAGATGAGGGCGACCTGGCAGAGCAGGCCGGCAGTCGCGACGGAGGTGTGCGCGGGTGCTGTGGGGTTTGCGGTGCGGCGGGAATCGAGCGAGAAGCGGGCGCCGAGCGGGAGGAGCATCCCCCAGAAAAGGAGGAGATGCAGCATTGTGTCACCGCCATTGAGAACGAGGGTGTTGCGCTGCTGAAGCGATATGAGGAGCACCCACGAGACGATGGTGAAGAGGCGGGTCTTCCATCCGACTATGAGCGCAATGGCGGAGAGTGCGGAAACTGCGAGCAGGCTCCATGTCCACGCTGGGGATGCGATCAGGTAGTAGAGCGACAAGCTTCCCGGCACCTCGGCGATTGCCGCTTCAACAGGCCATGCGCCATCCTCGGAAAAGAGGGAGGCGAGCAGCGGAAGCCTCCACGCAAGGTCTGCGATGAGAAGGAGGCCGAGCGCGATGCGGAAGAGCGCGAGCGAGCGCAGGTCGCAACTGAACGCCCTCGCGAGCAACTGGCCCGGCGAGTTCATGACCGGTGATCAGGGATTGGTGCAGGATTGATGCTGCACGCGGTGGCAAACTGTGGCCGCAGCCTTCCGTTAAAATTCCGGAACCTCGGATTCCGGAACGTCGGGAAAATCAGGGAAGTTCTAAGTGCCGTCGGGTGGAAAATCCGGGCTCTCCACAAATTCCGGGCTTTCTTTGGAGTCCGGGCTTTCCTCGCGCTCCGGCGACTCGCCGCCGCTGCCTTGGGTCGGTGGTTTCGTCACGGGTGGCATGTCCTTGTCGGTTTGCAGAATCCCGGCGTTGGTGGTCGTGGTCGTGCTGACTGTCTGGGGCCCCGTCGTTTCGGTCTGAATCCGGTGCGAACGATGCACAAACTCATTCATCCGCGCACGCAGCGTCTTGCGGCCAACCGGGCGGAATGCATCTCCGGCCCCCGCGAACGGGTTGCCGCCGGTGAAGAGCTTGCCGATGTCAAATGGCAGGCTCACGCGCACGCCGCCGACCCAGTTGCCGCCGACGAGTTCCTCATCCTCCCAGTATTCGAGATCGAGCGTGATGCCTTCGGTCACGCGGGCCTCGGCGCGCGCCTTGAAGCCGGCGATGTCGCCGCCTTTCGGATCCTGGTAGCTGTAACCGCCCGCGAAAATGCGGAGTTCCAAATACTCATCAAGGCCGGGGACGAGCACGCCGGCTTCCGCGTTCCAGCCCTCGAGTCCCTGCTCGAAAATTCCGAATGTGGTTGTCGTTGTGGTCGTGCGGAACGGACGCTGAAATGCGGTCGGCGTAGCGGTGAGCCCGCCGAAGCTGCGGCTCGTGTTCGAGACTTGGTAAGTGCGGATGAGATCCCTGCCGCTCTCCGGCAGATAGTAGTTGAAGCGGGCATCCACCCACTTGGTCAGGATCTCGGCACCGAAGCCGATCTGGTTGATTTCATTTCCGTAGCCGGTGTTGAGGTAGTCGTAGAAGACGTTCGCGCCGACGATGACGCCGGGATCTTCGATGAGGTAGCGGAAGCCGAGGCCCGCACTGAAAATCTGCTGGTCGTTATCGTCGAATGTGCCGCGGAGATTCAGGAACAGTGCGGCGTTGTCCGTGTGATACAGGCTGTTCAGCACGTCAATGTATCCACTTTGAAGATCCTCGGAAAACTTCGTGCCGAGCGTGAGGCGTCCGAAAGTATCGGGCTCAGCGGGGACGACGGCTTTCTTCCCGCTGTGAGTCGTGTTGCCGGCTTGTCCCGGCAGGACGTTGAGGGAGAGCGCCGCGATCGCGGCAATGGTCAGACTGCGATGGAATTTAGTGGTCATGCTGCGCTGGGTAACATTCGGAAACGCTTGATGTCACGCATGAAAAAGCCCCCCACCTTGCGGTGAGGGGCTTCGCCAGACTGTGGGTTGGCTAAATCACGTCGTGTGGCAGAGCGCGAGGAGCCTCGATGTCGCTGGGCCAATAATGACCACGCCTTTGCTGGCGACGGTCATCCGGCGCACTTGGGGGCTGTGGCGGTGCTGCGGGAGCGTTGAAATGCGGATGCTGCCGTTCTTGCTGGTGCGGGGCAGTGTTTGGACGGGGCCCGTTTTGCCGGGGGGCAAAATGTGGGCGTTCTCCTTGCATTCCTCGTGGCGCAAAAAGCGGATGCCGCTGATCTGAACCAAAGGCGGGCGGTTGCGAGTGGCCGTGATTGGGAGCCGGGCGTTGCTCGCCGAAACGCGGGTGTTCGCCGGGGCCGGGGCCGAATTGCCGGTGCTGTCCGTGCATTCCCCGCGGTGCAAACAACGGATATTGCTGCTGGCCGGGACCAAAGGATGGCGGCTGCGAGTGGCCGTGATTGGGTTCGGGGTGCCGCCGGCTTTCGCGCTGGCGATCACCCTCGCGCGGAGGATTTGGCTGACGGTTGCCGTCTCCACGTCCCTCGGGCCGGCGGTTGCCTTCGCGGATTGCGGGCTGGTCTCCTCGCTGTCCGTCGCGGGGAGGGTTTGGCGGTCGAAACTCGTCGCGCCCATCGGGCCGGCGATCGCCCTCGCGGATTGGTGGCTGATCTCCGCGCTGGCCTTCACGCGGAGGAAATGGCGGGCGGTCTCCGCGTTCGCCTTCCCGGCGCGGGCGGAAGCCATCGGGGGGCGGTGGCAGTGCGGCGCGGAATTCGTCCGCGCTCACTTTTCCATCGCCATCTTTGTCGAGCGCCTTGAGGACATCCGCAACTTTCGCAAGTTCATCGGCATCCAGAAAGCCATCGTGGTTTGCGTCAAAGCGCCCGAAGATTCCCGGCATGGGGCGCTGTGGATTGTCTGGCCGCTTCTGGCCTTCGGGACGTGTGTCACCCGGCGGGCGTTCCGGGCGTGGGTTGTCTTGCGCGCAGAGCGTCCACGCGGAGAGCGCGAATGCGACTGCCAATGTTTTGTTTGGTTTCATGGTGTGTGTTGTTGTTGGTGGTTGTAATCGAGGCGCGGGCGGGATGATCCCGTGCCATTGAACGTCAGCGGGCGTGTTCGGTTGCTGTCGAGTCTCGCATTTATGTTCATCGTGTAGAGCATGGGTTTTGTTTCGTGATGGTGAAACTGCGGATCGCGCGGCGCAAATCATTCATCCGCGTGCCGCTCGAATTTCATCTGGTGGCAATTGTCGGAGGCATGCGGGTTCAACGCATCCACCGGCTCCATGCGCCAGGCGATGACATTGCCGAGCCTCCGCGGCGCGGGATCGGGCGTTGTCCGCGGTAGCGGGATGCTGGCGATGGGCTCACAGACCGGGAATTCGACATCGTTGGTGATGCAGTGCTGCGTTTTCATGCAGCGAACGTCGCATGGCAGTGTGAAGCAATGATCTGTGCCGCGCGGGAAAAGTGTAAAGGTCGTGTAAAATCCGGCCATTCTGGCTAACGGCGTGGTATCACCGCCCGAAATGTCCGCAGAAACCACATCCGCTCAGCGCGTGCTCGTGATTGATGACGACAAGAAACTTTGCCGTCTGATCGGCGACTATCTCTCGCCGCTCGGCTACGCCGTCACCGCGGCGCACACAGGCCCGGATGGCGCGGAGCGTGCGCTGGGCGCGGAGTGGAGCGCGGTGATTCTCGACTACATGCTTCCCGGTTGCGACGGGCTCGAGGTGCTCAAGCAAATCCGCGCGGCAAAGCCGGCGCTGCCGGTGCTCATGTTCACAGGGCGCGGCGACGACTCGGACCGCATCGTCGGCCTCGAAATCGGCGCCGATGACTACATCCCGAAAACATTCTCAACGCGCGAACTCCTCGCCCGCCTCCGCGCGATCACCCGGCGCGCGGCGCGGATCATTGATGACCCGGATGCGCCCGAGCAGGAAATCGTCGTGGGCCCGCTCCGTCTGAATCCCAACACCCACAGCGCCCTCCTCCGCGACCAGCCGCTCTCGCTCACGCCGGTGGAATACGACATCCTCCACGCGCTCGCGAAAGCGAAGGGCCGCATCAGAACCCGCGAGGCGCTGATCGAGCACGTGCGCGACCGGAACTACGACGTCTTCGACCGCTCCATTGATGTCCACATTTCCGCGCTGCGGAGAAAACTCGGCGACGACGCCAAGGCCCCGCGCTTCATCCGCACCATCCGCGCCGCGGGCTACCTGCTCACGGATCCCGATGCCGAGCCATGAACGCCCGCTTCCCCATCTACGCAAAAATCCTGCTGTGGTTCTTCGTGAACCTCGCCGTCCTTTTCTGCGCGGGCTGGTTTCTTGTGCGCGGGCAATTCCGCTTCAGCATCTTCACCTCGGGTGCCGCGCGCGACCGCGTCGAGCGCGTGGCGATCCGGATGGCAGAGGAGCTGAACGCAACGCCGTACGCGAAGTGGGACGAAGTCCTCGCCGCCCATGAGCGCACACTCGGGGTCGCGCTTCATTGCTACGACGGCCAGGGCCGGATGCTTGCCGGGCAGACAGCCGCACTCCCTCCCGAGGTCCACGCCCGCCTCGGCGGCCCGCCACGCCTCCGCCCGCCAGATCGGCTGCGAGGCGAGAGGGGGCCGCCGGTGCCACGCCGCCCCTTGCCCGATCGCCCACCGCGCGGCGATCCGCCGCCGGAACGCGATGGCTTGCGCCCCTTCGACGACGGCCCACCACGCGATCCACGGCGCGGCGGTCCCCCTCGCGATCGCGATGATTTCAGGCCTTTCGACGACGGCCCGCCAGGCGACCGCCCCGAGCCGCGCAACGTCCCGCCTGAGCCCCGGCTCCAGCGCGACGATGGCCGCATCCTCGTCCAGACCCACAACCCCGACCGCTACTGGGTCATCATCCGCCAGCTTTTAAAAACGGACGGCCATGAAACCATGGGCGCGATCATCACCTCGTCCGACTCACCGACCGGGCACGGCCTCTATTTCGACTACAAGCCCATCGCATGGTCCGCCGCCGGCGTGCTCCTTTTGTCGGCGCTGATCTGGTTCCCATTCGTGCGCGGCCTCACCCGCAGCGTCGGACGCCTCCGCGATGCCACCGAGGAACTCGCGAAGGGAAAATTCGACATCCGCGTCAGCGAAGCGCGCCGCGACGAGATCGGCGAACTCGGCACCGGGATCAACCGCATGGCGCAACGCCTCTCCGGTTACGTGCATGGGCAGAAGCGGTTCCTCGGTGACGTGGCCCACGAACTCAGCGCACCGACCGCCCGCCTGCAAACCGCCGTCAGCATCCTCGAACAGCGCGCCTCCGATGACGACAAGGCCCGCCTCGCCGACGTGCGCGAGGAAGTGGATCACATGGCAGGCCTTGTCAACGAACTCCTGCAATTCTCCAAGGCCAGCATCGGCGCGCGCACGGTGGAGCTGCGCGAAGTCAGCGTCCGCGAAGTCGCAGAAAAAGCGATCCACCGCGAAGCGGGCGACAGCTCGAAAGTCACCCTCGTGCTCGATGGCGACCTCCACGTCCGCGCCGAGCCCGAGTTGCTCCACCGCGCCCTCGCCAACCTCATCCGCAACGCCATCCGCCACGCCGCCCACTCCGGCCCCGTCACCGTCAGCGCCGTCCGCGAGGACGCCAGCGTGCGCATCAGCGTCACCGACCACGGCCCCGGAATCCCCGAGGACGCCCTCCCGAAAATCTTCGATCCCCTCTACCGCGTGGACGCCGCCCGCACCCACGACGGCGGTGGCATCGGCCTCGGGCTCGCCATTGTAAAAACGTGCGTGGACGGCTGCGGCGGCACCGTCGCAGCCCGGAACCTCCAGCCAGGCGGGCTCGAGGTCACGATCTCGCTGGCGGCGGTTTAGCCCGACTTCGCGGATTCGCAAAGGCCGCAAATTAGCCGGGCCGATGCAGTTGGTGCGGCGCGATCCGTCGGAACACAGGCTTTCAGCCTGGCGGATCCGCGCCTGGCTCGGCGGGCTTGAAAGCCCGCTGGCCGCACAGGCTGGAAGCCTGTGTTCCGTATCCAAGTTTTCAGCCTCTCGCGCATTGTATGGACGATTCCAACGTGTGTATTTTCCAACAAACCAAACCAACCCACATCCATGATTCGATCCACGATCCCCATGCTTCTCGCCGCGACCATGTTCGCCGGTGCCACCTCCGCGTCGGCGAAGACTCCCGACGGCAAGCCCTTCATCCTGCTGCTCGCGGGCCGTCCCTCGCACGGGCCCGGCCAGCATGAGCACAACGCCGGCGTGCAGCTCTTCGCCAAATGCCTCGCCCAAGGCGCGCCGCAGGTCGTCACCAAATTCTATCTCAGCGCCGCGTGGCCGACGCCAGAGGAACTGGCGCAGGCGGATACCATCCTCTTTTACGCCGACGGCGCGGGCGGGCACCCGATGCTCCAGGGCGATCACCTGGCGCAGACCGAGAAGGAGATGAAACGCGGCGCGGGGTTCGTGTGCGTGCATTTCGCGGTGGAATACCCGGCGGACAAAGGCGGACCGCAGGCGCTGGAGTGGATGGGCGGATTCTTCGAGATGAACTGGTCGGTGAATCCCCACTGGACGGCCGACTACACGGAATTGCCGAAGCACCCGATCAGCAACGGCGTGAAGCCGTTCAGCACGAAGGACGAGTGGTATTACCACATGCGCTTCAACGACCGCGCGGGCAAGCTCACGGCCATCCTCTCGGCCCTTCCGCCGGAAACCAGCGTGGGCCGTGATGGCGGCCGCTCGGGCAATCCGACCGTGCGCGAGGCGGTCGCGGCGAAAAAACCGCAGACCACCGCGTGGGCCTACGAGCGCCCCGAGGGCGGACGCGGCTTCGGTTTCACCGGCGGACATTTTCACAAAGGCTGGGGCAATGACGAACAGCGGAAGCTCCTGCTGAACGCGCTCCTGTGGACGGCGAAAGTCGAAGTGCCGGCCACCGGCGTGGAGTCGAAAATCACGCCCGAAGATCTCGATGCGAATCTCGATCCGAAAGGCCGCAAGCCGAAGCCTCCGGAGAATCCCGCAGCCGCGCCCGCACCCGGTGCCGCGCCTGCGCCTGCCGCACCCGCTCCCGCCGCCGCACCTGCCCAGTAAAGATGACTGCGCGCCGGAATTTCCTCGTCCTTCTGGGCTGCCTGGGAGTGGTGCTGCCCTTGGCCTGCGTTGCCGCGGAGCCGGAGTTCGTGCCGATCTTCGATGGCAAATCACTCGCAGGCTGGAATTGCCGGCCCGCCGATCAGGCCGGCAACTGGACCGTCGAGGACGGCCAGATCATCGCCCGCGGCCAGGGCCGCGAATCCTACCTGATGTTCAAGGACGAACTCGGCGACTTCGAACTCAAGTTCCGCTACCGCCTGCTCACCGCCACGGGGAACACCGGGATCGAGGTGCGCGGACGCCCCGTGCCCGGCAAGGCCAGCCGCCTGCACGGTTATCACGCGGACATCGGCCACGTCGGGATCGGGGACAAAGTTTTGGGTGCCTGGGATTTTCACGAAAACAATCGCGGCGACTACCTCGCGGCGCGCGGCGAGCGGGCGACCATCGCCGCCGACGGCAAGCGGACGGCGGAACCGATCGAAGGCGCCTTCCGCCCCGAGGACGCGAAGACCGACGACTGGAACGAGGTCCACGTTTTCGCGAAGGGCAACCGGCTGTGGTTCACGATCAACGGCAAGATCGCCTCCGAGGTGATCGACAACGAAGTCGCCAAGCGCCTCGACACCGGTTTCATCGGATTCCAACTGCACGGCGGCGACAAGATGGCCGTGGCGTTCAAGGACATCCTGCTGAAACGCTAAACCCGGCGTCCGAAAAATTGCGGATATCCTCTTCCACTTGGTCTTCCTCCTTCATCGGGCGGGAAGAGAAAGACTAATACCACCATTTAGAAATGATGAGACGCAGTTCGGGCGATGGGCGGGTCTCGGGTAGGGTGGGCATCCTGCCCGCCGGTTCGGGCGTCCCGCCTGAACGAACTCCCGGGCGTGCGAACGCGTCCACCGATGTCGGGAAGACCGCGACGCAAGATGCGTCGCTCGGCGGGCGGGACGCCCACCCTACCCGGGACTCCTTCGCCATGAAACTCCTTCCCATCCTCCTCCTCGCCGCCCTCACCCTCGCCGCGAGTGCCGCGGAGAAGCTCGAACTTCGCCCCGGTGATGTCGTCGCTTTCGTCGGCGGCACGGACATGGTGCGCGCGCAAAAAAGCGGACGCCTCGAAGCGGCGCTGACGCAGCGCCACCGCGACGCGCGCCCGAAGTTTCGCGACCTCGCCTGGGACGGGGACACGGTTTATTTCCAAGGGACCGTCGGCGAGCGCTGGCGTCGCGAGGCTTTCGGCGGCTGGCGGGAGCAGTTGCAGCGCGTGGGTGCCACGGTGGTGATCGCGCAGTTTGGAAAAATCGAATCGCTCGACGGTCCGGCGCGGCTCGACGCCTTTCGCGAGGCCTACGGCAAACTGCTGGACGAACTGGCCGCGGGCGGACGCCGCGTTTTCCTCCTCGCGCCGGGGCCGTTCGAGTGGCCGCAGGCGGATGCGTCGGCGCTGGCGGATTACACCCGCGCCGTGAAGACCCTCGCCGAGGCGCGCGGCCTCACGCTGCTGGAGGGAGATCCCGTCGTCGCCGCGGGCGGGGAGCCGCCGCCCGCGCTCGTCGCCTCCGTGCGGGAAAAGCATCGCCTTTGGTCCGACTACTGGCGGCCGGCGAACTGGAAGTGTCTCTTCGGCGACGACAGCAAACGCGTGTTCTCCAACGCGACCGCCGGCCTGCCGTCGTTCAAGCAGGAATGGGAAACTTTTCCCCCGCTGATCGCCGCCGCCGAGGCGCGCATTTTCAACGGCGAAGCTCCCGCCCCGCTCCCGCCGCCAGCGCGGACCGGCGCGGCGGAGGCGGACACCGCGAAGGAACTCGCCGCCTTCACCGTGCTCGATGGCTTCGAGGTCAGCCTCTTCGCCGACGAGCGCCACGGCATCGCCAATCCGCTCTCGGTCCGCTGGGACGCCGACGGGCGGATGTTCGTCGCGTGCTCGGACACGTATCCGCAGATCGAGCCGGGCGTGAAACCGAACGACCGCATTTACAAACTCACCGACCGCGACGGCGACGGACGCGCCGATGCCTCGGAGGTGTTCGCGGACGGGCTGAACATCCCGACCGGAATGGAAGTCGGCCACGACGGCGTCTATGTCGGGCAGGGGACCGAGCTGCTTTTTCTCGACTGGAAAGGCGGGCGCAAAATCCTGCTCAGCGGCTTCGGCAACGGCGACTCCCACCAGACCATCAACTCCTTCGTCTGGAGCCCCGGCGGCGAGCTGTGGTTTGGCCAGGGCGACGGCATCGAGTCGCGCGTCGAGACGCCCTCCGGCGTGTCCTTGCTTTTCCAGGCCGGCGTCTTCCGGCTGCGGCCCGGACGGTTGCAGCTCGATGCTTTCCTAGATGACTTCATGGGCCCCGGCAATCCGTGGGGCGTCGCCTTCGATGACTTCGGCCAGAGTTTTGTCATCGACGGAGCGGGCGGGGTTTTCCACCTCACGCCCGCCACGGTCCCCGTCCGGCGCAGACTCCGGCTGCCGCAGATCGGCAAGCCCGGCGGCTATTGCGGCATCGAATGTCTCGGCGCCGGCACGCTGCCCGCGGCGATGCAGGGCGAGTTCCTCGTCGGGGATTACAAAAAGAATCAGGTCAGCCGCTTTGCCGCGGTGGACGACGGCGCGGGGTTCAAGGTCGAGTGGCGCGAACCGCTGCTCCGCTCCTCGCACCGCAACTTCCGGCCCGTGGATGTGAAGCTCGGCCCCGACGGAGCCATCTACGTGGTCGATTGGTACAACCCGATCACCTGCCACCAGGACGACTTTTACCGCCACCCCACCCGCGACAAAACCCACGGCCGCATCTGGCGCGTGGCGCGAAAAGGCGCGACGCACCCCGCTCCGGCGCTGCGGACCGCGACGGACGCGGCGTTGTTCGAGGCGCTGCGCTCGCCCGAGCGCTGGACGCGGCAGAAGGCGAAGGAAACGCTCGCCGCGCGCGGCCTGAAATCGGCCCCGGCGGTGTTCAAGGATTGGGCGGGCCGCGATTTGCTCGAGGCCGTCGCGGCGCTGGAGTGGCTCGACGTGCCGGATCGCCCGCTCGTGCAGCGGCTCATGCAATCCGCGGATCACCGCGCCCGCGCTTACGCCGCCCGTGTCGTCGGGCGCTGGGGGAGTCGTTTGGAAAATCCGCTCGGCCTGCTCCAGAGCGCCGCCGCGGACCCGCATCCGCGCGTGCGCATGGAAGCCGTGCTGGCCTGCGCGGCGATCCCCGATTCGCGTTCGGTGCTTATCGCCGCAGCTGTCGCCGAGCGGCCGCGCGACCGCTGGATCGACTACGCCTTTGCCCAGACCGTCCACCACCTCAAGCCGCACTGGCTGCCCGCCCTGCGCCGGGGCGAACTCGACTTCGGCGAACAGGCCCGCGGTTTCGCGGCGGTGCTGGGTGCCGCCGACGCCAAAGTGCTGGTCGTCGAAATCCGCAAGCTGCTCGCCCAAGACACCACCTCGGACGAGGCGCGACTGGCGCTCACCAAAGCCCTGCTCGCGATCGGCGACGACACGGATGTGCGTGCCGCGCTCGAGACGACGCCGCCGAACGCCGCCTTGCTGCGCGCCCTCGCGCTGCGGGAGCGGCCCGCTTTCGATGTGGCCACGCCGCTGCGCGCGGCGGCGGGCGCGCCCGACCCGGAAGCGCGCCTCGCCGCGCTCGACCTCGCCGGACGCTGGCGGGTGAAAGAACTGCACGACACCGCGCTGGAGTCGGCCAAACGCGCGAACGGAAACAAATTCGAGCGCGAGGCGGCTGTGCGTGTGCTCGGCATCGCCGGCGGTGCGCCCGCGACGGAGCTGCTGCAATCCATCGCGCGGAAATCGACGGACCCCGCGCAGGCGGCCGCCATCGCCGCGCTGCTCGAAATCGAACCGCCGAGTGCCGCGCAGGCCGCCGCCGCCGAGTTGCGGAGCACCAAATCGCCGGAGCTGCTGCAGGAAGTGCTTCGCAGTTTCGCCGGGCGGGCGGGCTGCGCGGCCTTGCTCGCCGCGGAGCTGGCGAAGCCGCCGGCCATCGAGCGCCCCCAGGGCGAGCGGCTGCGGGCGGTGTGGATTCAGACCGGATTGGTGGATGCCGAGCTGACGCGCGCGCTCGACCGCCTGGCCGGCGTCGCCGCGACGAATTTGGAATTCAGCGACGCCCTGCTCAAGAAGATCGTCGCCAGCGCAGCGACGGGAAATCCCGCGAAAGGCGAGGCCATTTTCCGCTCGGAAACCGCCGGCTGCGCCGCCTGCCATCGGATCGGAGACCGTGGCGGCCTCATCGGCCCCGATTTGACCGGCATCGGCAACACCGCCCCGCCCGAGCGCATCGCCACCGAAGTCCTCTGGCCCACCCTCCAGGTGAAGGAAGGCTACGCCATGACACTGCTCACCCTGGACGACAAGCAAGTCCTGGCCGGCTACCCCCAGCCGGGCCGCGACAAAGCCGTGCTGCTCCTGCGCAATTCCGTCACCGGCGAGATCAGCGAGATCCCGCGCAAGAAAATCGTCTCCGAGCAAACGACCGGCAGCCTCATGCCCCCCAGCGCCCAGTCCCTCCCGCCTCACGACCTGGCCGACCTCCTCGCCTACCTTTTCCAACTCGGCGTCCGCGGCGGGAAGTAGCACACCCCGGAATGCGCCTATGCGCGACAGCACTGATGAGCTTGTGGTCTAGGTGTCTCTCCAGGCTTGCCCGAATCCGAACGGCTTGGATTTTGATTCCATGACCCAAGCCGTTGCCCACATTCTCGAAGAGGCAGAGCAGCTTTCTGCCCCTGAACGCGCTGAACTCGCCGACCGAATCGTCGAGAGTCTGGCGCACAACATCCCATCGGAAATCGCTTCTGCTCAAGTCGCCGAGGTGCGCCGCCGCATCGCGGAGGTCGAGGCGGGCGAGGTGTCACTCATCCCCGGCGACGAGGCGCTCGCTCGCGTGCGGCAGCTTGTGGCTTCCGCTCGCGCTGCAAGCTGATGGCCGCCAGCTACGGGTTTCACCCGGAGGCGCTTTTCGAGTATGCGGAGGCTACCAACTATTTCCTCCACGAAGCGTCAGCGCGGGTGGCTGACTCTTTCATTTCGAGCGTCGAGTCTGCCGTCGCCACTTTGGTCGCCGCTCCTACTCGGTGGCGCATTGTCGAGGAGCCAGGTTATTGGCATCATCGCATCGAACGAAGCGCCTAAACCCCTATGCGCCGCAGCGCCGATGTAGCTGCGGCGCCCCGCCGCAATCCGTTTCCGCGGCGCCACGCCGCGGGCTTGGTGGTGTGCCTCACTCTCGCAAGCCGGCGGCTTGCGCCACTGAAGCGGCACCCCGCCGCGGGAGCCGGCCTTGCGGGCATGCTTACCGGCGCTTGATTCCTGCGCTGGCAAGCCATTCGTCCAGCAGGGTGCCGGTGATCACTGTGGTCTCTGCGCGGATGGCCATGCCGTCCCGCCAGTCGTCGCGGGAATCGCGGAGGGGCACCCTGGTTGTGCTGCCGGGAAGCGGCGCGAATTGTTCATAGACGAGGGTCGCGTAGCGGTCGGCCACGGTGATGGCGAGTTCCTGGCCGGGCTCCATCCGGCCTGTCTCGGGGAATGTGCAGTCAATCTGCCATGCGCTCCGGGTGATGATGCGGCCGAGGGTGGTGTCGGGCCGCACGATCGTGCCTGTGGTGAGCTTTGCAGCCTCGATGATGTAGCCGGGTTGGAGTGATTTAATCTGGCGGGGGGCGGCGTCATCGCGGAGCTGCCCGAGTTTTTTCCGTGCGGTGGCGATGTCCGCTTTCAAGGCGGTGGAGCTGGCCTTGAGCTGCTCCTCCCCGGCGGCGATCGCGGTACTGATGAGGAGGATCTCCGGGGCCACGCTGGATGCGGCGCTGATGAGCGTGGTGGATGGGATTTGCTCCGGGCGCATCGAGGCGATCTCTTTGCGGATGCGGTTGACGGCATCGCGGCGGTCGGTGACGGCCCGGTTGAGGCGGGCGAGGATGCGCTGGTAGTCGCGGATTTCCTGCGCGGCGGCGTCCTTGTCGCCGGTGGTCGCGCCGGAGAATGCCTGGACGTGTGCGGCGACCTCCTCCTGCGCCTCGCGGAGGGACTGCTCGGCCTCGCGGAGGTCGTCGTAGCGCGAGGATGCGTCGCGGGTGTCGCTGTTGGTCAGCTCGTCCTGTGCGCGTTTGATGTTTGCAAAGTAGGCGTTCACCCGGGTGCGCTCGGCGGGGGTCAGCGCCGGGTCGTTGGGATTCGCGCGCTCGATGGCCCGGAACACGCGGAGTTCGCCCGCGAGCTGCGCCTGCCTGCGGGCGATTTCCATGAGCGAGGCCGGGACGTTTGTGCCATCGGCCTTGGCGCCACTGAGCACGGCATCGCAAAAGGCAGCGTCCCTTTCCAGCCGTGCGATCTCGCCGGTGAGCCTGCGCACGCCCTCTTCGTCGAGCGGGGGGCGGATGACGGCCAAGAGGGCGCCGCCCTGGATTTTTTCAGTCTCGCGCAGGTGGAATTCGCTCAGGACGCCGCCAGCTCCGGCGGTGATCGTGCGGTTGTCGCCGGTGAACACGAGTCGCCCGGTGACGGAAATCCGTTTCGTGCGGTGCTGGCGGGATGCCCAGGTCGCCACCGCGGCAGCCGCGAGGAGCAGGAGGGTGAAGACGACGGCAACCGTCTGGAGTGGTTTGCCGCGGCTTTGCACATGGCGCTTCGGCGTGATTGTCACCGGGCGCGAGACGAGCTTTTCGCCGACATCGCTCCGGTCGTCTGTGCGCGGCTGCCCGGCAGGCCGATCCAGCAGCGCCTTGGTAAACTCATTCTCCGGCAAACCCACGAGCCGCGCCCAAAGCACACCATCGCCGCCATGCCAGCGATCCCGCGCCTTCACTCCCTCGCCGCCCATGACCACCCAGATGCGGTTTTGCGAGGAGTTGATTTCGGCCTGATCCTCGGGCCATTCGCGGGCGATGCACAGTGGAGCGATACGCTCGACGATGCCGGCGGCACTGCTGATTCGTCCCGTCCGCCGTTCCATCTCGGCAAGCACCGCCCGCCAGACTTCCCCCTTCCCGGCCTGCATCAGCATGGTTTTTCGCAGCACCGGCTCGTAGCGCGCGATTTCCATGAAAGCATCCACCGGCAGCGCGAGCCCGGTGACCCCGAAGGTTGCGAGCGCCCGGATTCCCGTGGTTCCCGAGATCCCGGGCTCCCACCCCACACACGAGCCGGGGCCGTGCTCTCCGAGAAAGACCGGCTCCGCCTCCGACTTGATGTCCGCATACACGCAGACGGTGCCCTCGGTGATGATGAAGACCTCGGTCGGGGCTTCGCTCTCGGGGAACAGGCACTCACCCGCATCCACCGCGAAGGGCTTCGCGTGGGCGATCAATTGCGCACGCCGTGCCGGCACCATCCGGTCGAATGGCGCGGTGTGCGATAGGGGATCAGCATGAGCTTGTGCCGGGCTGGCTGCTGGCATTCTGCTCGATATAGCCATCGGCGGGCCAAAACCACCACTTTTTCCCTGACGGGACCCGGACCCCGCCGGGCGGCACTCAGCCCCGGAAACCGAACTTTTCCCCGAGCGCCAAGCACTGCTTCAGGGGCTGGAGGCCACCGGTGCAGGTCTCGTCGCTGAGATTTGCCGCCGCCGCGCACACGCCATAGCGGAGCTGGTCGCGGACGGATGCTCCTTCGTGCCAGCCAAGGAGCACGCCGGCTGCGAATGCGTCCCCGGCACCAGCCGCGCCCTTGATGTAGCCGGTGGCCGGCAAAATGACCGAGCCGTGCTCGTCCCATGCGCCATCGCGCCCGAGGGCCGCGCCACCCTCCGGGAAATGCACGACCACGCGCTCGCGCACGCCGGCATCGAGAAGGATCTGCATCGCCGCCCGCAGTTCCACGCGGTCCAGCGATTCACCGTCGCGCACCTTGCGCCCGGTGCATCGCCCGGCCTCGAATTCATTCATGATGCAGTAATCCACGTGCTTGAGCGCCGGCAGCACGACCCTGGCGAACCGGTCGCTATCCTCACTCACGCAATCAATGCTCGTCTTCAGCCCGGCGGCCTGCGCCGCCGCAAGCACCCCGGCCGCCACCGTGCCGTGCGTGGCGTCCGGGCTGTCCATCCGGTCGAGCAGGAGCAGGTAGCCGAGGTGAAAAATGCGCGCCTTGCTTCCCGCGAAGTCGAAGTGCTCCGGCCCGAGTTGCGCGTTCGCCCCGCGTGCGTGGAAAAATGTCCGCCGCCCGTTGGCCTTCACCGTCATCACGTCCGTGAAACTGGTCGCCGCATCTGGCGAGCGGAGAAGCGCCGCGGTGTTGATGCGGTTTTTCCCGCACACGTCCACGATCCACTGGCCGTTGTCATCGCCGCCCACGAGTCCCGCCGCGTGCAGCGGGAACGACGCGCCCATGAGCGCCAGGTCCACGAGGATGTTGAACGGCGAGCCGCCAGTGCCCTTGCTGGTCGAGAAGATGTTGGCCAGCGCGTCCTGCTGCGGCCAGGTGTCTATGATCTTCACAGCGTCAACGATCCAGTTCCCGCCGGCGAGGATTCCGCTGCGAATGCTCATGGGATGCTAGTGAGGTGTGGCTTTCTCCGCGCCAAGCCCGGTTTGCGCGCGGACGCTGAGTTCGTTGAATTTTTCCTCCGCGGCGGGATCGCGCGCCGTGAGCAGCGTCGCGAGCCACGCCGCAATGAAGCCGAGCGGGATGCTGACGATGCCGGGGTTCTTGAGCGGGAAAAGCGCCTGCGCCTTGATGAGCGCCTTGCCCGCGGGATCCATGACGGACGGGCTGAGGATGATCAGCGCGATCGAGGACACGAGGCCGACGGCGAGGCCGGCGACCGCGCCAGCGGTGTTGAACCGCTTCCAGAAAACGCTGAGCAGGATCACCGGCAGGTTCGCGCTCGCGGCCACGGCAAACGCGAGCCCGACGAGGAATGCCACGTTCACCGTCTGCAACTTGATGGCGAGAAAGATCGAGACCGCACCGACGACGAATGCCGTGATCCGCGCGACGCGGACTTCCTCGCCGGGCGACTTCTCCTTCCCGTGGTGGATCACATTGGTGAAAAAATCGTGCGCGAAGCTCGTGCTCGCGCTGATCGTCAGCCCGGCCACCACCGCGAGGATCGTGGCGAAGGCCACCGCGCTGATGAATGCAAAAAACACCTCGCCGCCCAGCGCCTTCGCCAGCAGTGGCGCGCTCATGTTGTCCGTCGGCTTGCCATCCACGAGGATGTTGTCCGGCCCGAGGATCGTCGCCGCGCCGAAGCCGAGGAACGTCGTCATGATGTAAAACAAGCCGATGATCGCCATCGCCCACACCACGCTCACCCGCGCGGTGCGCGCATCCGGCACGGTGTAAAAGCGCACGAGGATGTGCGGAAGCCCCGCCGTGCCGAACACAAGCGCGAGGCCGAGCGACACGAGGTCAATCGGTCCCCAGCCCTTTCCCCAGCCCGCGACCTCGACTCCCGAGCCGTAGATCACTCCCGGCTGGAGGAAGTCCTTCACCTCGCCCTTCACCGAGACGTGCGCGATGGCGTCGAAGAACTTTGCGAAGCTAAAATCGAAATGGCGCAGCACCAGCACGCTCAGGAAAATCGAGCCGCTCATCAGCAGCACCGCCTTGATGATCTGCACCCACGTCGTCGCGATCATTCCGCCGAACACCACATACACGATCATCAGCACCCCGACGCCCGCGACAGCCCACTCGTAGCTGACGGCCTGGCCGAGCAGCAGCTTCACGAGCGCGCCCGCGCCGACCATCTGCGCGATCATGTAGAAAGTGGAGACGGTGATCGTGCTCAGCGACGCCATCGCGCGCACCGGCCGCGGGCGCAGGCGGTACGCGAGCACGTCGGCCATCGTGTATTTGCCGGCGTTGCGCAGCGGCTCCGCGACGACGAGCAGCACGGTGAGATACGCCACCAGCCAGCCCACCGAATACATGAACCCATCGTAGCCCTTGAACGCGATCATCCCCGCGATGCCGAGGAAGCTCGCCGCGCTCATGTAGTCGCCCGCCACCGCGAGCCCGTTCTGCCAGCCGGTGATGTTGCGGCCCGCCGCAAAATACGCCGCGGCCCCGGTGGACTTCCGCGCGCTGAAATACGTGATGACCAGCGTCGCCCCGACGAATGCCAGGAACATCACCAGCGCCGCGACATTCATTTTCTCCGGCGCGGCGGCGGCCGCCTGCGCGATGATGGAAACGGGCAGCGCGCTCATTTGCAGCCGAGTCGCTCCAGCAAGTTGTCGCTCATTTTGTCCCAGCGCGCGGCCGCCCGGACGTAGAGGGCCGCGATCACCCACGCCATGAAAAACTGCGAGAGTGCGAAGACATACGCGAGGTTCATGCCGCCCGGCAGTTTCCGCTGCATGAACTCCGCGCGGTAGCCTACCAGCAGCGGCAGCGCGAAATAGTACACGATGAAAAAGACCGTCGCCGGCACGATGAACCGGCGCTTTGCGCGCTGAAGTTCCTTGAATGCCGGGTCGGCTGCGATCTTGTTCCAGTCCGGTGGTTGGGTCATGGGCGCGGGACGCTAGGGAACGAGCCGTGTCCCCGGCAAGCCCGGTCTTCGATGGATGAAAAAGGCGGGCGCAACCTCGCGGAGCGCAGGCTTCCAAGCCTGCTGTATCGCCGACTTCCAAGTCGGCAGGGTGTCCGGCCGGCCGGGGCCTCCGCGGATTTGGAAATCCGCGATACAGCAGGCTTGGAAACCTGCACTACGCACGGCGCCGCTCCGTCTGTGAAATGTGCGGCTTATCTCACAGAATCCGCCCGGTGAGGATGACGGCGGCGGCGCAGAAGTAGATGATGAGACCGGTCACATCCACGAGCGTGGCGACAAACGGGGCGGAGGATGTCGCCGGATCAATCCCGAGCCGCTTGAGGATGAGCGGGAGCATCGAGCCGGCGACGGTGCCCCAGAGGACCACACCGAGGACTGCGACGGCAAACGTCAGGCCGATCCAGACGTAGTGCTGCCCGTACGGGTCACCCCCAAATGCGGCGTCCATGTTTTGCCAGCCGACCACGCGGAGGAAGCCGAACACCGCGAGGATGCCGCCGAGCGCGAGGCCGGAGAGGATTTCCTTGCGCATGACGCGCCACCAATCGCAGAGGCGCACTTCACCGAGCGACATCGCGCGGATGATGAGCGTGCTCGCCTGTGAGCCGGCATTGCCTCCCGCGGAGATGATGAGGGGCATGAAAACGGAGAGCACGATGGCTTTTTCGAGGCTGCCCTGAAAATTGGTGATGACGGTCGCGGTGAGCATCCCGCCGACGAAGAGCACGACCAGCCACACGACGCGCTTGCGGACGAGATCCCAGACCGGCGCGTCCATGTACGGATCTTCCAGCGCCTCGGTGCCGCCGAGTTTCTGGATGTCCTCCGTGGCCTCGGCCTCCTGCACGTCGAGGATATCGTCCACGGTGACGATGCCGAGCAGCTTGCCTTCGCTGTCGGTGACGGGGAGCGTGTTGCGGTCGTATTTCTTGAACCGCGCGATGGCCGCCTCGGCGTCATCGGTGGCCTTCAGCGCGACGTAGGATGCGTCGTGAATGTCCCGCACCAGCGTGCCGGTGGGATGAATGAGGAATTCGCGGATGCGGACGTCGTCAATGAGCCTGCCGCGTTCGTCGGTGACGTAGATGACGTTCAGCGTCTCCGAGTCGCGACCGTTTTCGCGCACGTGATCGAGCACGCGCTGGATGGTCCAGTCGTCATGCACGGAGATGAAATCGGGCGTCATCAGCCGGCCGATGCTGTTCTCCGGGTAGTTGAGGAGCTGCTGCGCGACCTTGCGTTCGCCGGGCGTGAGAAGCGCGAGCATTTGCGCGACTGCATTGCCGGGAAGCTCCTCGAGAAGCGCGGTGCGGTCGTCGGGGGACATCTCGTTGAGGACCGCCGCGGCCTGCTCGCTGCTCATCGCGCGGAGCAGGGCCTGCTGGGCCTCGGGCTCGAAGTATTCGAAGACATCCGCGGCGAGCGCGGTCGGAAGGATCCGGAACACGATGGCGCGCTCATCCTCCGGCAGTTCGCCGATCAGCTCGGCTGCATCCACGGCGGGGAATTCGTCAAAGGTCGAGCGCAGCGCGGCGAAATCGCGGCGCGCGATCATGTCCTTGATTTCCGGGCCGAGCAGGGTGGCGAGCACTCCAGCGCAAATGCCGAAGCGTGCGCCCCGAGGCAATCATGAACAGCCGGGCCGGGCGGAAAAATCGCGGCTCTTCCACGGGACGGCATCTTTTGATTGGCGGCGCGCCCCCGACGCGCTCAATCTCCACGCCGTGAGTTACACGGTTTTCGCCCGCAAGTACCGCCCGCAGAAATTTGATGACGTGCTCGGCCAGGAGCACATCACCACGACGCTCCGCAATGCCATCGAGCAGCGGCGCATCGCCCACGCGTATATTTTCGTGGGGCCGCGCGGGACGGGGAAGACCTCGACGGCGCGCATCTTCGCGATGGCGCTCAATTGCACGGGCGGACCAAAGGCGGACTTCGGCATGGAGGACGATCTGTGCAGCGAGATCGCGCAGGGCCGCTCGCTCGACGTGATCGAGATTGACGGCGCGAGCAACAACGGCGTCGAGCAGGTGCGCGAACTGCGGGAGCATGTGCGGTTCGCCC
Source organism: Prosthecobacter debontii (assembly GCA_945861385.1). Taxonomy (GTDB): domain Bacteria; phylum Verrucomicrobiota; class Verrucomicrobiia; order Chthoniobacterales; family Chthoniobacteraceae; genus SXWH01. The sequence continues at coordinate 28,325 of CAMAUI010000027.1, forward strand.
CGGCGCGCGGGCGCTACAAAATTTACATCATAGACGAGGTCCACATGCTGAGCACGGCGGCCTTCAACGCGCTGCTGAAGACGCTGGAGGAGCCCCCGGCGCACGCCATTTTCCTCATGGCAACGACGGACGTGCAGAAGGTGCTGCCGACGATCCTGAGCCGCTGCCAGCGATTCGACCTGCGGCGAATCCCGACAGCGACGATCGCAAAACATCTGCTGTGGATCGCCGGGCAGGAAAAATTTGTACTCGAGCCCGCCGCCGCCGCCGCCATCGCCCGTGGCGCCGAGGGCGGCCTGCGCGATGCGGAGTCCATGCTCGACCAGCTCGTCGCCTTTTGCGGCGACATGATCAGCGAGGCGGACGTGCTCCAGGTTTTTGGGTTCACATCGCGGAGCGCGGTTGCCGGCATGAGCGACGCGATACTTTCCGCGGATGCGGCGGACGCGTTGCGGCTGATCCACGAGCACTCGGAGGCGGGGAAGGATCTTGGGAGGCTGATGAGCGACTTGATCTCGCATCTTCGCGACATCCTCGTGATCAAGGCCGATCCGGATGCGGGCGGCGGCGAGCTGATGCAGGAGGATCTGGCCATGCTGCGCGGGCAGGCGGATCGCGTGGACAACTCCAGGCTGCTCGATTTGATCGAGCAATTCGCGGCGGCGGAGGGCCGGATGAAATGGGCGCCGAACAAGCGCATGCACTTTGAAGTCGCGGTGATCCGCGCGGTGCAGACGCTGCAAAGCGCCACGCTGACGGAAGTGCTGGACGCGCTCACCGCGATCCGTGGCGGCCAGCCGCCGCCTGCACAGCGGGCGATTCCGCCGCCCGCGCCACGTCCCGCGCCCGCGCCGCCGCCCGCCAAGGCCGCTCCGAAACCCGCGGCCGTCGAACCCACGCCGGTCGTCCGCGAGACACCTGCGCCCGATCCGGGCACTTTCTGGCCGGCGCTGGTCGCTGCGGTTCGCCGGGATCGCAAATTGATTTCCGCCTGGCTTGAGGCCGGCAGCCTGCTCGGGATCGAGGGCGGCGTGGTTCAGCTTGGCTTTCCGCCGGGCCAGGAATTCGCGCGGGATCTTCTCGAACAGGGCCACCTGGCGTTCCTCGGGGAATGCGCCTCGGCCATTCTCGGCCAGCCCGCCAGCGTCCGTCTTCAAGTGCGCGAGGGCGTCGTTTCGTCCCCGGTTGCCACGCCGGCGGAGGCCCCGCCGGAGGATCCGATGGAGGCGTTCAAGGCCGACCCGCTGATCCGGAAGGCGATGGACATATTCAAGGCTGAGATCTCCGCGACGTAGCCCGCTGCCCGAATTCCAAAACGAACGGAAAATTCACTCGCCGGACAAATCCGCATGGACAAGGTTTTCGCCGCGCCTTAACACCCAAGCTCCAGTCTCACCGACTCCCTGACCCAATTAATAGCATGCCTCGTTTTGAATACATCGCACTCGATGCCCGCGGAACTGAATCGCGCGGGCTTCTGGAAGCCAGCACCCAGAATGATGTCGTCGCATACTTGAGACAGTCCGGATATTTTCCGACGAGCGTGGTTCCCGAGGGCTCCAGTGCGCAGGCGGGGAGACGTGCGAACAAAAAGGCGAAGCCGATTGCGCCCGCCGGCACTGGAACGAAGAACCGGGTGCTTTTTCAGCGCAAGACGGTGAAGAGCAAGACGCTCATGATTTTCACCCGCCAGCTTGCAACGCTCATTGATGCCGGCCTGCCGCTGCTCAAGGGCCTTGGCGTTCTCGCGAAGCAGGAAAAGGATCTGGTGCTCCGCGGCGCCATTAACGCGATGGCCGACTCGGTGCAGGGCGGCAGCACCTTCAGCGAGTCCATGGGGCAGCACCCGAGGATCTTCAACCGGCTCTACGTCTCGATGGTGAAGGCCGGGGAAATCGGCGGCGTGCTGGAACTGGTGCTCATGCGTCTCGCTGAGTTTCAGGAGAAGGCGCAGAAGATCAAAAACAAGATCAAGTCCGCGATGATGTACCCGGCCGTGGTACTCTCCATCGCGATCGTCATCCTGATTTTCCTGCTCACCACGATTGTCCCGAAGTTCGCGAAGATTTTCGAGGACATGCTTGGCGGCACCGGCAACGACGCCACTCTCCCGTGGCTGACATTGAAAGTCATGGGGGCGAGCAATTTTCTCGTGAGCATGTGGTATCCGCCGAATTTGTATTGGACGATGCTGGCAGTGTTCCTCGTCGGCCTCGGCTGGTGGTCCCTGAACAACACGGAGAGGGGGCGGAACGGCTTCGACCGCTTCAAGCTGCGGATGCCGGTCTTTGGGGACATTCTTCGCAAGGGCGCCATCGCCCGGTTCTCGCGCACTCTCGGTACGCTCGTGACCAGCGGCGTGCCAATCCTGCAGGCGCTCAACATCACGAAGGAAACCGCCGGAAACATCGTCCTGTCCGACGCCATCTCCAAGGTCCACGATGCCGTGAAGGAGGGCGAGAGCATCGTGTCGCCGCTCGAGGCCAGCGGTGTTTTTCCGCCGATGGTGATCTCGATGGTGGACGTCGGCGAGGAAACCGGCCAGCTCCCCGACATGCTGCTCAAAGTTGCCGAGGTCTATGACGATGAAGTGGACAACGCGGTCGAAAGCCTCACCGCGATGCTGGAACCGATCATGATCGTCTTTCTTGCGGTCATCGTGGGCACCATCGTCATCGCGCTGTTCCTGCCACTGGTCGAGCTCCTCGAGCGGGCGCAGGAAAGCTCCAACTAGCACGGCCGGATGAGAATTCATTCGCGCACTTCAGCAAAGCGGTTACGCTCTGCGGTATGAACGCCAGACCCTCAAACCGCGGGTTCACACTCATCGAACTGATGACGGTGATCGCCATCATCCTCGTTCTCACGGGCCTGATCGTCGGGCTGTACGGCTACGTGCAAAGCAAGGGTGCGATTTCGCGATGCAGGGGTGAAATCGCGATGCTCCGAGCTGCGGCCATCTCCTATCAGGTGGAATACGGCAGTTTCCCGCAGAGTGCCGAGACCGACAAACTGAAGCCCACGGCGAATTTCGATCCGACCGCCCAGGTCTATATTGATGCGAATCTGCATCTCTATCGCGAGCTGACGGGCGACCGTGAGCCGAAGGCAAAGCCGGACTATCAATACACCACCGCGGAGGAAAAAGAGGCCATCCGGTTCCTCAAGGAGTTTGAAGTGCGCATCCTGAACGCGAAGAAGGACGACACCACCAAAGCCATCACGGAAGTGAGGTACATCCAGGATCCGTGGGGCCTGCCATACGGCTATTCCACCTCCGCCATCGCCTGGGAGCAGTCCTACCAGAAGGACGTGCGCGCGGGCAAACTTGCCGGCGCTCGCAAGACGGGTGATGCGCTCGGCGGATTCAACACCTCTGAATTTGACCTGTGGTCCACGGGGGGGAACAAACCGGCGGTCCCGCCTTCGGCTGGCAAGCTGCGCGACCTCGAATGGGCGAAGTGGATAAAGAGCTGGTAGGCGCTCCGCGGCAGGGGTGGTTTTAAAAAATCCCCGCGCGGAGCACTCCGTCCGAAAGAATTTTCGCCCGCAACCCGCCATTGCCGCGCATCGCCTCCTCCGCCCCCGCTGCGAAGGCTTCGTTCATCCAATGACAGGGAGTGCTTTCCTGCACGCCGAGGAAGCGCACGCCCTGGATCTCGAACTCCGCGCCGATCAGCGTATTCAAGTCCACGCCCTCGGTGATCACATTCCGCCGGAACACGCCCGGTGATTTGTCCCGCACACCGAACCGGGCGCACAGGCGCTCGTGGACTTCAAACGCGAAAAAAGTCACCTGGCCCTTGTAGTCCTCCTTGAAGTCGAGAAACCGGTCGCCCTCGAGCCCGCGCCCCGCGAGGCACCGCACCTCCGCGACCTCCAGCATCGCGTGCGCTCCAGCGGGCACGCCGTGATGGCCGAAGAAATTGTGGCCGGGGCTGATGAAAATCTGGCGGATGCGCCGTGGCGATGACATGGCGCAAACGTGCCTGATGAAACGCCCGTCCTCAAGCTCCGCGGAGGGAAATGCTCGCACGCGGCGCAGCAATCTGCCGTTCTTCGCACATGCGTTTCTCTGCAGTGCTGCTCGCAGGTGGAAAATCTTCGCGCATGGGACGCGACAAGGCCGCAATCTGCATCGCGGGCGAACCGTTGTGGCAAAGACAGGTCGCGACCCTACGCGCGACCGGGCCCGCGGAGCTGTTCATCTCCGGCCCTCCCGACGGGCCATTCGCGAATTCGGGCATCGAAATTTTACCGGACGCGGAATGCGGCATCGGCCCGCTGGCGGGTATCACAGCCGCACTTCGCCGCATACGCACGGAGTGGCTGCTCGTCCTCGCGGTGGACGTGCCTGCGATGACGCCGGAATTTCTCCGCACCATGATCGAAGCCGCCGCGGCGGGCGGGCAGGGGATCGTGCCGTGTGCTTCCGAACCGTTGCCAAATCAAGGATTGGAGCCGCTTGTGGCCGTTTACCCCCGCGCGGTCCTCGCGATTGCGGAGGAGCAGATCCATGCGGGGCGGCTGAAGGCCCGCGAGTTTGCGCAGGCGGCGATGGATGCCGGGCTTGTCCGCACCCAGCCCGCCGAGCCGGCGCTGTTCGAGAACTGGAACACGCCCGGCGATGTGCGCGGATGAAACCGGCGCGGAAATTTTCTGACTTCGCGCCGCTGGGAAACCTGAAAGCCTGAGCCCGAATGGAACCACTCCCGAAAACCGCCGCCGAAGCCCTTGATCCAAGATACACGCCGTTGCAGCAACTTCTCCGCATCATGGCCCGCCTTCGCGCGCCCGATGGCTGCCCGTGGGATCGCGAGCAGTCGCACGAGACGCTGCGCGCCAGCGTCATCGAGGAAGCCTACGAAGTCGCGGCGGCAATCACCGCGGGCGACGCCGCGAATCTGCGCGAGGAGCTCGGCGATCTTCTGCTGCAGGTGGTTTTCCACGCGCAGATGGCCGGTGAGCGCGGCGAATGGGATTTCGATTCCGTGGCGCGGAGCATCGTGGAGAAGCTCGTGCGCAGGCATCCCCACGTCTTTGGAAATGAAAGCGCCGCGGATTCCGGCGCGGTGCTTGCGCGATGGGATGAGATCAAGCGCGCGGAAAAAGGAGCGGGCGAAGCCAGTCTGCTGGATGGCATCACCAACGGCCTTCCCGGGTTGATGCGCGCTGAGAAAGTGCAGAAGAAAGCGGCCAAGGCGGGCTTTGACTGGGATTCCATCGCGCCCGTCGTCGCAAAGATCCGCGAGGAGACAGCCGAGGTCGAGGGTGCCATCGCCACTGGCGATGCGGGGAGGATCGAGGACGAGATCGGCGACCTGCTTTTCGCGGTGGTGAATCTTGCTCGCAAGGCGAACGTGGACGGCGAAGTCGCGCTCCAGCGCGCGACGGGAAAATTCGAGGGCCGCTTCCGCGGGGTGGAGCGGATCGTCCGCGAGCGCGGGCTCGAGTTTGGAAAGCTCACCCTCGCGGAACTCGACGCGATCTGGGATGAGGTGAAAGCCGGGGGTTGAGCCCGCGGCGGCCGGGCTTGCGTCAGCGTGAGGCCTTCAGCGCGCGCACGCATGCGCCGGCGGGATCGGGTTCCTCGTCCAGATCGAGCCATGCAAATGCACTCTCCCTGCGGAACCACGTGAGCTGCCGCTTCGCGTAACGCCGTGTCGCCTGCTGAATCGCGGCGATGCAATCCGCGAGGCTCATTTCACCCGCGATCAAGCGGCGGATCTCCGCCAGCCCGAGCATTTGCGATGCGGTCGGGCCGGTCGTGCCGCTCGCGGCGACCTCGGCGACGACGCCTCCCGCAAACATCGCCTCCGTGCGCGCATTGATCCGCTCATCGAGCCGTCCACGTTTTCGCGTGAGCACAATCCCGCGCGCGCCGCACGGTGCGTCCCATTCGGCGCGGAAGCTTGAAAATGGCCGTCCCGTGAGCATGCAGACTTCGAGGGCGCGGATGACGCGGCGGGGATTGTTCAAATCCACCTGCGTCGCCGGATCGAGTTCCCGGAGGCGTGCAGCCAGCGAGGGAAGCGGTTCCTTTTCCAAGTCCGCCCGGAGCGCGGGATCGCCGGATGGAAGTTCCGAGAGGCCGTGGGTGAGCGCGCGGATGTAAAGGCCCGTCCCGCCGCACACGACGGGCACTTTTCCCCGCGCTGTGATTTCGCGGATGCGCGCCTCGGCGAAAGCGAGGTAGCGTGCGACATCCACGTGTTCGGTGAGGGGGATTTCGCCGATGAGATGATGCGGCACCCGTGCGCGGAGTGTGGCGGATGGCTTTGCGGAGAGCACATCGAGCCCCGCGTAGATTTGAAACGCATCGGCACCGACGATTTCGCCGCCCACGCGCTCCGCGAATGCGATGGCGACTTCGCTTTTTCCCGCCGCGGTGGGGCCGGGGAGAAAGAATGCGTGCTCGCTGGCGTATGTGGGCATCGGTGCAAAAGAAAACGGGAGACCCGCGGATGGCGAGTCTCCCGTGAGGTGACGCGGTGCGCCTTACAGGTGCCGGCCCTCGGATTTCGAGCCGGTGACGACGAGGCTGCGGCCCATGAAGGGCTTGTCGTGGAGCGTGTCCACTGCGCGCTTCGCCTCATCAATGGTGAGCATCGTGACGAAGCCGAAACCCTTCGACTTGTAACTGGCCCTGTCCGTCACGATCTCGGCGTTCTGCACCTCGCCGACCCCTTTAAAGAGATCGAACAGGTCGCTTTCCACCGCGTCGTAGCTGAGGTTGCCGACGTAGAGCCTCGGCGAGGTGACCTCGATGGGCTCGGGCTTGCGCGATTCGCGGCGGGGACGGTCGCCGCCGTTGGACTTTCGGGCGTTGTCACGGTCTGCACGCCCGTCGCGGGATTGCGGGGGCTGCTCTTTTTTCCCGCGGGTGAAAAAGGCGACCAGCTTCTGCCAGAAGCCCGTCTTTTTCGGAGTGGCGGTGCGGTTATCGCGGTTTTCGTATGGGCGGTCGTTGCGGCTGTGGGAGCGCTGTCCGCCGCGCTGCTGGCGCCGGCCGCGTGGCCGGGTGTCGTTCGTTTTCATGTTGTTGCGTTGCTTGTTGCGGGAAGCCGGCCAGCGTTGTTGCGGCACAGTTCGATTCGCTTCCGCGGTGCGTACTCGATGCAGGGTGGGGGCGGCACTTTCCAGAATCCGGCCCGTCCTTTGAGATAGGAGCGACTGGCCGCGAATGATGACTTTCGGATGCACTTGCACGGGATTGGTCACGGTTGACTTCGCGGGAAAAGCGCCCCGGTTGCCGCCGGTACGCGGTGGGACGGGTAATGGGGAAGGGGCCGGGCTGCAAGCGGGAATTTCGGAGGGGATTACTTCCCGGCCGTCACGAGCGCACGAATGGCCTCAATTTTCTTGTCGCCGATCCCCTTCACGCGCTTGAGGTCATCCACGTCTGCAAATGGGCGCTTTGCCACGATGTCCTCGGCGACTTTTTTGCTCACACCGGGCAAATCCTTGAGCTGTTCGACGCTCGCCGTGTTCACATCAATCGGTCCGCTTGGGGGCGGCTCCTTTGGCGGGACGTCCTGCATCTTCCAGACGATCCCAACCACGCCCGCTGCGATCACCGCCAGCGCTCCGAAAAATGCCGCGCGCGGGATTCCGAGGATTTTTCCGGTCGCTGCTGACCCCACCAAGTTTTCGCCAGTCATCCTAGCCCCCGACCTCCGCGCGCGCCTCGGCGGCGAGCGCCGTGGAAAGATAACGCTCCCCGGTCGAGCAGGCGATGGTCACGATGCACTTGCCCTTGTTCTCCGGGCGCTTCGCGACTTGGATTGCGGCCCACACATTCGCTCCCGTGCTGATGCCGACGAGAATGCCCTCCTCCTTCGCGAGCCGGCGGGCCATCGCAAATGAATCGTCGTTGGAAACCTTGATGCACTCGGTGATCTGTGGTGCGCCGCTCCCGGGATTCTTGAGGTGAAGATTGTTTGGAACGAAGCCCGCGCCGGTGCCCTGGATTTTGTGCGGCCCCGGCTTCAATGGCTCGCCCGCCAGTGTCTGCGAGATGACCGGCGAATCAGCCGGCTCGACCGCGATGGCCTTGAAGCCCGGTTTTTTCTGGCCGATCACCTCCACGCAACCCGTGATCGTCCCGCCGGTGCCGACCGCCGCAACGAGAATATCAATCGCGCCGTTCGTGTCCTCCCACAGCTCCACCGCGGTGGTCTTCTTGTGAATCTCCGGGTTTGCCGGGTTGTTGAACTGCTGCGGGATCCACGCGTTTGGCGTTTCCTTCGCGAGGGCGTCGGCTTTTGCGATCGCTCCCTTCATCCCCTCCGAGCCCGGCGTGAGCACGAGCTTCGCGCCAAGCATCGCCAGCAGCGTGCGCCGTTCGAGCGACATCGTCTCCGGCATCGTCAGGATCAGCTTGTAGCCTTTCGCCGCTGCGACAAAGGCAAGGGCGATGCCCGTGTTGCCGCTCGTCGGCTCGATGATGACGGTGTCCTTTGTCAAAATCCCGCGCTTCTCCGCGTCCTCGATCATCGCCATGCCGATCCGGTCCTTCACGCTGCCGAGCGGGTTGAAGAACTCGCACTTCAGCGCGATAGTCGTGCTCGGATCCACGCCCTCGGAGGCGGGAATGCGGTTCAGTTTCACCAGCGGCGTGTGGCCGACGGTCTCGATGATGTTGGAGTAGATTTTGCCCATAGGAGTTTTTTGGAAAATGAAAGGGCCGCGCTTGTAACGCCGCCGCCCCGCGCGGCGCAAGGGAGGACTTTCCTCTCAGCCAAAAATGGGGGTGGTCAGTCCCGCGACTGCGGTGGCGTGCCGCTCTTGCTTCACCGAGGCACCGCCGCCGCCATATTTGCGAGAACACGCAGCGCTCTTACGCGGAGCGCCGCAGAGGACAGGAAAAGTGGCAGCGCCAGCCGTGCGAGTGCGCCGGGGAGCGTGCCCGACATTGCGCGTGACGCGAGGCGCGTCGGGCGGATGCCGCGTTCGTTGAAAGGGCGGCGCTCGTTTTCCAATGCCGCGGCAATATCCGGCGTCCCCGCGAGGATCAGCCGGGCAAGCGCGTCGGCGTCGGCGATGGCCATGTTCGCGCCCTGGCCGCCGGCGGGGCTGACGGGATGGATCGCGTCGCCGATGAGGACCGCGCCGGCGCAACCGTAACCGCCCGCATGCCCCCAATCGCGGTGGATGCGCGTGAAGCCGTGCGGAAATCCGCATTCGCGAACCGCGGCCAGTTCCTCGTCGCCGGAAAGCCCGGCCCAAGCCTCTTCGAGCGCCGCGTCGGACTGCCCGCCCCGCACGAGCGCGAGGGCCGCCGCGGAGCCGCCGGGCATCGGCATCATGCCGAATCCGAGCAATCCCGCCGCGTTCCGTCGCGCGGGCCACAGGCGCACCACATCGTCCGGCCATCCCTCCGGCCACGGCAGCGCGCGTACGAGGAACTCGACTGGAAAGCGGCGGAGTTCCAGCGGAATGCCGCATCCTTCCCGCACTTTGGAATGCGGCCCGTCGTCCCCCACGGTGAGCGCGGCCTCGATTTCAAATTCCACTCCCGTCGCGATCTCGCGCGCCCGCAAGCCGCACACCCGCGCGCCGTCACGCAGCACGCCGAGCACCTCGACTCCGCGGCGCACCTCCGCGCCGCAGATGGCGAGCAGCGTCTCGCGTGTGTTGTTTGGCTGGTTGATGAATGGCTGCGCGCCCGCGCGGCTGATGATCGCCGGTGTGAGAAAAGGAATCGCGCGCCCTTTCCGGAACATCGTGATGCCGCCGAGGGCCCGGAAACATTCCCGCTCCCAAAATTCACGCGGCCTCAATGAGCAGAGCGTCGCGACGGCTGGCGGCCAGAGAATCTCCGGGCGTAAAAACGGCGGCGGCCCTTTCGCGCGCTCGATCACGGTGACGCGCAGGCCGCCGCGCACGAGCAGTGCCGCGAGCACCGCCCCGCCGATTCCGCCCCCTGCGATGACGACATCGAACATTCCCGGATTCTCCGCGACCGGCGCGCTGTGCGCAAGCGCGCGGGATCGTGTGGCTGCGCCGCTTGACGCGAGTGTGGTTCGCCGGACCGTCAGCGACATCCGCAATACCAGATCATCCAGCATGCCCAGCCGGAACGATGTCCCCGCGCCATTCGCGGACAAGCACACGGGCTCTGGAAAATGACGAGCTGTCCACCCAGTGATTTTCTTGGAAATTCTGTTTGCAAAAAAAAACTTCGCCTGTTTTTTTGCCCGTATCCCTCACCGGGTTCACGCCCGGAGCAAATTAGTAATCCCGAAAGTCACCCAAAAAACCAGCAGTCCAAAATTCAGGGCCGAATCCATCGCGAATCGGCCCGGAGCGCCAAGCGCGTCAAAATCCTCAATCAACAGACCATTATCAATGAAACCCAATAAATCACTCCGCATCCTCACCACCTCCATTGGCGCCATCTCGGCTCTCCTGCTGCTCAGTGTCCCTGCGTCGGCGGCCACTGGCACTTGGAATGGCCCAACCCTGACCGGTAATTGGGATACGACCGATACCAACTGGACCGGCCTCGCTGCGGGGACCCCGTGGGCCGCCCAAGGGAACTCGGCCGTGTTCAACACCGCTGACAATGTGGTCACCGTGACCACGAATGTCTTCACCGATGGTTTGTCTATCAGTTCCTCAGGCAACAAAGTGACCGTTAACGCCGGGCAGACCGTCACTCAGAATGTCAGCAATACTGCTTTTCTTATATTCGGCGCTGGTCACACGAACAACGCCACTGGCAACACCCTGACCATTGACGGAACGTACCTTTTTGGACCTACCGCAAACGCGAGTGATACATTAGTGCTGGGAGGCGACAACGCCGGCGGCGCTTCCTCCTATAACGGTATCGTTGTCAATGCTGGCGGCCTGTTCCGGCATGTCACTTCCGCCGGAGGCACCCGCAACGACAAGATCGGCCTCGAAGTCGGTGCCGACTACAATTACGTGGACATCAACGGTGGAACTTTTGACCGGCAGAGCAATCAGCGGTTGGTTGTCGGCGGACACGGATCTAACAACTACATGACGATACGCAACGGAGGCACTTTTACCGGGAGCAGTTCCATGGCAACTTCGTGGGGAGGTACCGGCAACCGGGTGTTGCACATCGGAGAGTCTACCCAAGGCGGGACCGGTACGGGTGGTTCCAACAATTCGGTGACCGTCAACGGTTCGACATCGAGCGCGCGGATATCGCAAGTGCTAGTGGTTGGCAACGGCTCCACCGCCAACAACAACTTCATGAAGATCGAAAATGGGGCTGATGTTTTTGTGGCATTCAGCGGCAATACGAGCGGCATCGGATACAGTGCGGGAGGGGCCGATAACTATATCGAAGTCACGGGCGTCGGTTCCACGCTGAATGTGAGTGACGCACTCAACGCTACGCGCTTTTTCACGATTGGTAACAACGCCGCCGCCGACGACAACCACTTGGACGTTTTCAGCGGCGCAACCGCAGACCTCAGAACTGGGCTGATCCTTGGTAACGCCAGCGCCACGGACTCGAGTTTCAATCTCGGGAACGGGACTGGTACCAGCACAGCTTTGGTTGGTAGCCTGGCGGTAGGCGGAACCGCTATTAACCTGGCCCACTCGAGCGCGAGGTTGAACTTCAATGGCGGCAAATTGGTGGCCAACATATCCGGAACCCTCGTCACTGGTCCCGGAGAGATCGAGCTGGTTGGCGCGGGCGAAATTGAGAGCCACGCCAGCGGCAGTACCGTTACTACGGCAATTAGCGGCACGGGAAGCCTGACCAAGGGCGGCAGCGGTACGCTGACCCTCTCCAGCGGCTCCATTTCCTACCTCGGCAACACCAGCATCCTCAACGGCACCCTGAGCATCAGCACACCTTATCTCGCGAACGCCGCCAGCGTTTACATGACCACCGGCGGTATCTTCAACCTCAACACCGGTGCCAGCGACACGATCGGTGGGTTGTACTTCGATGGTCTGCTGCAAGCAGCCGGCACTTGGGGTTCCACCGCCTCTGGCGCGACGAATCAGAACGACACCTTCTTCAGCGGCAACGGTGTGCTCAACGTGGTTCCGGTTCCCGAACCCACCTCTCTGGCCCTGCTCGCCCTCGGCGCGTTCGGCATCCTGGGCCGCCGCCGCACCGTGCAAGGGAGGCGCTGATCGAGTCTGTCCACGCCGTTGAGCAGAGCCCGGGGGGCTTGGCGTCGCGGCAGTCTCTTAAACCACCTTTCAGAAATAAAAAGACTCTGCCCGGGCGATGGGCGGGTTTCGGGTAGGGTGGGCATCTTGCCCGCCGAGCGGCGCATCTTGCGGCGCGGTCTTTCGCCCAGGCCGGGAAGTTCGTTCAGGCGAGACGCCCGAACCGGCGGGCGGGACGCCCACCCTACCGGAGACCCACCGCCCGCCTCCGACGGTCTCTTTATTTCTGAATTCTGATAGATGGTATCAGGCGGATGCGGCGGTGCTTTTTTTGCGCGGGTAGAAGACGCGGTCGAGGTAGAGACCCTCGGGTGGGGCGGTGAACTGCGATTTTTTCCGTCCGCCGGAAGCGAGCAGCTCGCGCACGAATCCGGCATCCGCTTTTCCCTCGCCGACGCGGGCGATGGTGCCGGTGAGCAGGCGCACCATTTTGTAAAGGAACCCCTCGCCCTCGAAGCGCAGGGTGATGAGCGGGCCCCGGCGGGTGATCGCGATTTTGGTGATCGTGCGGACGGTGTTGTGCTCGATCTTGCCGCGGTTGGCGGCGAATGCGGCGAAGTCGTGCCGCCCGACCAGCAGGGCGGCGGCGGCGCGCATGGCGGTGAGATCGAGCGGGCGGGCGACGTACCAGACGCGGCCAATTTCGAGGGGGTGGTGGCATGGGCCGTTCCAGATGCGATAGACGTAGCGTTTGCCGAGCGCATCGCGGCGGGAGTGGAAGCCGGGGGCGGCGCGTGTGACGCGGAGGACGCGGACGCCGGCGGGGAGGTTGGCGTTGATCGCAGTGAGCCACGCCGCCGGCGCGCGGGTGCCGCGCGGCACGTCCACATGCGCGACCTGGCCGAGTGCGTGGACGCCCGAATCCGTGCGGCCGGAAGCCTGCACGCAGGCGGGGGAGCCGGTGAGCTTTGCGAATGCGGACTGGAGGTGATCCTGCACGGAACCGCCCGCCGCCTGGCTCTGCCAGCCGCGAAAGTGCCGGCCATCGTAGGCGATGATGAGTTTCAGCCGCTCGGTCGCGCTCATCCCATCGCCTGCGAATCGAGCCAGCCTTGCAGGATGATCTGCGCGGCGGCTTGATCAATCACCGCGCGGCTCTGTTTTGCATTTTTGCCCGCGTCGTGGAGCGCGCGCTGTGCGGCGACCGTGGTGAGGCGCTCATCCCAAAGCCGGATCGGGCACGCGACCTTTGCGCGGAGGCGCTCGGAAAACGCGCGCACTTTCTCGGCGGCGGGCCCGCTGGTGCCGTCCATGTTTCGCGGCAGGCCGATGACGATCTGCCCCACGTTTTTTTCCGCGACCACGCTGGCGATGCGCGCGATGGGATCGCCTTCCTTGACGGTGATGGTCTCGAGCGGATGCGCGAGCATGCCGAGTTCATCAGAGATCGCGAGGCCGATGCGGGAGTCGCCGTGGTCAATGCCGAGTGAGCGCGTCATTGGAGTTCAGCCGGCACCCTGGCGATGAGATGTTTGATTTTCTCCGCCTCGTGGCGGTTGCAGACGAGGATGGCGTCGTCGGTTTCGACGATGATGAGGTCGCTGACGCCGAGGAGTGCGACGCGGCGCTTGAGCTTGGAGAAGACGATGTTGTTGTCGGCATCGAGCGCGGTGAGGGCGGTGTTGGAGACGTTGCCGCCGCCAAGTTCGGGGAGGTATTTCGCGATGGCGGTCCAGCTTCCCACGTCGTCCCAATCGAAGGCGCTCTCGACCATCAGCACGCGGGCGGCCTTTTCCATCACGGCGTAATCAATCGAGATTTTCGGCAGGGTGGGGAAGACATCGGCGAGAAGGCTGGGGAAGTTTTCGCCCGCACCCATCCGCGAGACGAATGCGCCCAGTTCGGGGGCGTGCGCATCGAGGGCGGCGCGGATGGCCGGGATCGTCCAGATGAACATTCCCGCGTTCCAGCGGAAGTTGCCCTGCCGGAGGAATTGCTCGGCGAGCTCGGCGTTCGGCTTTTCGCGGAAGCGCACGACGTCATGCACCGGCGGCCCGCTGGTCGCGCCGGCGATTTCCAGCGTGTCGCCGACTTCGATGTAGCCAAAGCCGGGGCAGGCCCAGGTGGGCGGGATGCCGATGGTGACGAGTTCGCCAGTCTCCCGCGCGGCCGCCGCCGCGACCCGCAGCGTTTTCTGAAACCCCACGGCGTCATGGATGAGATGATCCGCCGGGAGCACGGCCATCGTCGCATCCGGGTTGCGCGCTGCGACCCAGCCCACGCCAAGAGCTATCGCCGCCGCCGTGTCGCGCTTCGCGGGTTCCGCCACGATGTTTTCCGGCGGGAGTGCTTTCGCGAGGGTGCGGACGCCGGCTTCCTGGTCGGCGTTGGTGAGGATGAGGATGTTCTGCGGCGGCACGAGGCCGTCGAGGCGGCGGAGTGTCCCTTCGAGCAGGGTCTCCTCGCCGAAAAGCGCGAGCAACTGCTTCGGCCGCGACTTGCGGCTCAGCGGCCAGAAACGCTCGCCGCTGCCGCCTGCGAGAATGAGGACGTAAAGGGACATCGCATCGCGGAATGAAGCAAAGCCGGTCGGTTGGAAAGCGCCGAATGCCGTGCCCGGGCGGCCGGCCGTGGCGCATGGCCCAGTCGGTGCTTTACTCTCCGGGCGAAACGCGCATCTTTGCCACGCGAAACATGGAAACAAAAAAGCAGCCAGACACGCTGAATTCCTCCCTTCTCGCCGTCACGCAGACCGCGGTCGGCTGCGGGCTGGGCCTTTTGCTCGGAGGAAAAATGAGCCGCTCGGCGCAAAAGACGACCGCGTTTACATTGCTCGGGGTGGGCGCGTTGCTCGCGCTTCCCGCGATCGTGGATGCGGTGACGGATCTGATCGCCGGCCCCGATACGGAACGCGGCGTGAAGAAAAGCCTGGACAGCATCCGCGAAGATTCCGGCCTGCCGGATGACGCGGAGATTTTTTAAGAGTCCCTCACGCCACGCCGGCCTGCGTCTCCACCCAGCGCGCGTAGAGCCAGCAGAGATCCGAGAGGCGGTTGAGGTAGGTGGCGATCGCATCCGAGACCGGCAGTCCGCCTTCGCGCATCGCCCACACCGCGCGCTCTGCCCGCCTGCATGTGGCCCGCGCGTGGTCGAGCGTGGCGCTCGCTTTCGTGGCGCCAGGCGTGGCCCAGTGTTTGTAGGAGATTTTGTGGTTCCTTTCGAGGTCTTCGATTTTGCCGGTGAGCTGCTCCACCATCGCGGGCTCGACGAACTGGAATCCCTTCTCGCGGTAACGGTCGCGATCCTCCGCCATGCAGCCGATTTCGCCCATGAGGATCACGAGTTCCTTTTGAATCGCGAGCAACGGCTCCGTAACGAACGGGTCCTCATTCCACGCGCGGGCGAGGCCGAGCGCGGCGTTCAGCTCGTCGCACGCGCCATTGGCGGCGATCCGCAGGTCGGTCTTCGTCACGCGGCGGTTGAACATGAGGCCCGTGGTTCCGTCGTCTCCGGTTTTTGTGGCAATGGACATGGCTCAATGGTGCTGAGCCGGCAGGCGCTGGCAAGCTGCGGACACCGGATCGAGAAGGAAAACCGGCCCGGGATCGTTTTGGAATGTTACAGCTCCCGCAGGCTTTTGCGCGTAGGGCGCATCTCGGTTTTTGGCGGCTTGCTCGCTTACTCTTGCTTGCGCACCTCATGGAGCAAGAGCACGAGGTGGATACGATTATCACACTCAGACAGCAGGAAGGGCAAAGCGGAGCGCTGCGCGCCCGGGTGGAGCACCCGACTCGGGTGCCGTTCGCGGCGACTCGCCGCGAGCGCCCCTGTGTGCGTGGCTCACGCAGGGCGCCCA
>CAMAUI010000028.1 GCA_945861385.1 Prosthecobacter debontii
CGCCGCGGACATTGAAGCTGGTGTTCACGAGCATGGGGCAGCCGGTGCGTGCCTTCCACGCGGCGAGCAGGCGCGCGAAGCGTCCGTTGCGCGCCTCGGTGACGGTCTGGATGCGGGCGGAATAATCCACATGGGTGACTGCGGGGACAGTGCTGCGCGGAATGTTCACGCGCTTGCGGAGATCGGGGTCGTTCATCGCGGCGAGCTGCGCGGCGTCGGGGACGAGGCGGTGTTTTTCGAGCACAGGCGCGACGAGGAGCATGTAGGGCGACTCGCGATCGAGCCCAAACCACTCGGCCGCATCCTCCGCGAGCACGCTTGGCGCGAATGGGCGGAAGCTCTCGCGGAACTTGATCCGCACATTCATGCGCGACTGCATCTCCGCGTCGCGCGGGTCGCCGAGGATGCTCCGCGCACCGAGCGCGCGCGGGCCGAACTCCATGCGATCCTGGAACCAGCCGATGACTTTCCCCTGCTCGATCTCGCCCACCACAGCATCGAGCAGCGCGGCTTCGTCGGCGAAGTGATGGTGCACGATGCCCTCCGCTTGCAGCCATGCGCGGATGTCGGCATCCGCAAACACGGGGCCGAGCAGCGAGCCCTTCAGCGAATCGCCGGCCACACGCGGAATCCCGAGAAGCTGATGCGCGACGAACAACGCCGCACCGAGCGCACCGCCCGCATCGCCCGCGGCGCTGGGTATCCACACGTCGTCAAAAATGCCCGCGCGGAGAAGCGCGCCATTGGCCACGCAGTTCAGCGCCACGCCGCCCGCGAGGACGAGGTTCCGTTTTCGCGTCAGCTCCCGCGCATGCCGCGCCATGCGGAGCACGATGTCCTCGGTCACCGCCTGGATGCTCGCCGCGAGATCCATCTCGCGCTGCGTGATCGCCGCCTCCGGCTTGCGCGGCGGGCCGCCGAAGAGCGCATCGAATTTCCGCGAAGTCATCGTGAGCCCGGCGGCGTAGTTGAAATACGCCATGTCCATGCGGAACGAGCCGTCCTCCTTCAAATCGAGCAGCCGCTCGCGGATGAGCGCGGCAAAGCGCGGCACACCGTACGGCGCGAGCCCCATGAGCTTGTATTCGCCGGAGTTCACGCGGAACCCGCAGAAATAGGTGAACGCCGAGTAGAGCAGCCCGAGTGAGTGGGGGAAATGCAGCGTCTTCCGCAGCTCGATTTTACTCCCCGTGCCGGTGCCGATGCTCGCCGTGTCCCACTCCCCCACCCCGTCGAGCGTGAGGATCGCCGCCTCGTCGAAAGGCGACGGAAAGAACGCGCACGCCGCATGCGACTCGTGGTGCGAGGTGAAGGCCACGCGCTTTCCGTATCCCCCGCCCAGCGCCCGCCGGGTCTCGCGCGGGAGATGCAGTTTCGTCTTCAGCCAGAGCGGCATCGCCATCAAAAACGACCGCAACCCGCGCGGCGCACACGCGACGTACGTCTCCAGCAGCCGGTCGAATTTCAGCAGCGGCTTGTCGTAAAAAACAACGTGATCAATCTCCGCCGCCCCGATCCCCGCCTCGCGCAGGCAATACTCGACCGCCTTCGCGGGAAAACCATGATCGTGCTTCACCCGCGAAAACCGCTCCTCCTGCGCCGCCGCAACGATCCCGCCATCCCGCACAAGCGCCGCGGCGCTGTCGTGGTAATAGGCGGAAAGACCGAGGATGTGGCGTGGCATCGTGCTTGTGACTACCGAGGCGCGCGGCCCCCGGCAATTCCCGCGCACTGCCTAGTTCACCCGTGCCCGCTTGAACAAACCCGCGATCCGCCTTCCAACTGCAATGCTCGGCACTTCAACCCACGTGTAGAACACAATGGATACCAGAATGGTGATCGCGATCGTCGATCCCAGCGCAATCACCCGGGTCCCAACCTCATGATGCCAGTCGATCGCCCGCAAGATCACGGGAGTGACGGAAAAGATCACCAGAATGTGCAGCAAGTAAAAACTGTAGGAGATGCGCCCAAGAAACCGGGCACTTTTCATTGAAAGAACTTGCTGCACACGCGGCGAAAGAAGACATCCTGCGAGAAGAAAGGCAGACCCGATGCCTGTGATGCAAAACCCGATGCGAGGCGTTTCCGACCAGCCGAATCTTGAACCAAGCCAAGCGTTCGAAGTGTAGAGTGCCAGCCCGGCCGCAAAGATCATGATCCTCTCCTTGCTCCCCACCCCCTTCCCAAAATCAGGACGCCGACCAAAAAGAACTGCGAGCACAATCCCTAGAATGAAGTGAAAGAGGAAGTATTGCACCTGCAACAGCGCGAGAGACAAAAAGGCAAAACAAACGAGCCAGCGAATCCCGTTCTTTGCGATCAACACAAAGAAGGGAATTAAGAGGGAGAACTTGAGTTCCACTGCCAATGTCCATCCCTGTGGCACGAGCCGATGCTCGTTTTTCTGTTCAAGTAGAAGCGCGTCTTCGAGCAATTGCCGGGGCGAAAGTTGATGATGCCAGAAATCAGACACCCAATCAGTGGGCGGCGGCCAAATCCCCCGCATGTCGAAGAACCACCGCATGCCGATCGCCGATACAACGACCGCACAAGCATACGGAGGGCCGATTCGAAATAGCCGATTGATAAAGTAGGGCAGCAACTCGGTGTGGGGTTCATGCTCAAGCGACGGATTGAACGCTTTCCGAGACAGGACGAATCCGCTCAAAACAAAAAACATTGAAACAGCGGCAAACCCATCCCACAGCGCGGGGATCGGCGTTCGCGTGACTAGGTCTCCCCATCCCGGCGGCAACCCATACACGGAGATAAAATGCGAGAGGAGAACAGCAAGTGCCGCAAGTCCGCGGATGGAGTCTAAAAATTCGATTCTGCTGGCAGGAGGCGCTTGCAAGTGCAGCGCATAATTCACGGCCTTCAATGTTTGCCAACGAAAACTCAGCACTCGTGCCAAGTTCGGTCAGTCTTTGCCCGGGAACCATGTCGAAACTGAAAGTGCCGTTCTACCTCCTGCTCGCGAGCCTCGTGCTGGCGGTGACGGTGTTTGGGAACGCGCTTTAGGGACGCTCGATTTTCGCGCCGGTGGACATCGCGCCCGCGTTTTGGGAGCGGTTCGCATTTGCCGATCCGCGGAGCGATGGCATCCCGGAAAATCAGCACCTCGTGGATCACCTCGACTACGATCTGCCGCTCCAGCACTTGATGCACGAGGCATGGCGGCGCGGCGAAGTGCCTTGGTGGAATCCCTATACCTACGGTGGACGCCCGCTGCTCGCCGACGCACATTGCAACGGCGCGAACCCGAACCGCCGGCATGGCTGGCGTGGGTGATCGCCATCGCGCTGGGGGCTTTTGAAACACTGGTGACCGCGGGGTGGCAGCCTCGCTACCGGCTGCCGATGGACATGGCCCTCACGGTTGCCGCCTCAGTTTTTTATGCAGTGCTGTGGGAGGGCATGCGCTCCTGAACGCCGCAGAAGCCGTAGTCTCTTCCGTCGTATCCGGGGATTTGCCGGCTGCGGATGGGAGCCGGCGGCAGGGCATGGCTCCGCCGGGGGTTGAACGAAAGCGCCGCCGAAGAATCTGATGACATCCCGCGCATTTTCCATATAACCGCCCGCCCGAATGAACATCCAACGCATACCCGAGTATCTGCTCCGCTGGGCCGTGACCGTCGGCGGGATCGCGCTGGCGCTGTACCTCTCGAAGTCCGTCGGTGACGGGAAAATCGGATTGGTGGCGGGGGCGCTGTTCGGAATCGTGGGGATCATTCTTGTCCTGGTTGTCCGGGAGAAAATCTGGGTGCTTGTTCCAATTTTTTGGGCGCTCTATGCTAGAATGCCGGTTTTTTCCCTGCCATTCAATCCGCGCGAACTCATCACACTGTATGTGGTCCTCGCGTTTTGCACCCTGATCGCATTCAAGGTGCTCAGGCGCCCGGCGGCGTTCTCGTTCATTGATGTGCTGTTCCTTGTGAACTGCGTGTGGCTCCTCATCGCTCTCATCAGGAACCCCGTGGGGTTGGAGGCCACAGAGAGCGTCAGAGTGGGGGGGCGTCCCTACTTCGAGGCGTTCATCGGCGGCATCGCACTGTGGATCCTCGGCCGATCCGAAGGCCCCTTGAAACTCATCAGGGCGCTGCCATTCCTGGTTGTTGGCGCATTGGGAATCGTGTTCGTGGCCAATGGAATTTTATACTTCCGTCCGGAACTGACCCCCTACTTCACCCATATATACTCTGGCTTCGATACTTCCGCCTTCACAAAGCTTGGTAATATTGACGTGGGCTCAGCCGGTGATCGTTACGAAATTTTTCGGGACATTGGAAAATACATGTCTGTTCTGCTCTGCGCGTATTCCTACCCCCCCCATCTCCTGCTGCCACTGAGGGGTCGCTTCTATGCAATGGTCGGCACCGGGGTGTGTTTGCTTCTCTCCGGATTCAGGAGTTTCCTCATGTATGCAGGCGGGATGTTCGCCCTCGGCACCTATTTCCGCCGCGGAGTTGCCAAGGCCGCATGGTTTGCCGTGATAGCAATGTTTGTAGTTTACATCTTCCTTCTGGGTCACGGGACGGTTTATCGTCTTCCGTATGCTGCACAGCGAGCGCTGAGCTTCCTTCCGGAGGCGCTGATCCCAAACAAACTTGACCCGCTGGCCGTGCAATCCGGAACATCCTCCACAAACTGGCGCGTGGAGATGTGGATTCTGGCACTCACCACGAACCGATACATTGACAACCACTTGCTCGGCGACGGCTTCGGATTCACAAAGCTGCAATACAACGCCATCTCGGCCATACAATCTGAGCGCCGGGCCTTGTCTGACACAGAAACACAGGAAACCATGGCGACGGTCGGAGACTTCCATAGCGGCCCAGTGTCTTCGATCCGGGTTGTGGGATACATCGGGCTGGCACTCACACTTGCTTTGCTCGTTGGGCTCGCGATCCGTGCCGGGCGCTTGATTCGGCGGGTTCAGGGCACCAAGTTTCTCCAACCAACCCTGTTCTTTTGCCTCCCGATCGTTTTTGAGCCGTTCTGGTATGTGTTCATCTTCGGCGGCCATGCCGCCGTGATACCGTTCGCAGGCTTCAGCCTCGGCATGATGAAGATGCTGGAAGCGAGCTTCGCGAACTGGCAACTCACGCAGGGCAGCGTCAATCAGGCGGGGATTCCGGGGTTGAACCGTGAACTGGCCCCCTCGCCCGCGCTCCCCGCATTATGAGTTCCGGGCGGCGGTTCGCACACGGTGTCTCAAGCAGTTGGCTTTCACTCTTCATCATCGCAGCCATTCAAATCTGGCAGATCCGCCTTGCTCGAACCCACTTGCCGGACAGCGAGTTTGCCATGTTTGGAGTGCTGTCGAGCATCGTCTCCACCCTGCTGATTGCCGAGGTGGGGGTCCGAAGCGCCTTCGCCCGACTCCTGATTGACGCCCGGGTGAGTGCAGAAAGCGAATACCGACAATTCTGGTCCTCAGCAGTCGCGGTGTTTGCCGGCCAGGCGATTCTCATTGCTCTGCTTTGCGCGGCGTGCATCCCGATGATTTCCGCATGGTTTCCGATCCCACCGGAACTTCTTGGCACCGCGCGCCTCATCCTTGCAGCCCAAGGCGTGGTGACTGTCATCGGATATGCATTCGGAATCCACAGTATCGCCCTTCTTGCGACCCAGCGTTTTGTGTTTCTGAATTTCTCCGCGATTGCCTGCGCGATAGCAGGATTTCTGCTTTTCTGGATCGGGATCAAATCCGGAGCCGGATTGTGGTCTTACATTTTCTTCGGAATCCCGGGCACCTTGTTCGCCTGCGTCCTCCTTCCCCTGGTCACGCGCCGCGCTGGAATCTCCCGCATTTTTTCCATCGGAAACGTATCGGCCCCGCAAGTCCGCCGCTTGTTCAGCCTTGGTTTCGACCTGTTTTTCGTTTCGCTGTACAATCTGGTGCTCGCCCACGCGATGCTCATCTACGCGGGGGCATTGCTGCCCCTGGCGGTCGTTTCGATCGTCACTGTGAATCTCAAGCTCGTGCAACTGGCCACCCAATGCCTCCAAAAAATCCCCGGCACCGCGGATCCCATGCTCTCGCAAATGATCGCCACCGGCGCTTTGGCCCGATTTCGCCCGTCGTGGCTGATCCTCGCCAAGACTGCGATGGGGCTCACCCTGGTCGGAGCAGGAGTGGCCTACCTGTGGGCGGGATATGTCATCTCACATTGGACCTCGCCCGCAGACATCCTTTCCGGCTGGGAATTGCTTCTGATCTCTCTCCTGCCGCTGCGCTACATCGTCCACATTGTCTGCGTTCTTTCCACCACGATGTTCAAGGCGATCAACCAGCTCCGTGGAGCAATGGTCGCCGAGCTTCTCGTATATTCAGCCCTGGCGTTTGGCCTTGGCGGAAGATGGGGCCTGCGGGGTTTGCTGATCGCAAACCTGCTCAGCCTTTTGTTCGGCTCTCTGATTCCCGGTCTCCGCCTGATCGCGAAGCTCGGAGGTTACGCCCCGCGGGATTTGTTCGCGGCGGTGTGCCGGATTCTCGTGCCGGGGCTCCTGATCGTCTTTGCGATTCCCCTCGCCAACTCCTCGCCGGAATCGCTGTCACTCCCGGCCCGGTGCGGATGGACGCTTGCGTGGCTGCTTGCCGTCGGCGGCTGCCTCTGGTTCGTCGGCTTCTCCCATGCCGAGCGCGTCCAGCTTCTCTCCCGGCTGCCAAGTCGTAAAACCACAGCAGCCGATTGATGCATGAAGAAGCACTTCGTATCGTTTGCCGATTCGCAACTCCACCGATCTGCGCGGCGCATTCAGAGACAAGCAGAAGCGCTGAACTTTTTTGACACCATAATCACCGCGGATGAGAACGATCTCTCCCAGGCTTTTAAGACCAGGTTCAAATCCAATTTAATCACTGGATCGAGAGGCTATGGATACTGGTGCTGGAAGCCGCAAATAATTTTACAGGTTCTCGATGAAATGGGCGATGGGGATATTCTTCAATACACTGACGCAGGATGCCATCTGAACAAGAACGGCATTGCACGTCTGCACGACTATTTCAGACTGGCCGCGGCATCCAGCGCCGGAATACTTGCGTTCCAAGCGAAGCAGCCCGAGCCCCCGCTTGTTTACGACGGACGGAAGTTATTGGATGCTCCCGATAGCAAGTGGATCAAGGGTGATCTTGCGGACTATTTCGGGGTTCGCAATCGTCCGGACATATTGAACACTCCAACGATCGGTGCGACCATTGTTTTTGTTCGAAAATGCCGGCGTTCCGTTGAAATAATCAATCAGTGGTTGAATGTGATCGAGGCTGATTTCTCACTGCTGGATGATTCGCCTTCCTCGAGTCCCAACTTGACCGGATTCATTGAACACCGCCACGACCAAGCCATATTTTCGATTCTGTGCAAACTCAACGATGTCGAGACACTTTCCGCATACGAGTATTGCTACCCTTCGCTCGATTCAGGGACGCCGGACTGGAAAGCGCTTGAGATGTTTCCAATCCACGCCAGGCGGGATAAAAACTTCGGTCTGATAACATCCGCAAAAAAAGCAGCGCGAGGGATATTTCGCAGAATGAGCAAGATCCTTGCGAAATTCAGGCGGAAATGCTCCTTAATCCTGCCATGACCACGGAAACCGGACGAAAAGAAATCGCGGGAAACCCGCACGATGTCTTGCAAAACGCGAGTTCCAACCCCAAGCCAGATTCCAATCCAGCCGTGCCTGATAACTTCGAATCCGTCTCCACTGAACGCTGGAAAACCGCCCAACACTGGGAACGATCACACTGGGTGAACACTCAGCGTGCCCGCGCCAAATACGGCAAGAATTTCATCTGGCGCGTTCTGACAAGACTGGGCCTGCGCTCGAAATACCGCGGTGACGATTGGAATGAGTGGTGGAAGTCCCGCTTTGATGGATACGGCTTCCTTCCCAGACGCATTTCAAACGCCCTCGAAGTCGGCTGTGGCCCGTACACCAATGTACGCCTGATGCTCGACCACACCAGTTTCGACCACCTCTTTCTTTCTGACCCACTGATCCGCACCTATGTCGGCTTCAAACTCACGTTCGTGAGCGAGATGTATCGGCGCGCAGCTTGTATCCTCGACGACCACCCTCTCGAAGAACTCCCTTTTGCCTCCAGTTACTTCGACCTGACCGTCATGATCAATGTGCTCGACCACGTCCGCGACGCTCACGCATGCATGAATCAGCTCATCCGCGTCATCCGACCCGGCGGCTGGTTGGTTCTCGGGCAGGATCTTACTGACGACCAGGACGTCGCCCGCCAGCGTGGCACTGAAGGCGAAATCGGCCACCCGATCAAACTCCGCCACGAATGGTTCAACCCCTGGCTTGACTCCGGCGCCTTCGACATACACCAGCACCGCATCCTGTCCCGTGCCGAGGGTCGTTCCCCGGAAGGTCACTACGGTACTCTCCTTTTTGCAGGGCGGAACCGAGCGTGAAATCGAACCTGAAAAAAACAGCGTCCTCATTGACACAGCCTGGATTGAAGATGTGATGGATGCTGCAAGGCGAGCAGCGGAGAGATCTGCGGAATGGTGCCGCCAGGCCTCGCGTGAGACCTTGGAGCGGTTTCAGCGGCTCCACGAACCCGCGCAGTTCGGGCGGAATTTCAAAGCCTACCTGGACCGGCTTGGCCTATGAAGCGCCGCATCGTCCTATGGCTCGCGCGGCGCATGGCGAAACTCCGCAGCGGCCCAGCGGCGGCGATACCTGCGCGCGAGAACATTCGCCGCATCGCGGTTCTGAAGCTGGACCGGATCGGAGACTTCATCCTCGCCACTGCGTTTCTCCGTCCGCTCGCGGAGCAGTCGCGCGCAGAGGTCACGCTCATCGTGCGAAAGCCGAACGGCTCCATTGCACGGCAGCAATTCCCCGGATGGAAAATCGTCGAGCTGCCCGCACGCGAAACCGCGTGGCGGAATGCCTTCAGCCAAGGCGTACGCGCACAGCTCGCGGACTTGGAAAAAGCCGATCTGCTCGTGGATTTGCGCGCGTGGCGCGATTACAGCGACGCCGTCATCGCGAGCTGGGTGCCAGCCGGGTGCCGCGTCGCGGTCGGGAACGCATTCCCGGCCAAGCTCGCCTCTGTGACTTTTCCTCACGAGGAGCAAATCTATGATCACCTTCTCCCCGGCATCCCATCGCTGCCCGGCGAGGCGCGCGATCTCGCGAACCACCGCGCCCTCCGCAATGCGATCCTCGGCGAAAACAGCGCGCCCGCATTTCCAAAACTCGCCGTCCCGCCCGGCGACATCGCCGCGATGGAAAAGCTGCTGCACGACCGCTGCGGCATCGCCCACGGAGCCCCATACGCCGTCGTCTGCCCAGGCACATCGAGCACCGTCAAAGAATACCCTGCGGCGAAACTCGCCGCCGCCCTCACCGATGGTTTCGCCGGTTGCGACCTGCCACTGCTCATCGCCGGAACCCCCGAGGACGCACGGACGACGCAACCGCTCCTCGCCGCGCTCGCCGGAAAACTCCGCGCCGTGGATGCGACCCGCGTTTTTTCCCTGCCACAGCACCTCGCGCTGCTCGCCCGCGCGCGGCTCGTGGTCACGATGGACTCCTGCCACGTCCACATCGCGGGTGCGTTAAGCGTGCCGTGCGTGTGTGTCCTTGGCGGGGGGCAGTACGGCGAGTTCGGCCCGTGGGGCGAGGGGCCGCTGTTCCGCTGGGTGAGCGAGCCGATGGCGTGCTATGGTTGTAACTGGCAGTGCATCCACGACCGCCCGCTCTGCGTGCAGGAAATCCCGCCGGCACGCGTCGCCGCAGCGATCCGCGAAGTGCTAGCCGCGTAGCTTCGCCAGCAGCGCCTCGTGATCCTTCGCGAGCAACGATGGACGGCGGCCCCAGCGCGCAAACCACGGGGCAAGCCTGCCGGAACATGCGAGACGGAACCAGAACGGGGAAACTTTCCGCCGTGTGAGGAGGTGGAGGTTGCGGCCATTGGTCAGAAGCCGCATGCCGTGCGGCTCGCCAAGTTTCGCGAGGGCCGCGCGCGTGTAGAGGGCGACGTGCTGGCCGCTGTCGAGTGCGTAGTACCACCATTCGCCGGGCTTTGGCGGGCCGGGCGGCAGCAATTCGGTGCTGAAGAAAATGCTGTCGGAACGCGCCGCCATCGCGGTGATGCCTGCGGCCGGATCGGGAAGATGCTCGAAGACCTCGAATGCGGTGAGGGCTTCGTAGCGATCGCCCGGCTTGTGGATGTAGTCCTGAGCAAAAAGATTTCTGCAAAGCGGATCCTCCCAACGGAAATCATAACCGCGATCCCTCATCAGCCGTGTAAACAGCCCGTAACCGCCGCCGTAGTCGAGGAAGCGCGCTCCCGCGTCCAAGCAGCGCGTCAGCACCGCGCACGTCACATCGCGGAGAAAAAGATTCCGCCCCACGAGGCCGATGTCGCTGGCCGTGATCGCCTCGCTGTAAGCCTCGGCGAGCCACGTCGGCTCCTGCGTCTGGATAAAACCGCACGCGCCACAGCGGAAGTAATCCACCGGGACGCGGGTCAGCACTTTTGCGGATGAGAAGAGGGCGCTTTCGGCCTGGCAAATTCGGCAGTTCACCGCGGGCATTCGTCGGTCGCGCTGCGTGGCCCGTCAAGCATCGTGCGAGACTGGGGGCTCAACGTCAGTGACGGAATCAACGAGATGGACGGCGATGTTCTCAGTCATCACGGCGAGTCATAATCAGGGGCGCTTTTTCCGCGGGTGCCTCGAGAGCGTGCGTTCGCAAGGGGTGGGGTTTGAGCAAATCGTGATCTATCGCGCGCGTTCCTCCCGGGATCCGCGCTCGCTATTTGCCCAGCACGAATTTGTGCATGTGGCCGGCCGCGCTCCACTCGGAGATGATGAGGTTGCCGTCTTTGTCCATGCTGCCGCCGTGCGGGCTGTTGCAGATTCCGTCCTTCCACTGGGCGATGGGGAGGCCGAAATTGGCGCGCTGCTTTGGATCGGGGTTGTCGCCGACCTGGGCGACGATGGCGCCGGTTTTGTCGAGGACGGTGACGCGGCCCTGAAGTTCGGGAAGGATGGCGTACTCGCCCTTGATGTGGACGGCGGCGGGCATGCGGAGATCTTTCTGGATGACGCGGACGAAGTTGCCGTCGAGATCCCAATGCTCGACCCGGTTGCTGTTGCGGTTGCAAACGAAGAGGAGGGGCTTTTCACCGCGGGTGTCGAGTGCGATGCCGTGGCAGGTCTTGAAGCGGCCTTCGGGGGCGCCGGGCCCGCCGAAGGCCTTCACGAACTTCCGGTCCTTGTCGAACTTCAGCACGTAGTTCGAGCCATAACCGTCGGCCACGAAGATCGAGCCATCCGGCCCCACCGTCACAGCGCAGGGCTTAAACCCGCCCGCGTTCTTGAAGATCGGCGCCCCGTCGTTATTCATCGCCTCCGGCGGATAAGTGAGCGCCCACTCCTGCGTGCCGTCGAGCTTGAGCTTGATGACCTCGTTCGACTGAGGCCGGGCGGCGTAAATGAACTCCACCCCGTTCTCTTCACGAATTTCCAGCGCGTGAATCTTCGTGGGTCCGAAGGCGCGGACAAACTTCCCTTCCGGCGAATAGACCACGATGCCGCGCGGCGTGTCGGTGGTGACGAGGATGTTGCCGGCTTTGTCAATGACAGCGCCGCCGTGGCAGGGGCCGAGCTGTGCGCCGCCGGGGTTTGCCTCGAAGAAGCCGGGTGCGATGGTGAATTTCAGCTCGGCGGCGAATGCTGCGGCTGCGGTGAATGCGAGAAGAAGGACGATGCGTGTCATGAGGGGGCGGTTTGTGCTCGGGAGTGCGGTGGAGTGCAAGCGCGCGTTCAACATTTGGCAGTTGCACGCCCGGCGTGAGCATGAACCCTCCCTCCCCCGCTCGATCCAGCGGGGCGACCTCCGGCATCCATCCCCGCTGCCGCAAAGAATCTTCAGCCCAAAGAAACCAGGCCGAAACCGGTTGCCCGCCATTAGAGGAAGCCCAAACCTTCATCCATTATGAAAACGCTGATCGCACTCCTGTTCGCCGCCATGCCCATCTTTGGGGCGAATTTCGAGGTGTTCCCATCGGAGGTGAATCTGAAATTCATGCGCGACCGGCAATCCGTCGTGTGCCGCTTCACCGAGCCAAACGGCGTGCATCGCAACGTGACCGCTGAGGCGAAATTCTCCATCGCTGACGCTGCGAAGGCGAAGTTCGAGAACGGAACCGTCCGCCCGCTCGCGGATGGGCGGACCTCGCTGAGAGTGCAGTTCAAGGGCGAGACCGTGGAGGTTCCGGTGAAAATCGAGGCCGCAGGGGAGGATCAGCCGGTTTCCTTCCGTCTCGATGTGATGCCCGTTTTCATGCGGAACTCCTGCAACAGCGGCGGCTGCCACGGTGCCGCGCGCGGCAAGGACGGCTTCCGCCTTTCGCTTTTCGGGTACAATCCGGATGGCGATTACAACAACATCACGCGCGAGCAGATCGGCCGGCGGATCAACCTTGCGCTGCCGGAGGCCTCGATGCTTCTCACAAAGTGCGTGGGCGAGGCGCCGCATTCCGGTGGAAAACTTTTTACGAAGGAGAGCGACAACTACCAAAACATCCTGCGCTGGCTCCAGGCCGGCGCGTTGAATGACGAGGCTGGGAAGGTCACGAAGCCGACTCACATCGAGATCCTCCCGAAAAGCCTGCTGCTCGAGTCGCCGGACCAGAAATTCCGCATCACCGTCCGTGCGTTTTATCCCGATGGAACCGACCGGGACGTGACCTCGCTGGCGCTTTTCCTCAGCAGCAACGACGGGTCAGCGAAAATTGACAAGGAGGGCGTGATCACGACCGGCCAGCGCGGCGAGGCGTATGTGATGGCGCGGTTTTCGACCTACACAGTCGGCACACAGGTGATCGTGATCCCCAAGGGGCTTCAGTACACGAAGCCAAAGACTGAGGAATGGAATTTCGTGGATCAGTTCGTGAACGCGAAGCTCGACAGGCTCCGCATGATCCCGAGCGGGATTTGTGACGATGAAACCTTCCTCCGCCGCGCGTTCATTGACATCACCGGCACGCTGCCCACTTCGGACGAGGTGAAGGCTTTCGTGGAAACGAAAAGTGCAACGAAGCGCGCCGCGAAGATTGACGAGCTGCTGGCCCGGAAGGAATTCGTGGACATCTGGGCCCTGAAGTGGAGCGAACTCCTGCAGGTCCGCACCGACAACAACAACCAGGGCGCGTACAAGACGGTGCTGGGCTACTACAACTGGATCCGCGAGCAGATCACTCAAAACGTCCCGGTGAATGAAATGGCGCGCAAGGTCATCGCCGCCAATGGCTCGATCTTCGAGAACCCCGCTGCAAACTACCACCAGCTCGAAACCGATCCGCTGAAGCTCGCCGAGAACACAGCGCAGGCTTTCTTCGGCACGCGCATTCAATGTGCGCAGTGCCACAACCACCCGTTTGATCGCTGGGAAATGGCGGACTACCGCGGCTTCGTGTCGTTCTTCACGCAGATCGGCCGGAAGAACGGCGAGGATCCGCGCGAACGCATCATCTTCAACAGCGGCAGCGGCGATGCCCGCCACCCGGTCACCACCGCCGTCGTGCCCCCGCGCTTCCTCGGCGAAGACTGCGGCGACATCGCCGGCAAGGATCGCAGACAGGTGCTCGCTGACTGGGTGGCTTCGCCGAAAAATCCCTTTTTCCCAAAGCACATCGCGAATCTCGTGTGGGCCCAGTACATGGGCCGCGGCATCATCGAGCCCGTGGACGACGCGCGCCTCTCGAACCCGCCGAGCAACCCCGAACTGATCGAGGCGCTCGCAGCAAAGCTCATCGAGTACAACTACGACCTGCGAAAGATCGTGCGGGACGTGTGCAACAGCGCCGCCTACCAGCGGACCACCCGCCCGAATGATTCCAACGCGCTCGATGACCGTAACTTTGCCAGGGCCACCATCCGCCGCATGCGCGCCGAGGTCCTCCTCGATTGCATCTCCCAAGTCACCGAGACGAAGGACAAGTATCGCGGCCTGCCCATGGGCGCGCGCGCCGTCGAGATCGCCGACGGAAAAACCTCGAGCTATTTTCTCACCACCTTTGGCCGTGCCGACCGGGAGACGATCTGCGCGCGAGAGCAGGTCGGCCCCACACTCAGCCAGGCGCTCGCCATGCTCAACGGCGAAACCGTGGAG
This sequence comes from Prosthecobacter debontii, assembly GCA_945861385.1. GTDB lineage: Bacteria > Verrucomicrobiota > Verrucomicrobiia > Chthoniobacterales > Chthoniobacteraceae > SXWH01. The sequence goes on from CAMAUI010000028.1 coordinate 14,163, forward strand.
GGAAAAATCCAGCAGGGCGGCGTCGTGCAGAAACTCATCAAGGCAAACCTGGCCTCGCGCGAAATCGCATCCGAGCTTTTCCTGCGCTGCTTCGGGCGCAACCCCACCGAGCAGGAACTCGCAAAACTCGCGGAAAAATGGGGGGTCACCGAGGAGCAGCCCAAGGTTTTCACCGACATTTTCTGGGCGTTGCTGAACGCGAAGGAGTTCATGTTCAACCACTGAATTGGTGTGTGGGGGATGGGGATGTTGTGACTTTCGTTGCCGTTTTGTTGCCGTTAATGGCGGAACTCAACGATTGGTTGATTCAGCCGTGTTGCGTTTCGCCGCGCGGCTCGTTTGCTGTGGATTCCTCCGCGATTCGCGGCGTGTCCGTTGTGATGTCCGTCTCCTCCCGCGCCAGCTCCCCGGCAATGATCCGGTTGGCCAGTCGGGTCGTGGGAATAGACTCCGCCTTCGCGCGAAAGCAGAGCCGCTTCACGAGGTCACGCCCGAGCTGCGAGGAATACCAGGGTGCTCTTGGCATTGATTGTTTTTTCATTGGGCGCAGTCCGATTCGAAGACCCGCCCGGCGGGACGGCAGAACCGTACGGCACCCAAGAATAGATAACGCGTATTGGCCGGGAATTGCGGCGTGTGATGGGGGTGGGATTCCGCTTGCTGGACCGTTCCATTCGAAAGGATCCGACTCGTCCCACCAACCGCGTGCTCGGCTGCGCTTTCTTCCAGGGGGTCGTGATAAACCAAGTGGACTCGGCGTATCCCGTGCGGCTCCGCTCTGCACCCAAGGAACGCCGCGGGTGGGCGAAGCATCGGTTCATCAACTGACTCCCGCTCTTAGCTCCCGCCGTAGCCGAGGACTTCGACGACGATGATGCTCGGCGGCTCGGTGCGCTGGACGACTTCTTCGCGCTTTTCCTCGTCCTTCCGCGCGGGGTCGGTGGTCGGTTTGTTGTTGTCCGCAGGCTGAGGCGGCGGCGGCGGGGGCGAGATGGCCACACTCGCACTCGGCGGGGCGCTGGGTGCGCCGGAGGTGCTTCCGGAGACCTGAATGTTCTCGGCGTTTTTCACGATGTTCGCGGCGATGTTGAGGTTGCCGGAGCTGCGGATGCCGGCATCACCGGCGTCAATCGCCCCCTTCGGTGCGATGAGGTCCACGCTGCCGGGTTCGAGGCCGGCGACGGTGGCGAGCACGCCGATGCCGCCGCCGGTGGCGAGGCCGGCGAGGTCGGGCTTGATGTCGGCGCTGCCGGGGTCAATCGCCACGCGCGTCGGCGGTGCGCTGGCGACGGTCTTTGACGAGGTGCCGGCGGCGATGTCGCCGTTGCTCGACCATATGATTTCGTTGCCGCCTTTCAGCGTGAAAATACGCGACGTGCCGAGCGTGACGCTGCCATCCGAGAAGATGTGAATGTTGCCGCCGCTCTCGGTGAGGATGCCCTGATCCAGCGACTGGCCGCCGCCCGCGTCGAAGCCGACGATGATTTTTCCGCCCGGCGCGAAGATGCTCACGTTGCCGCCCTGCGCGGTCTTGATTTGCCGCGCGGTGAGCGAGATGTCGCCCTCCCAATCCGTGCCGGGGAAAAGCTGCTCGATGGCTGCGTAGCCCGCGTCGTAGTTGCCGAAGTTCGGGCTGCTCTCGTCGTTCCGGTCGCGGCCTGCGTCGCGGAGCATGAGGTAGAAAATTTCGAGCGCGGCGAGGTTGCGGAGTTCTTCGGGCAGCGCGGCGAAGTCGCCGCCCGCGGTGCCGAGGATTTCCGCTAGGTCGGCGGTGTAGCGCGTGTTGCCGTCGAGGCCCGTGGCGAAGGTCAAGAAGTCGAGCGCGCTGTCGCCGAGGCCGCCGCTCGGGCCGACGCCCGCGCCGATGACGAGGTTCGCGCCCTCGAAGGGCAGGAACGGGTTCCGCGCGTTGCCGATGCTGGCGATGCCCGCGCCGATGCCGTTGCCCGCGGGCTTTGCGGTGCCGAGGTCCAGGTTGCGTCCGGCGAGGACTTCGAGCGTGCCGGGGCCGGCGATTTGCAAGTCGCCCGCGAGCGGCGTGGAGCTGGTGTTGAGCGCGTTGCCGGGCGAGGTGGCGAGCACGCGCGCGGGTGAATTGGCGTTGTAGGCGACGATATCGCGCCCGGCGGCGACGATACTCACGTCGTCGTCCGAGGTATTTTGAATGTAGAGCGCGACATCGGTGATGTCGTTGCCCGCGAAGACGCGCGCGGCCTTTGGCGAGAACAGCGTGAGACCCTGGATGTCGCCGTCGCCCGCGTAAATGCGGAGCGGCTCGGTGTCGCCCGCGTGCAGCAGGCCGGGCGCGTGGAGCGCCTGTTTCACGGGCAGCGCGCTGTTCGTCGCGCCGCTCTCGGCAAAGAGCGCGTCGAACGAAGTGTAAATGCCGAGGCCGGTCTGCGAGGCCGCGCCGCCTGCGGTGCCCGCGATGGTCTGGTTCGCGAATGGCGTCGCGATGCCGAAGATGCTCGTGGGGTTGGCGTCGGAGAGATTGATGCGCGAGACGGCCCACGCGCCGGTCGTGACGCCGTTGGGCGTGGTGAAGCCGGTGAGGTTCAGGCCATTCACCGCGCCCGCCGCCGCGAGGGTCAGGCCGCCTTTCGCAGAGGGCGAAAGCGTGAGATTGCCGACGATGTTGATGTCGCCAGCAAACGCTGTCGTTTCCAGCGAACCCGGCATGAGCGAGGCGACGGTGGTGAAGGGCACGACGCTGTTTTCGTTCAGCCGCAGCCACGGCTGGTAGGCCGAAGCGGTGTTGCCCTGCGTGTTGAGCAGCAGTTCGTTTTGGAACCACGCAAGCATCATTGGCGTCGCGTCGGTGATGCCCGCGCTCGGCAGCGTGGCGGCGAGGCGGAGCGTCACGTCGCCACTGAGCGAGGTGGCGCTGACGCCGCTGTCCGCCGCGTAGGTGGAAAAATATGTCTTGTACCAGAACGTGTTGTTGTAGCCGCCGGGCAGCAGGAAGGGATTCACCGCCGGGCCGAGCAGCAGGTCGCCGCGCGCGCTGACCTCGAAACGACCTTTGCCGATGAACAGCGAGGTGGGCAGCCACGTCTGCTCCGCGAGCGGCGCGGAGCCGGTGAGAATCGTAAGCGATGGCGAGCGCGTGCCGTTTGTAGTCACATCGCCGCCCGCCGCGAGCGTGCCGTGGCCGCGCTCAATGTAATAGACACCGCCGTCAATGTTCGCGCCCGCGCGCACGCTCACGTCTCCGCCGCCGAGTTCGACAAGCGTCGCCGCGTCGGGAGCGCCCTTCGCCATGCGCGCGTTCGTCGGCGCGACGGCGTCCACGTTCGCGACGTGGCGGCCTGCGTCGAGCGACACGTTGCCGCCGCCGAGCGCGCCGACGCCCTCGAAGAAATTCGAGAAGTCCACCCACCACGTCGTCGAGGCCGCATCGCCAAAGCGCGCGGTGCCGAACTGCCCGGTGAGCGGGTCAATGAAGCCGCGGCGGTAGAGCCAGTTCACGGGGAGCTGGCGCGAGGAGTCTGCGATGAGCTGGCTCGACGCGTTGCGCGTGTAGTGCGCGATGTCGTTTCCGGCGGTGATGCTCACGTTGCCGCCGCCGAGCGTGTATTGCGCGGCGTAGCCGGGCGTTTGCTGGAGTGCACCGAGGAAGACCTGGCCGCCCGCGCCATTGAGGACCGGCACATCGAAAGTGCCGCCCATCGTCGCGTCGGCGACCTGCGTGCCTGCGGTGAAGATGACGGAGAACTGATTGAGCAACTGCACATCGCGCGCGGCGGTGATGGTGATGTCGCCGCTGCCGGTGCGGATGGCCTGGTAGCGGTTGCCGACGGCAGTGGCGGTGTTGGCAGCCTGGCCAGGTGTGACGAAGACGCCGTTGCCGCCGTTCTTTCCGAGCAAAAGCGAGCCGCTGTCGGCTGTGAGCGCGCTGAGCGGGCGCACGCGGGAGAAGTCCGCTGCGGTGTGGTCAGCCCCCGCGACGAGGCGGTAGCTCCACGACTGCGCGTTGACGGGCTGCGCGGTGTTTTGCGCGAGCAGGAGCGAGTTGTAGGCGCTCGTCTGAAAGCCGTCGGAAATCGTGTTGAAGAGCACGATGTTGCCCGCCGCGCGAATCGTCAGCACGCCGGGCGCGCTGTCGGGGCCGAAGCGGAAGTTGGCCAAATTCCAGTCGCTCGTGGTCGTCGAGCCGGTGGTGCCGAGCGTGATGTTGCCGGTCGTGTTGATGAGTTCCGCGCCCGCGCGAATGCTGAGCAGCGGGTCGAGCACGGTGTTCGCGCCGAGCACACGGGCGAGCATCGCGTTGTAGCCCGCGGCGGCGGTGCCGTTCGTGCCGATGAAGGTGTTTCCGTTCGCGAGCACGTTGTTCTGCACGGTCGTGGAAAGCGTGCCGCTCGGGCCGAGGTCGAAGGTCTTGTAGCCCTCGGCGATGATGACGGACGCGCCGACGATGGTGCCGCCGATGGCCGCGAGCGCGAGGTCGTTGCTTGCGGCGTTTTGCGGCGCGCGGAGGTACAGCGTGCCGGTGAAATTGCCGCGCGCCGCGCTCGTGGCGGTGTTCGCGGTGACATCCAACTCGATGGTCGAGCCGCTCTGAATGTCCACGACTCCGCCGCTGTTGCCGCGTGTTTCGAGCGCGATGTGGCCGCCTTTCCCCGCCGCGTCGAACTCCTCCGCCGCGACGGTGAGCCGCGCGCCGCTTTGCAAAATGACGCTGCCGCCCGCCGCGAGCGCGATGTCGCCGCCCCGCTCGCCGGAGGCGTCAATCGTGCCCGTGACCGTGATGCTGCCCGCGTCGGCGGAGAGCGCGAAGCGGTCAGCGCGCACCGTGCCGCCAACGGTCACGCTGCCCGCGCGGATGCGGAAGCTCTGCGACGCGGTGAATCCGCCATCCACGAGCAGCGTTTCGAGCGCGTCGAAGCTCGCGAGGCCCGCTGCATCGAGCGAGAAGCTGCCCGCGCTGCCATCCCGCCCGGCCTTGCCGACGAACTCGCCCGCGTTCGTGAACGCGCCCTTTGGTGCGCTGATGAGCAGGCTGCCCGCGTCGCCGCCACCCGTCGGCGCGGAGACGCTGATGACGCTGCCCGCCGCGATGTTCACGTTGCCGTTGTCCGCGAAAAGCCGCGCGCTGCCGCCGCCGGTGTAGCGGATGAGGTCGTAAATCGCCTGCTCGGTGCCGTTGAGATTCACGCGCCCGCCGAGCATCACGTCGCCCGTCGTCGCGCGGATGGTGAGCAGGCCGCTCGGCAGGACGATGTCGCTCTGCGCGCTGACGCTCGTGCCTTCCAGCGTGAGGCTGGCGCCGAGGCCGCCGCTGATTTTCGCCGCGCCGACATCTTCGAGCACGAGCGCGCCGCCAGCCTTGATGGTCTGCGTGGCGGAGCGCGCGGCGGTGACGAGCGGCGTGCGAAGTGTGAGCGCGCCCTGCGTCGTGAGGCCGCCAGCGTCCTTGCCGATGACGCCGCCGGGTGCGTTCAGCAGGACGTTTGAGAACTGTTGGATGGCGAGGTCGCCCTTGCCGATGCCGATAGTGCCCGCGCGAAATTCAAGCGTGCCGTTCATCCCGCCGGGCGAGGGCGCGATGGCTGCGGTGCTGTTGTCGAGCGAGAGCGCGCCCGCGGAGATGGTGACGGTGCCGCCGCCGTTGTTGAACCCGCGGATGGCACCCGCGTGCAGCGCGAGCGCGCCTGCGACGTTGAATTCGCCGGTTCCGTAGAGGTCGAGGGTCGTGTAGCTCAGCAGCGAGACGGAGCCCGATTCTTCCAGACTGCGGAGCGCGTCGCCCGCGAGCACGAGGCCGGAGGTCGCGTTGAGCGCGCCGGGGTTGTCGAGCTGGAGGCTGATTTGGCCGCTGTTGAGCGAGACGATGCTGGCGTTGATGATGGCGTCCGGGTCGAGCGAGGTGCCGAAGGTCGAGTCGAGCGTGACATTCGTGCCGCTGATGGTCGCGCCCGCGCCGACGACCATGTTTGGCGTCGTGGAATTGCCGAGACTGTTGCGGACGATGCTCGCGCGCGGGTCGCTGGTGACGCGGAGCAGCGTGCCGTCACCGCTGCCCGAGACGCCCGCCGTGCCGAGGATGAGGCGGTCGGCGGCGCTCCGCATTTTGCCGCTCTGCTCGATGAGCGCGCCGTCGGCGAGCGTGAGCGCGCGGTTCGCGACGAGGATGATTTCCGGCCCACGCAGCGCGCTGCCCGCGTTGTCCACGGCGAGGTTGTTCGTTTTCACCGCGATGTTTGCGGTGCCGTCGCCGTTCACGGTGCGGATGCCGCCGATGAGCAGGCTCTCCGCGCCAAAGAAGCTGAGCTGCCCGGCGTCGAGCGCGAGCTTGCCGGGGATGTTCGCAGCGCCCGCCCGAGTGATGACGATGTCCACCGGGCTGGCGATATCCACGATGCCGCCACGGCTGCGCTCCGGCGCTCCGGCGGCGACGCGGCCATTGAGCGTCATCGAGTTCACGGCCTGCAAAGTGAGCTGCCCCGCGTCGCCCGCGAGGCGCGGCACCGTGGCCTCGACGCTCGTTGCGCCGTTGAAAAGGAAACCGTTGCCGAGGTAGCCCGCATACTCAGCGCGGGCGGCCATGACCTCCGGCGCGAGCACCTCGAACCACGCGTACTGCGGGTTGAGCGCGCGTTGCGAGTTGAGGTCGTTGAAGCGATAGCCGGGCACGAGCGTCGAGCCGTCGGGCAGCGCGAGCGTGCCGATGGGCGTGCCGCTTTTCAGCGTGACGAGGTGCGCGCCCGGCAGCAGCGCGTAGCGGGCTGGCAGCAGCGTGTAATTTCCCTCCGGCAGCGACGCGGTCGCGCCGAGGTGAATGGAATCGCCGACGCGCAGCGCGCTGTTCACGTAGCCGGGGTCGGTGCCGACGCCGGTGCCGAACGGCGCGTACGGCGCGAAGTTCGTGGAGTAGCCGGGGATGACGGCGAAGCTCGTCGTCGAGGCGAGCAGGTCGCGCGAGCCGCCGTTGCCCTGCACCCAGCGGTAGCCGAAGAGGTCGCCGCCGCCGCGAATATCAATCGTCGAGCCGCGCTGGCTGTCCACGTTGATGCCGGAAATGTTGATGGTCTTTTGCGCGACGCCGCCCGCCGTGATGTCGGTGCCGGTCGGGTCAATCCACGTCACGCCATTCACATTCAGGCCGAACGGAATCAGCAACGGTGCGCCCTCGACTGGACTGATCGCGGAGACGGATGTGATGCTGCCCGGCGCGAGCGTGACGCGCTCGGCCTTCGCGTACGCCTCGCCGGTGATGGGATTCACGGGCGCGGTGCCGTCGCCGTTCCAGCCGATGTTGATGCTGCCGAGCGGGACGCGGAACGCGCCGCCTTGCGTGATGTTGCTGGCGTAGATGTTCAGCGTGCCGCCCGCCGAGAGCGGGAGTTGGCGATTGCCGCTGCCCTCGATGACGACGCTGCCGGGCACCGTGGTGTCGCCGATTTTGTAGTCGAGTGCCGCGATGGTGAAGGTGGTCGCCGTGGGCGGATAAATCTGCCCCGCGCGAAGGTAAATGTCGCCCGCGACGTTGAGCGTTCCGTTGCCGCGAATGTCGCCGTTGTCCGCGATGAAGCGCGCGGTGCCGATGTTTTGCAGCGAGAGATTTCCTACATCAATGAGGTCGCCGATAACCGTGAGCGAACCCGCGCCGTTCGTCGGTTTGAAGCGGAACGGCTGGCCGTTGCCGTCGAGATACGGCTCGACGACCTGACCTTCCTGCAACGGCGCGAGGAACGGCGTGCCGAGCGTGACGTAGGGCGCTTTCAGCACGACCCGGTTGTCGGCGAAAAGCACGCCACTATCCGCGACCGTGAGCGTGCGGCGTGCGGCGATGCTCACTGGCCCGCTGAACTCGACCGTGCCGCGCAGCGTGAGCGCGTCGAAGCCGCCGCGCAAAAATGAGTCTGCCGCGAAGTGCCCGATGCCGCGCTCGGTGCCGACCGCCGTGCCAACCGCCGTGCTGCCGCCCGCCGGGATGACGGGCGCGCTTTGCGTGACCTGCAACGTCGTGTCGGTCGGCTTCGCGACTTCGCCCTGCCCGTAAAAGCGCCCGGACGAAACGGTGAGCGATCCGCCGAGCGCGGTCGGGCCGCCAGCATTACCGAGCAGCGTGGCGTCGCTGAAAAGATGCTGGCCGCCGGTGAGGACGATTTCGCCCGCGTCGCTGTCAATGCGCGTGGGCACGAGCGTGCGCGTGTAAAGCGGCGCATTCACGCCGCTGTTGTGCGGCACGACGGAGGTGAACGTGACATCCGGCCCCGGCGCGACGAGCGCGGGCGCGAGGTCGAGGATGCCGCTCGCGCCGGAGACATCGAGCACGGCACCGGACTCGGCGACGATATTGCCCGAGACGCTCACGCGACCGCCTGGCAGCACGCTGCCGGTGCGGAAGCCGAAGGGATTCGGGGTGTAGAGCACGGTGCCCGCTGCGGAGAGCAGTGCCTCGGGGCCGATGTGAACGCTCGTGAGGCTTTTCGCCACGTCGTTGAAAGCCGCGCCGGGATTGCGCGAACCGCTCACGCTCACGCTGCCGCCGGGCGCGACCAACGCGCCGAGAAGGTCCACGGTTTCCGCCGAGACGCTGATGCTGCCGCGCGGGTCGGTCTCGATGCGCGCGCCCGCGCCGATGGTGATGTCGCCGCGCGTGACGAGCGTGCCGCTGTTGAACGCGTCGCGCGTGCCGGGTGCGGCGAGCGAGATGCTCGCGGGCGTTCGGAGCGCCTGCGGCTGCAAAATCGGGAACAGCTCCGCGCCCTCGCGCGACGGGCCGTAGGGCACAGCGAGCAATCCTTTCGCCACGGGCCGCACCTCGGTGCCGGGCACGACGGCGACACCGGGCAGGAAGCCGCCGGGGATGATTTCGCCGAGGCCGGTGAGTGAGAAATTCGCGAAGCCGCCCTGCGTGAAAAACTCCGGCGTGAGCAGCAGCGTCGTGGGCGATTGCGCGGTGCCGCCGATTTGAATCGAGGGCGCTTGCACCGTGAGCGAGCCGCCGCGCAGGCCGGAGAAAGCGCGCAGCTCCGCGCCAAGTTCCAGCCCCGCGCCGGTGAGCGTGTACGTTTTGTCCGGCGGCGTGATATTGTCGCTCGGGTCGGGGTCGGGCTGCTTCTCGCGGACGACGAGGCCGTTTAGCAGGTGCGCGTTGCGCGGGTCGTTGCCGCCGCGAATCGTGATGCTGCCGCCCGCGCCGTACGTGCGCGTGCCGCTGCGCGAAAAGACCACGCCGCCCGAGGCGTCGAGCACGCTGCCCTGCGGCAACGTGACGCTGTAACCCGCGATGGAAATCGAGCCGCCATCAAGCGCGAGCGGCTGCGAGAGCGGGTCACGCGCGAGCGGGCGGTCGTCCACGACGAGGCCCGCGACGTCGAGCCGCGTGCGTTCGCCGAGAGAAAAGCGCCCGCGATTCGCGACGACATCGCGGATTTCCAGCGCCACCGCGAGGTCGCGGAAGCGGTGTTCGAGATACGGCGTGAGTTTGAGCGCGGTGAAATTGAGCGAGCCGTTCGGCGCGGTGATGTCGCCCTGGAGGTCGAGGTTCGCCGCAGTGATGGTGAGCGAACCGCGCGGCTGGAGCTTGAGCTCTGTCTCCTCGGGGACGCTCACGTCGCCTTCGCCGTTGAAAATGGTGACGCTGCCGAAGTTCGAGAAGATGTCCGGCGGCAGCAGCACTTGCGCGAGCCGAGCAGTGTTTAGCGGCGCGGCCTCGCCGGTGGCGTCGAGCGCGAACGGCGCGGCGGCAGGCAGCGAATTCTGCCCGAACGTGATGGCCGGCGGAGTCGGCGAATGCGGGCGGTAGTTCGGCACGGTCGCGTCCTGCTTCTCGAACGTGAGCGAGAGCGCGCCGAGCTTCGCGAAAAGCGCGGCGGTGCGCTGGCGCGGGCCGCTGACGGTCGCGCCGAGCAACTCGCCATCGAGCACCATCGCGGGCGCGGTGATGTTCACGAAGCCCGCGTTTTTTCCCTCGATGTAGCCGGGCTCGAAATGCTCGCCGCTGAGCGCGAGCGGATGCTCGAACGTGCGCTGCACTCCGTACTTCGCGTGCGTGACGGTGAACGTGCCCTCGTAGAGGCCCGTGTGCGGGCGGTCGGGCATCGCGTTCGCGATATCCACGATGCGCCCGTCGGAAATGATGCGCGTGGTTTTCACCATGCCGCCCTCGAAATTCACGTAGCCGCCGGAGACGTCCACCTTCGCGCCGGCGTGCATCACGACGGAGTGTCCCGCGTTCATCGTCACGGTGCCGCCCGCGGTCGTCAGCTCGGCGGCGCTGCGCTCGATGAGGCCGACGTAGCCCGCGGCGTTGCCGAGCGGCGTACCGACCCAGTCGAGGCCGTTGAAAGTTCCGCGCTGGCGGATGTCGAGGTTCAGCGTCGGGCCACGCAACGGGCCGGTACGCTGGAGCGGCGCGTCGGCGAGTTCCGCGCCGCGCAGTTCGAGCGAGAGGATGTTTTGCGAAATGGGGACGGTGACATCCGTGGTGCCCGCCACGTTCAGCATCGCGCCTTCATCGAGAACAATCTGCCCCGTGCTGTTCACGAACAGCCGCCCGGTGCCGCCCGTGAGCCACGTCCCGGCGGCGAGCGTCACGTCGGCGCTCGGCGCGAGGAGCGTCGAGTCCGCGCCCATCACGATGTGGCGACCCTGCACGTTCACGCGCGAACGCAGCGCCAGCTCGGTGCCGATGACTTTTTTCTCGCTGAAAAGCTCCGGCAAAATCTGCTGCACGCTGCCCGGCCCCATCGTGACGGTGCCGGTGTTTGTGTGGACGAAAAATGCGTCCGCGCCGCCTGCGCCGGGCACGATGGCCGCCGAGTAGTTCGCGAGCAGACTGATGCTGCCGTTCACGGAGACGGATGTGCTGCTGTCTATCGCGCCGAGCTGGTTCACGGATTTGCCAGTGATGGTCGTGTTGCCGCGCATCGCTTCGATGAGGCTGGTATTCGTCGCCGTGCCCGCCGCGCGCTGCGCGGGGATGACGGGCGTGCCGCCGGGCGCGGGCGCGGGAACGCTCGTGGCACCAATCCAAATATCGAGGCCGCGCAGCCGTGCGTCGCTGCCGGGGTGCGCGGTGATGCCGACTTGCAGGCCCGCCGCGAGCACCGTCTGGCCGTCGGGCGTGGAGATGGTGCCTTCGTTCTTCACGTTCGGCCCGACGAGCATCACGCGCCCGCCGACATTCGAGCTGCTCGGCGACAAAATTTGCGCGCCTTTTTGCACGACGACATCGCCGTATTTCCCACCCGGCGCGAGCGACGCGACCGGTGTGTGCGCGGGCGTGCCCTTCGCTCCAGCGGTCTGCGGCAGCGCGGAGAAAAGGAACTGCGAGTCGGGGTTGCTGAGCAGTCCGCGCGCGATGAGGCCCTCGTTGATGGGCAGCGACGACGCGACGAGGCCGTGCAGGTTGATTTGCGACGAGCCGCCGAAAAGGATGCCGTTCGGGTTGATGACGTACACCTGCCCCGGCGCTTCGATTTTGCCGAGAATCTGCGACGGCGAGCCGCTCGGGTCGGCGATTTTGTTAAAGGCAATCCACTGCGATTTGTCCGCGCCGCCGCGGTCTTGGTTGAACGTGAGCGTGGTCTTTTTGCCGACGTTGAACGTCTCCCAGTGCAGCACCGCCTGCGGCGCGGTCTGGAGCACGGTGACGTTGACCCTGCCGTCGTTGTGCGACTGCCGTGGGAGCGCCGCGCCGCGCCAAAGTTTCGGGTCTTCGCCGGCCTGCGGGGCTTTGAAATTCTTCGGAACTCCCGCCGCGACTTGCAGTCCGCCGCGCACGAGGCCGTCCGGCACATTCGCGAGCGTGCGGCCGGAAAAATTGGGATTCGCGCCGAGGTTGTTCGGGCCTTTGAGCGCCGCCGCGCGGGCCGCGTCCTGCATCGCTTTCACGGAAGCGATGGCCTGCGTCGTGCGCGCGAGCGCGTCCTTCGCGTTGATGCGCGCGGCCTCTGCCGCCGCGTTCACCGGCCCCGCCGTGCCCTTGCCGCCCGTGCGCCCACCGAGCGGCGTGCCGCCGCGCAGGATGTCGCCCGCGTGCGCGTGTGGAGCGCAAAGAACCATCGCCACCGCAAGCGCGATGCGTGAGTGCCGGGAGGCTTTGGAGTGCTGGGGCTTGACCCCGCTTTGGCTTTTGTCGGAGGCAGCGTCGAATGTCGGAGTGCCCTCCGCCAATGCGAGCGATGTGCGCGGGGTAGGGTGGGCGCCTCGCCCGCCGTGTTCCGCATCTTGCGGAACACGAACGAACGTTGGTTTGCGTTCGCACGCGCTTCGACCTTCGCGTGTGTCGGGCAGGATGTCCGGCACGGCGGGCGAGACGCCCACCCTACCCAATGCACGCCATTCTGCTCGTTGCGCGCGATCTAAAATCTGGGAGTCCTCCCCGTGGAAAGCCAAAGCGGGGTCAAGCCCCCGCACTCCAAAGGCTCGCGCCACTTCGGATGCGGCTTCTGCTTTCGCAAGGTATTTGAAAATCGGGCGTTCGACTGGCAGCATGGTTGCGGTGTGGCTACGGACGCTTCGCGCGGGTCGTTAGCGTGTTCACGTTACGCTTTGCGGGCTGCGGTTACGGTTTCGCGGCGGGCTTCTTTCCCGCGGGCTTGGCGTCGCCAGTCTTTGGCGTCGTGCCGTCGAGGCGGATGCGGTGTTTGGAAAGCAGGCTTGTGTATTCCTCGAAGTAGCTCTCCAGCCGCGCGCGGGTGACTCCGACAAACGGCTCGCGCGCCGTGAGCGCGGTGCCGAGGCCGAACTTCGCGTAGCGGTCGAGAACGTCCTTCGCCGTCGCGAGCATCTGCGAATTCTTCAGCCGCTGGTCGCTCACGATGCGCTTGAGCACATTCGATTCGTTTTCGAGGCGCGCACGCTCGGCCTCGGTCTTTTGCTGAACGGCGGAGAGTTTCACGTTGAAGTCCTTCTCCTTCGTGAGTTCCGCGCCCTTGTCGGCGAGCTGCTTTTCGCGGTCGGTGATGTCTGCCTTTAGCTTTTCAGCCTCGGCCTTCATCGCGTCCTTCTCAGCGTTGCTTTCCTTCACGAGTTTTTCGAGCAGCGCCTTCTGCTTTTTGACGTCCTCATCGAGCGCGGTCTTCTCGCTCTGCAACGTCGCGCTCGCCGTCTCAGCGGTCGTCACGCGCTGAGTGAGCGTCTTGATTTGCTCACGCAGCCGCTGTTCGGCGGGCGACGGCCCTTGGGCGTGGAGCGCGGTGGTGAAGATGAGGGCGATTGCGGAAATGAATGTCGTTTTCATGCGTTAAAATTTGCCACTGAAGTCCACTTGCAGCGTGTCATTGCGGAAGGGCGGGCCAGCGATTTCCGTTGCGCTGAGCCAGCGGACGCCGAACGCCGTGTTCTTTGAAACCGCCCACGTCCCCCACAGCGCATAGCCCTTGAGGTTTGTACCGCCGAGGCCGAAGTCCGAGTCTGTGAAGCCGTCCACGACCGCGTCGCTCTCGATGTGCTTGTAGAAAAAGCCGGCCTGCCAGTCGCCGCGCTTTTGCAGCGCCGCCGCGCCTGCCCGCACGCCGAATGTCCACGCGGTGTCGCCGCCAGCGTAGGCACCGGGCAGGCCCGCCACGCCGCGTGGCGCGCGGTTGTTCACGCCGAGCGTGTTCAGCCGCGTGCGGTCGAACGCCGTGTTGCGGATGTATTCGCCGCTCACGACGATTTGCGTCGGCTCGAAGCCGTTGTACTCGAGCTTTGCGGTGACGGCGACCGGCTCGAACTTCGTGCCGAGGCCGAAGTACTGGAACTGGTTCGACGTGCCGAAATTGTTGTTCGCATTCGGGATGATGCGGCGCAGCGGGATGTAGGTGTTTCCCTTTTGCGCGAACGACGGGCGCGTGCCGTCCGTGTCGCCCGCGTCGTTCGCGGTGAGCGGTGTGAAAGGCGTGGACTGCTCGCCCTGCACGCCGTCGAAAACGTAGTAGGCTGCGGCGAGCTTGATGTTCAGGCGGTCGTTCACCTTCGCGTCCGCGCCGAGCTGCGCGCCGTAGAGATACTTATCCGTGCTGTCGAATTTCGACGGCTGGTTGCTGCTGAAATTGAAGTCCGTGTTGAAAATCGGGAACGCGCCCGCCGTGACGAACGGCTTCACGTTGCCGTCCTTCGCCTTCATGTTTACTGCGAGGCCGTCGAAGCCGAGGTCGTCGTCGTAGATGAGGTCGGAGGCGAAGAACGGATTGTCGAAGCGCCCGCCCGTCGCGGTGACGTGCGTCTTTTCGCCCGCGCCCTCGTATTTGATGAACGCGCGGTCGAGCCAGATGGCGTATTTGGAAAACTGCCCCGTGCCCGCGCCGAACGACTGGTTCGGCGAGACAGGCGAACTACTCTCGCCGGTCGCGATGCGGAGCCCGGCGGTGAAGCCGTCGCCCATGTCAATTTCACCCGCGACCCGCGCGCGGAAGCGGTAGCGGCTTCGGTCTTCATCCACGTTAAGCTGCGGCGAGAAAACGGTGCCGCTCACGTCGAACGGCGCGCCGCTGTTGATGGCGTTGAAGTTCGGGAACGCACCGGTGTTGTCGTTGCCGCTCGGGAAATAATTTCCCTCGTAGCGAAGGCGGATGTCGCCCTTCACTCGGAACTTCGTGACCCAGTCCGGCACCTTTACCGCGCTCGCCCATTTCTCATCCTTTGCCTGCTGTGCGATGTCGGCGCGCAGCTCGTCGCGGATTTGTTTCTTCACGATTTCCGGCACGTACGTGACGCGCACGGCGTCATCCGGCGCGGACGCGGCGGGCGCGAGGCCCTGCTTTTTCGCATCTTCAAACATGACCGCCGCCGAGGCCTGCGCGACGGCGAGCGCCTGCTGCTGCGCGAGCGCGGTGTCGCTCTCGGCTTCCTTGATAAGCACTGCCGCCTCCTCCGCGGTGACCAATTTTTTCTTCACCATTAGCTTCAGCAAATTCACCGCGAATGTCGGCGACGGGCCGCCGCCTATCAGTTCGTTCGGGCCGGTCTCCGGCGCGGCTTGTGGGTCGGCGGGCGTAGGCGCGGGGATGGACGGGATGGACTCCGTGGACGGGATGGACGGCTTTGCGTCGGTGGGCTTTTCGACTGGTGGCGCTGGCGGCGCGTCTGCGGGCTTTGCTTCCGCAGGCGCGGCGGGTTTTTCGTCCGCAGGTTTCGCGGGCGTGCCGCTCGCGCGAAAAGCGGGCGGTTGCGCCGGTTGAATCGTGCTCTGTGCTAGCCGCATCGGAAGCTCCTGCGCGACACCCGTCGAGCACAGCACCATCGCGACCGCGAGAGCGATGCGTGCGTGGCGCGAGCCTTTGGAGTGCGGCGGCTTGACCCCGCTTTGGCTTTCCGCGCGGGCGATGAGGAATGTTCGAATACCATCCGCAAGCACGGAAGATGTGCGTGGGGTAGGGTGGGCGTCCTGCCCGCCGTGTTCCGCATCTTGCGGAACACATGCGAGCGTCGGTTTGCGTTCGCACGTCTGGAGACGTTCGGGTGTGCCGGACGGGACGCCCACCCTACCCCGCGCACACTGTTCGTCTGAACCTGCGGGTTCTGAATTTTGGATGCGCCCTCCGTGGAAAGTGAAAGCGGGGTCAAGCCCCCGCACTTCAAAGACTCGCGCCACGCTCGGTGGCGCTTTTGCGATGCGCGCAGTCAGGATTTCGACGGATGTGATTTCAGGTTTTTGAGACATTCGGTTGTTCAGAATTTTTTCAGTTCGGGCGACGCAGGCTGACTTTCATGCGGATGGGCTGCGGCATGTCCTCGGGTGTCACGCCTGGGCACTGGATGCCCACGAGGCCCTCGTTGATTGCACCATCGAGCGCGGTGTTGCCGGTCGAGGCATCGAGCTTCACACGAGTGATGCGCCCGCCGCTGTCCACCCACACGCGCACGACCGGCGCGATGCCCGCGGCGTTCTTGCTCGCGGGGTTGCGGCGCAGCGCGTCCTCGATGGACTTCGCGACTTGCCCGGAGAAACCGCGCCATTTCGTCTGCGCGGCGGCGTCCACAGGTTTGCGGAAAAATCCGCCGTTGCCCTTGGCGATGGCGATGCCCCCCGTGCCCTTGCCCGCTGCGGCGGTTGTGACCGCAGGTTCCGGCTCCTGCTCCTGTTGCTCCTCCTCATCCACCTGCTTGTCCTCGCGGACTTCATCTTTCGGCGGCGGTGGCGGTGGCGGCGGCGCGATGGGCGGCGGCGGGAGCACCTGCACCATCATCGCGGCAGCGTCTTTTTTCGCCGCGCTGCCGTCGGCGTTCATCAGCTTCTTGCCGACGGCGTACACACCGGCGACAGAGAGCACGGCGACAAAGAATGGCGTGCGCCACTTCGCGAAACCGGTCTTTTCCTCCTCCTCACCCCAACCGTCATCGTGCGCGGGCGTGGGTTTCGGCTTCGTGGGCGGTTCGAGAACCGCTGTGAGATTGCCTTCGTGCGTGTTCATTTCTTTTTCTCCTTCGTTGCGTCGTTCGTTTTTTTGAAATCGGGCAGTTCGACCCACTGGATGTTCCACTGCGCGGGCGGCTCGGGCTCGGGGCGCAGCCATTTCAGTGCGGCGAAAACCAGCCCGGCGCAGATGCCGCCCGCGAGGAGCGCGGGGATGGCGAGGCTTCGCAGGCTGCCGCGTCCTTCCGCGCTTTTGTCGAAGCTGTACGGGCCAAATTTCATCGGGCGATGGTGGCGATGCCGACTTTTTTCAGGCCGACCTTCACGGTGAGCGCGAGCACGTCGGTGACGGCTTCGTATTGCGCGCCGCTCGCGCCTTTCACGATGACGGGTGCGTCGGGCGCTGTGGTTTTGATTTGCACGAGCATCGGTTCGAGCCCGGCGAGCGTCGTGACGACTCCGTCGAGCGTGATGGTGCCGTTTTCCTCGATGCCGACGACGCGCGGCTTGTTTTTGTCGTCCTGTTTTTTGTTCTTGGGCGCGTTGCTGCCGCTCGGGAGCTGGGCTTTGAAGCCCTGCACGGTCGCGGTCGTCATCAGGATGAAAATGACGAGCAGCACGTAGGCGAGGTCCAGCATCGGTGTGATGTTGATGTCGTCGTAAGGTTTGTCGTCCTGGACTTGCATGGCTACTTTGCGGCTTTGGTGGCGATGCCGACGGTCGTGATGCCGACGCGCCCGCAGACGTTCATCACGTCCATGACGGCCTGGTATTGCGCGACGCGGTCGCCGCGGATGACGACGGGCACGTTCGGGTTGCCGGCCTTGAGCGCGCCGAGGCGGCTCTCGAGTTCCTGGAGCGAGACGGGCGTGGCTTCCATGAAGACGGCGCCGCTCGGGTTGATCGTAATGGCCTTGGTTCCTTTCTCAGCGAGGCTCTTGGTGGCTTCGCTGCCCTTCGGCGTATTGACCTTCATGCCCTGCACCGACGCTGTGCACATGAGGATGAAAATCACGAGCAGCACGTAGGCGAGATCCAGCATCGGGGTGATGTTGATGTCGTCGTAAGGTTTGTCGTCCTGGACTTGCATGGTCAGTGCCCTCCTTCCGCCGCGCTGCTGCCGTCGTCGTTCTTCTCTTTGTAAAACTCGGCCATCTTCGTAACGAACTCATCAATGAAGATGTGCATGTCGTCCTTCGCGTCCTTCACCCGGGAGAGGATGTAGTTGTAGCCGAAGAGCGCCGGAATCGCGACGGCGAGGCCCGCGACGGTGGCGAGCAGCGCGGCCGCGATGCCGGGCGCGATGGCGTTCACGTTCACGTCGCCCGCGGCGGCGACGGCGGCGAAGACAATCATCACGCCGACGACGGTGCCGAGCAGGCCGAGGAATGGGCCGCCGGAAATGCAGATGGTGAGCAGCACGATGTGGCTGCTGATTTTCTGCGTCTCGCGGACCAGCGCGCCGTCGAGCGCGGCGCGGATGGCCTGAATGCTACGGCCCGCGAGTCCACGCCGCACGCCCTGTTCGCGGTCAGCTTTCATGCGGTGGCGGATTTCCTCCACGCCGACGTGGTAGATGCGATAGACGGACGATTTTCGCAGCCGCTTCGTGAGCGCCTGCGTGACGCGACCGCCGAGGCTCTTGGATTTCTCCACGTCGTCGTCGTCGAGCACGGTGAGATCGCTGGCGACGTGGCGCCATTCTCGCATGAAGATGGCGTTGCCCTTCGAAATCGCGTTCAGGTAGCGCGTTTTTGTGACCATTACATACCAGCTCAGGATGGCCATGAACGCGAGAATCACGATGACTGCCCAGCCGTCGAACGTGAGGTTCTTGATGATGATTCCGAACGTGCCGGTGGTGAGCCAGCTCATCCAGTCGCGCGGTTTTTCCTCATCGCCGAGCGCGACGGTCTTCGGGCCGCGCTCGCCGCCCTGGCCGATGGCCGCAAGCTGCACCCAGCCCTGCGGACGCGCGACTTTGTGGATTTGAAATTCGTCCATCTCGCCGGTGAAGCCATTCGCGCCGCCCTTTTCGCCGCCGAGGTAAATCACGGTGTTCAGCGCGGGCACTGCGATGGGCAGCGCGGCGCCGGGTTCGCCGTTCACAAAGAGCGTCGTCTTCGCCGCTTCGCCGACGACCGCGAAATGCGCCCATGAGCCGGGCTGCAAGGACGATGTCGCCTTTGCGCGCTGGCCGTTGATATCGAGAAATGCGCCGCTGCCCTCGACGCCGACGGTGAGCGATTTTTCGCCCTCTCGGCGGCTCAGCATCACGCCGGGCGCGGTGACTTTCGCCCAAAAGGAAACGGTGAGCGGCGTGCCCGTCCACAGAAGCGCGGGCGAGGCGGTGATGCCGATGGCGGTCTTGCCGTTGAAGCCGGTGCCGCTGCCAATTTGCGAGGCGTCGGCCTTGCCGCCGGGGCCGTCGGCGGTGTTGGCGTTCTTCGTCGAGTCGAGCGGGGCCTGGCCGCTCTCGGTGAAGTGAAACACGAGCACGGTGTCGGCGTCGTAGGTGCCCTTTGCGTCCTCGGCTTTGCCAGCTCTCGCGTCGTTCGAGCCGTAGTAGAGCCAGAAGGTGTTTTTGGCGTTCGGCTTGATGTTCGGGATGTTCACCCAGACGAACGCGTCGCCCATCAGGTCGTCAATTTTCTCAACGTGATACGTGAGCAGCGTCTTGCCGTCGGGCAGGACGAAGCGGATGTCGCTGAGGTCGGGCTTCGCGGCGGACGGGTAGTTTGTGGAGTGCAGCCGCACGAGCACCGCAGCGCCACCGATGCTCTCGGTGATGGCGCCGCCGGCGGGCGTGGTGTCCACGGTGAGGGGCTTGCGAAGCGGCCACGCGGCGTCCCACCACGGGTCGTCGGCGCGGGCGGTGGTGAAAAGTGAGAGCAGGATGATAAGGAGAGCGGCGAGTGAGTGCCGCGAGGCAAAGTAGCCGTCATCGCTCCGCGTGACGCTAGCAGCGCGGCACGCAGGATGACGGTCAGAACTACGCGTGATGCTCAGGGTGCTTGCGGACGCCTCAGCATCACGCGGAGCGATGATGACTACTTTG
The DNA here is from genome assembly GCA_945861385.1 of Prosthecobacter debontii. Classification (GTDB taxonomy): domain Bacteria; phylum Verrucomicrobiota; class Verrucomicrobiia; order Chthoniobacterales; family Chthoniobacteraceae; genus SXWH01. The sequence goes on from CAMAUI010000028.1 coordinate 33,512, forward strand.
CTGTTCGTTCGTGTGATTTCCATTTGGTCGTTCGTGAAAAATTAAAAGTCCGCCCAGATGCGGAAGCTGACGCGCGGGTCGTGCGCCTCGGTCGTGCTGAGCGAGGTGAAGGGCAGTGCGAGTTCGAGGATGCCGTGGAAATGCTCGCGGTAATCGAACTGCGTCCCGATACCGAAGCTCGCGAGGCGGAAGCTGGAATCCTGCTCCGGCAGGGTGTCGTGCAGAGTGAGAGAGCCACCGTCCACGAACGTGTAGAAGCGCCACTCGTTGCCCGTGCTTTCCTCGACCTCTTCCTCCACGCCCTCGGCGTTTTTCTTTTTCACCGTGCGCTTCATTTTCAAAAGCGACGGCGTCCGCAGTTCAACGGTGCCGAGGATGGCGTTGTCGCCGAGCGCCTCAGCTTCGAGATAGCCGCGCACGGTGCCCATGCCGCCGCCGCCGAATTGCTCGCTGTTCACGAGCGGCTGGTCGGCTGCCTGGCCCTGCACCCGCGCGAACACCTCCCAGTCGCGCCGCAGCTTCTGCAAGTGCGATAGCTCGCCGCGCAGGTAGATGAAATTGCTGTCCGCTCCGAAGCGATTGCGGTCGAGACTCGTCTGCGTGCTGCCCGAGCCACGCAGGCCGAACGTGACGCCAGCGGTGAGCGCCGTCTCGCCAAGTTCCTGTTTTTTCCCGTCCACCTCGCGTGTGTGCAGCCAGGTGCCGTCCCACGTCGCGCTGAGCGGGTAGTAATAGATGGGCGTGATATCCGTCGTCGTGCCAATGACGACCTTCTGGTCGAACGCCTTGTAATCGAGGCCGACGCTCAGCGATTGGAAGAAGCCGTCCATCGTAGGCAGCGTGAAAATGCCGCGCACGCCGAGGATGTCGCCTTTGCCCGCGGAGGCGACGCCGCCGAGCGTGGAGACGTTGCTGTCCTGCTTCGTGGCGGTGAGCATGAGGCTGAAATCCTCCACGTTCGGGAAGCGCACGATGTAGTAGCCGGAGAGCACCTTCACCTCGCTCGTGTCCTCCGGTGAAAGCTGGTAGCTCGCGCCGATGCTGTGGCCGAGCTGCCAGAGGTTCGCGTAGCTGAACGAAGTGTTGAGGCGCAGGTCGGTCGTGTTCGCGCTGTTGCGGTTGTTCAGCTCGACGCTGCCGTGGAATGGCGACTTGTCCTCGACGAGCAGGTCAATGTTCCAAAGCCCCGGCTCGTAACCCGGCTCGAGCTTCGGCTGCACGCGGCGGTCAGGCAGCTTGTTCAGCGCGACGACATCGCGCGTCACGTCGTTGAAATTGATGACCTTCCCCTCCGCGAGCGATTGCGCCTGCTTGCGGACTTTGCTGGGCATAAAATAACGCGCGCCCTTCACCGCCAGCTCGCCGACTTTGCCCGGCATGACCTGCAAATTGATGACGCCGCCCGCGCCCGACTGCTCCGGGATGGCGACCTGCGCGACGCTGTAGCCCTTGTCGCGATACGCCTTCTCCAGTGCGGCGCGCGCGCCTTCCACGTCGTCGAAAGTGCGCCCCGGCCCGAGGAACGGATACACCGCGCCCTCGACATCAATCTTCGGCAGCTCCTTCGCGCCGAGCACCCGGAACTCGCGGATGAACATCGTCTTTTGCGCCTCCTGTCCGTGTGCGAGACACGCCGACACGAGCATAAAACCGCAGCCGAGCAGCGGACCGGAAAAGCCAAATTTAGAGGACGGGACAAGCATCGTGTGTGACAATGAAACGCGAGAGCTGTGACAGACAGAGGACTGCGCGGTGACGATTCGGGGGAACGCGTGTGGCGATTCAGCGTCGGGGTTGTGACGGAAGTGCGTAGCTGCGACGCGCGCTTCGCGCCTGTTCGCCTGCATCGTCCAGATAAGACCACTGCATCCGCGGCTGGAGGGTCGGACTCCAGCCACGGAGTGGGCAGTGCGGGTGTTACTGGGTGATTGCGGCTTCGCCCGTTGACGGGCTGGCGGAATCAATGCCGTAGCCGAGGATGAGGACTTGTTTCTGCAGGATGACGGCGTTGAAGCCGCGCAGGCCGGTGCCTGCGCCGGTGATGATGCCGGTCGTCGCATAGAGCGTGCAACGCTGGGCCACGTTTGCGCCGCTGATTTTGAACTTGCCGACAATCGGCGACGGCGCGCTGGGCGTGCCGGTGCCGGTGTAGGTCGTTGCGCCGATGGGCACGGTGAGCGTGGCCACGGTCGCGGTGAGCGGCGCGGGGAGGCCGACACCGGGCGTGTAGTAGCTGCCGATGAGGTTGCCGGTGAAGTCCGCGGCATCTGGGTAGAGGCCCGACGCCTGCGCGGGCTTGTGCCAGTCAATCGCGCCCGTGAGGTCATTCGCGGCGGCGAGGTCGAGCGTCATGTCGCTGCTCCACCAACCGCGCGTCGCACCGCTGGGATAAAGCGCGGCGAGCACAGGCACTCCTCCGCCGAGCGTGATGCGCGAGGAGGCGGTGTAGGCAGTGTTGTCGGCGAGTTTGCCTTTCACGAGCACGGAGCCGTCGGCGAGCACTTCCATGATGCCGTAGCCGCTGCCGCCGGGGAGCACGGGCGCGCCCGCGAGCGACGAGCCCTGGATGATGAACGTGTAGCGTCCCACGGTGCCCGCGGGCGCGGGATTCGTGGTGCGGAACTCGGCGCGATCCATGACGACCGTGCGCCCGGCGATGGTGCCCGTCATGATGACGCCGCCATTTCCATCAAGACTGAGCGCGAAGCTCACCGGGATGCTCCCGCCTTTGGTGAACCACGAGCCTGCGGCGAGGCCGGTCGCACTGAACTTCAGCCCGCCTTTGTAGGCCACGCCGTCAATGATGAGCGACCCGGTGCCGAGCAGGCCCTTCGTGAACTTGACCTGCACGCTGAGGCCGTCGCTGAGGCCGGCAAAGCTCCAGCCCATCGCCTGCGCCACCGCTGGCTCGACGACGCGCACGACAAAACTTTCCGTCGTCTTCGCGCCGAAGCTGTCCGTCGCGCTGGCGCTCACGGTGGTGTCGCCGAGCGGGAAGGTGCTGCCGCTCGCGTGCGAGATGTCCGCCGTGAGCGCGCCGTCCTCGGTGTCTGTCGCGGTGGCGCTGAAAGTCACCGTGGTGGCCCCGGATGCCACGACGACCAGCGGCGACGCTGGCACCGAGACGACGGGCGCGGCGTTGCCGGGCGATTGAATCTCGAAAACGGTGAGCGTGTTCGAGGTTTCGTTCGTGGTGATGAGCAGCGGTTTGCCGTTCGGGCTGTCGGCGGCGGGGACGACGATGAGGCCCTCGGGATTTTGGTCGCCGCTGCGCGTGAACGACGTGGTGTAGCTGACTGCGCCGGGGTCGGTGATGTCGAACATGAGCGTCATCCGCGCGCGTTCGAGGCCGACGAAGGCGTAGGTGCGTCCGCCGAGTGTGGCGATGGTGACGCCTTCGGGTTCGACGCCTTTGTTGTCGCTGCGTCCGTCGTCGAAGTTCGCGAAGTGCTGCGAGGTGACGATGAGGTCGAGCATGTCGCCGCTGTCGAAGACGAGCGCGCCTGCTGCGTTGCGGATGGAGAACGAACGTCCGCCGTAGGAGAGGATTTCGTCCACGTCGCCGTCGTTGTCGGTGTCGCCGCGGAGGCCGGGTGCGTTCGAGACGGTGAGGCGTCCGAGCGATGCCTGGTTCTTCAGTGCGGCAGCGTTCGGGAACACGGTCGGGTCGAGCGTATAGCCGGTCGTTGCGCCGACGGTGGTGCTTTCGTCGGGCGTGAGGAAGTCGTTCCGGTCGTCGCCTTCGTTCGCCATGACGTAGTAGGTGTTTCCACCCGCGCTGTAGGACGCGATGGCGTCGGGCATGTAGAGGCCGAAGACGGGCTGGCCGACGAGCGGGTTAATCAACGCGACTGCGCCTGGGCCGTCGCGGTCGCTGAAGTCCACGCGCAGTGGCGCGAAGTCTTTTTTACCGAGCGCCACGACGCTCGTGAACGTCGCGGTGGCGATGTCGAGCGTGGCGACGGCGTTGGCTTCTTGCAGCGTGACCATGGCGGTGAGGCCGTCCGGCGCGATGGCGATGTACTCGGGTTCGAAATCAACGGACGGTGCGGCGTCTGCCGTGCCGTTGTTGAAAATGCGGACGCCCGCGGCTTTGAGCGCGACGACTTGGGAGTCGAACGCGGTGAAGTTCGCAGTCGTGACGGTCGGCGCGGCGAAGCCACCCGAGATGTCAATGATGCTCACGGTGCCCATCGTCGTGTCGGCGACGACATCGGCGGCGGTGCCGTCAATTTCCGCTTCGTTCGCGACGAGCAATTTCGTGCCGTCGGGTGTGAAGACGATGTTGTCCGGCACAGCGCCGACTTGCACCGAGCCGAGCAGCGCGCCGGTCGCGGGGTCGAGGAACACGACGTGACCGTTGGCGGTCTTCGGGATGTTGATGACTGCGGCGGCGAGCACGGCGGGCTGAGCGCCGTTGGCTTTGCGGACGGCGACGGAGCTGAGGTCGTTGCTCGTGAGGCCCGCGATGCCGAGCGTGGCTGGCTCGATGAGCGAGTGGAACGTCGGCGCTGCCGGGTCCGTGAGGTCCACGACCTGGACGCCCAACGCGGATGACGCGAACGCGCGCTTGGATGCGGGGTCGAACGCGGGAATCTCCGCGCCAGTCAGCGCGACGCTGCCTTTTACCGTGGAGGTAACGGCGTTCGACGGCGGATAGACGAGAGGGATGGTGTCGTCGTTCGTGATGGTCGCGGTGCCTGCGGTGGTGATGGTGGTGGTGCCCACGGTATTCACGAGGCCGGAGAGCGTGACGATGATGGTCTCGTTGCTCTCGACTGCGGTGTCGCCATTTACGGTGAACGTGAGGTTTTGCACCCCGCCGCCGGGGCCGAAGGTGAGCGTGCCGTTCGCGACGGGCGCGTAGTCGGTGCCGGATGTGGCGGTGCCGGTGATGGCGTAGTTCACGCTAAACTCGGCGGTGTTGCCCGCGGCGTTCACAGTGTGCGTGATGGGCAGCGTGACGGTCACGGTGTCGCTGTTTCCTTCGACGACCGAGGCGTTGCCGACGGCGACGTTCGAGGTGTACGCGGGGCCGGTATTCACGGTGTCGGCGTTGCCGTTTTGCGCGAGCTGCTGGATGCGGACATCGAGCGCGACGGGTGTTTCCGCGACGTTAAATGCGGAGCCGACATTCGGGTGGTTCGCGACTAGGAAGTCGGCGAATGCCTGCTGCTCGCCGAGCACTTGCGCGGGTGTGAGGCCAAGGCCGGTGATGGTGGCTTCCGCCGTGAAATCCAGCGTACGCGAGACAGGCGCGGAGAGCGTGCCGTCGGTGAGGATGTAGCGGTAGTTGGTAATCGCGGTGTTCGATTTAATCGGGTAGCTGTCGCCGCCGTTGAGCGTGAAGTTGAGGCCAACGCACTTGATGATCGCAGGCGCAGTCGGGGTGAGTGCGCCGTTGTTCACGACCACGGACACGATTTGCCCGAGGTCGTTCACGAGCACTGCGGTCCGCACTTTCTGCCCGGTGGGACGCGCGGAATCGTACGAGAACCTTATGTTTCCGACCTGCGCGTAACCACCACTCTGCTGCGTGGGGCCGCTGCTCAGGCCCGCCGCGAAGTTCAGCACGCTGAGCAATGCAGTCGAGGGCATGTCGCAAACCATGAGCTTGTTGTCGAAGCGGAGCGCGTTCTCGATATCGAGCTGCGAGATGCCGCCCGCGGGTTTGCCGGTGATGAGGTTCGCAAAAGGCGCGACCTTGGTGCCGTCCGGCAGCACGGAGCCGACGGACGCGCGGAGACCACCGCCATTTTTCAGCGAGAAGACCGCCGAGGTGGAGCCGAGGCCGAGGGCGGCTTTGGCTTTCGCGAGGTTCGCGTCGGCGGTGATGTCGCCGAGGTTCACCTCCTGCGTGCGACCGAAGACGCGGTCGCCTTCGAGATACACGTTCGTGAAGCCATAGACGGTGCTGTCTTTGACCACAACGACGGCGTTGATGGCGTCGGTGATGGCTTTGACCTGCGTGCCGATGCTGCTGCTGGCGATGATGGTCGCGGCGCTGTCGGCTGTGCCATACACGGCCTGAAGCGTGGCTTCATTCGAGGCGTAGGCGCCGTTCAACGCGGTGCTGAGGTTCGGCAGGATGATGTCGCCCGCTGCGTCGAAATCCACGACGAGGCGGCCGAGATACGAATACTCGGTGTCCGTCGTGACGATGAGCACCGGCTTGCCGTCGAGGCCGACGGTCGAAATCGGATACGCATCGGCGATGAAGGTCGCGTCGTGGCCGGGGAAAGGCACCGCGGTGTCCGTGGCGTCGCCCATGCGCTCGTGACCGCCACCGGCGACCATCACGTCAATACCCGAGACGAGGCCCGCGAGATCTTTGTTCCGCTGGAGGTCGTCGAGTTGGTCCACGAGGACGATCTTATTCACGCCGAGTGCCGTGAGCGCGTCCACCGCGCCCTGGAGATATGCGGCGACTTCCTGGAGGTCGCTCGTCGCGGCGTTCGCGTCGTCTTTTGGAATCGTGCCGTTCGGCGAGGATTTACTGAGAAGCTCCCACGTCGTCGCGCCGATGAAACCGATTTTCTGACCGCTGAGCGTCTTGATGGCGTAAGGCGCAATCTTCGCCTTGATGTCCGTGACTTCGAGTCCCGCGATGGCACCGCCGGTGCCGCCGATGGTCGTATCCGCACGACTCTTCAGCGAGCTGTCCGCCGCGAAATCGAGGTTCGCCGTGATGAACGGGAATTGCGCGCCCACCCAAGCGCCCGACGGGAACACCGCGCCTTGCAGCACTGGCGAGCCGAGGTCGAACTCGTGGTTGCCGAGCGCCGAGGCCGTGGTGCCAAAGGCATTCATAATGGCGATGTCGGGCCGACCGAGCGCCGTGGAGCCGATGCTGGAAATTGCATTCAGCGACGGGTCCGCACCGCCGACGAGCCAAGGCCCGGGGATGAAGCTGTCGCCTTCACCGATGACGATGGTGTTCGCGTAGTCGTTGTCCATGCGGTCAATCATCGCGCCCATAATCGGTGCGGTCTGAATGCCGAGCAGGCCGCTCTCACCATAATAGTGGAGCACCTGCAGGGTGTAGTCGGGCGTCGTGGCAAAAGCCGACGACGCGAGTGAGAGAATGCCGGCGGCAAGCGCCCGCATCGGACGGCAAGCGAGCAAGCCCGCACGGCGTCCTGGTGTGTGGTTGGTGTATTTCATGAGCTGTGAAGCCAACAGGCGGATTGTTACAGCCGGGCTTGCGGGCTGGCGAAAATCACCCGGCGTTCGCGTTTCGAGCGCGCTGCGGGGAGGCGACGAATCCGGCGGACGTGTTCCAGTTTTCCCCATCGCAGCGAGGCTGCCGCGAGAATGTTGCTACTTTCCGCTTTTAGTCATCGTCGGCACCGGAACGGTACGCAGGCATTTCCCGCGACTGCGGGAGAAAGCGGGCGGTTTTGCCGCGCAATTCGTCACACGAAGTCCGCCGCAAGTTCACGCGCCTGCAATCATCCTGTAACGACGCATTGCGAGGCTCCCGGCACATGTTGGAGCGAATTCTCTTTGTAATATCGGTGCTCACGGCAGCCGCGGTGCTCGCGGTGGTGCTGCCGTTTGTGTGGCTGTTTGCGGGCATTACCGGGGGGATTTCGCGATTCACGGCGGCGCTGCGGCGCGGGCACGGCGGGACGATGACAATTCAGGAGGGCGTATGAGCATTCAGACTAAACATGTGCTGGTGGCGGACGACGAGGCGGATGTGCTCACGCTCGTCTCGCAAAGTCTCACCGCTGCGGGCTTCGAGGTCAGCCACGCGAGCGACGGGCAGGAGGCGCTGGATAAAGCGCGGCGCATCGAACCGGCGCTCATCGTCCTCGATTTAAACATGCCGAAGATGACCGGCACCGAAGTGCTTCGCGCCATCAAGGGCGACGCGCGCACGGCAGGCATCGCGGTCGTCATGCTCACAGCGCGCAAGGACGAGGTGGATCGCATCGTCAGCCTCGAACTTGGCGCGGACGACTACGTGACGAAACCTTTCAGCCCCCGCGAACTCACGCTGCGGATCAAATCCATCCTCTCCCGCCGCAACGCGCCCATGCCCACGGCGAGCCGGGCGACGGTCGGCGACATCGGCCTCGATCGCGACAGCCATGAAGTGCGCGTGCGGGGGAAAGTCGCGGACCTCACTGCAATCGAGTACAAGCTGCTCGTCGCCCTTTTCCGCCAGCCGGGGCGCGTCTTCAGCCGCGAGGAAATGCTCGATTCCGTCTGGGGACAGGACACGGAAATCGAGATCCGCACTGTGGATACTCATATACGCAGGCTGCGTGAGAAACTCGGCACAGCGTCCGACCAAATCCTTACAGTGCGGGGCTTCGGCTACCGTCTGGACGCGGAATAGGATGGGCATGAACATAAAATTTCCGATCAGTGCTTTTTGTGGCGGATGTGTCGTTCACGCGTCTTGTGCGCCGAATCGAACTATGTTGCGGCGAAAAGGTCGTGTTTTGTCACGGTTAGTCATCGGTGTCGCGGTTCCGTTGCGCGACTTACACTCTCCTGACAACAAAGGTCGTCCACAAGTTACAGTACACTATTTGATCGCCGCATGGCGTGGGGATAAGGGTCGTCGTGTCCGAAGAAACCGCACAATGCGGCACCACGGGCATAGCAAACACCAAACACAAACCTACGTCCTAATGAACACACACAACCTACGGATAGCCGCACTCGCCATCGCGGGTCTTACGCTCTCCAGCCACCACGCCAAGGCGGATCCCTATGCCGATGGCGACCTCATCCTCGGCTTCCGCGCCACTGGCGGCACCGGGGGCACCACCAACCTCCTCCTCAATCTCGGCAGCGCCTCCAACTTCCGCGACGCCGCGACCCAGACCACGCTGAGCCTCGGCAACCTCGACGCCGACCTCGACTCCATCTTCGGGGGATCATGGAACACCCGCTCGGATGTCCTCTGGAGCATCTCCGGCACCCAGTTCACCGCTGGCAACGGCTTTACTAACCGCGCCCTGTTCGCCTCGCGCGCCCAGGCATTCCCACTCGGCCCAGTTGGCTCGTCGAACTCCGTTGCGTGGGCACGCGGCTCCACCAGCACCCAGGGCATCCCGGCGGGTAAACTCGCCGCCTTCGGCACCAAGTACGGCGTCGGCACCACCGGCGCGGTAAGCGGCACCGACCAGATCGAGTCCACAAATGCCCCGCTCGGCCTCGTCCAGCCCCACGCCCAGACGAATAGCTACGAAGAATTCATGTCCGGCGGCAGCCAGTCCTCCTCCGGCAGCAGCTTCGCCTACTTCAGCGGCGGCATTGAGAGCAGCTTCGCCAACGGTGCCAATGGCACCGCGCTGGACTTCTATATCATGCCAGCCGGCACCGGTGCAGGCACCTACGAAGGCACCTTCACCATCAGCAACAGCGGCGACGTCACTTATACCCCACAGGGCGTACCGGAACCTTCCAGCGCACTCATGCTCGCCCTTGGCGGCACCGCGCTCGGCTTCATCCGCCGTCGTCAACGCGCCTAATTACTCACCTCAACAACAACAACAACAACCCACAAACACACACACAATATGACTAAATCCAAAGTCCTCATCACCGCCGCCGCCGCGCTTTTCGCCGGTTCCGCGGCTCAAGCAGACACTGTCATCCACATCACTGGTTCGACGGCGTTCCGCTCCGGCACCATCACCGCCATCAAGAACATCCTCGGTGGCACGGGTAACTTCA
>CAMAUI010000029.1 GCA_945861385.1 Prosthecobacter debontii
TGATTTTGTGCCGGAGGCACGACGGAAATTAGCCGGTGGCGTAAGCCACCGGAACAGCCATGGAAACGAAACCCGCCCTGGAAGGGCGGCGGATCCAGCGCCCCTGCCGGGGCGCGATTCGTGTGGACGAAGATCCGGTGGCTTACGCCACCGGCTAATTTCCAAAGCGCCTCCGGCGCACTCAGCCAGCCATCGCTGTAGTCCATCCCGCCGATTCATCAATATGCGGCGGGCGGCTGGCGCTTGGAGGTGCGGAGGCCGAGGATGCTCATGAGGAAACTCGTGGCGATCAATTGCACGCCGAGGAGCAAGAGCGTGGTGCTCGCGATGATGCGGCGCATGTTTTCCGACCACGGCAGGTCGCCAAAGCCGGCATGCCGCCATTGCAGGAATGCGTGGATGAACAATGCGGCGCCGCCGCCGAGGCAAAGGACGCCGGCGATGAGGCCGCGCTCGAGGGTGAAGACGCGGAAGATGCGGGCAAATTTCGCATCGGGCGGAAGCAGCCCTTCGCCGATCGCGAATACTTTGGTGACGAACGCGAATGCGATGAGCTGGGTGCCGGCGAGGATCGCCGCGCACGCGACGGCGAATGCGCCGGCGTCGAGCCGGATGCCGGCGACATCCGGAGTGCGGAGGTAGGTGAGGAGGGCGAGTGCGCCGCCGGTGAGGACGGCGACGAAGCCGGGGACAAGGTAGAGCCAGCGGGGGTTGTAGATGAGCATGAAGCGGAGGTGCCGCCAGCCGTCGCGCCACGGGCGGAGATGCGGCGGGCGGTTGCGCCCGTCCTTGTGGAGCGTGATGGGGACTTCGCTGATTTTCATGCGTGCGAGGGAGGCTTTCATCACCATCTCGCTGGCGAATTCCATGCCGCTGGTCTGGAGATCGAGGCGCTGGCAGGCTTCGCGGCTGAAGCCGCGGAGGCCGCAGTGGAAATCGCGGACGGGGGTTTTATAAAGGACACGGCCGAGCGTGGAGAGGACGGGGTTGCCGAGCCAGCGGTTCTTCCACGGCATCGCGCCGGGCATGATTTTGCCGCCGCCGGAGGGAAGGCGGCAGCCCATGACGAGGTCGTCGCCTGCGCGGAGGCGCTCGATGAAGCCGCGGATGGCGGAGAAGTCGTAGCTGTCATCGGCGTCGCCCATGATGATCCATTCGCCGCGCGCTGCCGTGATTCCGCCGCGAAGCGCGCTGCCGTAGCCTTTCTCCGGGACGTGGACGACGCGGGCGCCGTTGCTTTCTGCGATCTGGATGGAGCCGTCCGTGCTGCCGTTGTCGGCGATGAGGATTTCGCCGGTGACGCCCGCATCGGCGAGGCCGCGATGGGCCTTGGCGATGCATGCGGCGAGGGTTTCCGCCTCGTTGAGGCAGGGCATGAGGATGGTGACTTGGCAGGATTCCATTTACGAAGCGGGGGTGTTTTTCCGCCGCAGCGCGCGGACTGCAAGATCAAGCGGAACAAAAAGCACCGGCAGGAAGACGAGCCACGCGGGTGCGAAGTAGCGCGGGCTGACGAGCGAGACGAGGAAGACACCCGCGAGGTAACTGAACGCCGCGAGCACCCACACGCCGAGGCTGCGCCAGTAAAATGCGGACAGCCCGAGGCTCGCGATCAGCCACCAGCCAAGCACCGTGATGCGCGAGCGGAAGATGCCCGCGGCGGCGGGCGGCGCGTCTTTTGGCGGAAGAAGGACGACGTCGCCGACCGTGCCGGCCGCATTCACCCAGCCCAACACGGCGCGCTCGGCCCAGCCGCCGGGTGCGGGGGAGATGCGGCGCTGGAGGTCGGCGATGGGCGGGAGCGGCGCGCGGGCATCAAGCCCGAACGCCATCGGGATGCTGACGCTCTTGCCTTCCGCGAGCTTCTGCGCGGCTTCGCGGTGGAGGCGTTCGAGTTTCCCCGGGTAGTAGCCGGACTCGAACCGCCCGGTGCGGAAGCCGGAGAGATTCGCCGAGGCGATGAGGCGCTGCGCCCCGAGGTAGAGGAAGTCGCCGGGCCGGGCGCGGATGCCTTCGAGCGCGAGGTCCATGTAAAGGGCGCGCTTCTTCTGCGCATCGCCGTCGAGCTTGGCCCAAAGCGGCGGGCCGTTTTCCTCGCTCGGGGATTCGAGGAATTTGAACGGGCCTTCGTCGCGCAGGTAGTAGGCGTCGAGGCCGCGGACGTAAGGCTCGGCGTAGGCGCGCAACTCCGCTTTGTACTCCGCGTGCTTCGGCGTATCGAGCTGCGTGAGCGGGAAGCTCGCGACGTAGAGGAGCCACGCCGCCTGCTTTTTCGAGCCGACCGTCAGCGTCACGGCGAAGAGCAGCCCGATGGCCAGCCAGCGGCGCCAGTCCAGCACCCGCCACGCGCGCACGGCCACCAGCCCGAGGACGATGCCGGGGACGGCGAAGCGGCCCGAGGGTTTCGTGAGGAGAAACGCCGCGAGCGGGACGAAGAAACACCAGAAAATCCGCCGCGAGCGGGCGGGGTCGCGCTGCGCCGCCCACGCCACCCACCCCGCGAAGGCCCACAGGAACGCGGAGAAAAAAACCGCCTCCCCGAGAAGCTCGTGCTCATACCAGAGGAACAGCGGCATCCCCGCGTAGCAGAGCGTGAGCGGCACGATCCACCACCGCCACGCGTGGAAGCTGCGCCGCGCGATGTAGGCCAGCGGGAGGACCGCACACAGCCCCATCGCGTGCTGGAAAAAGGCGAGCCATTTCAGCGGAGTGTCAGGCAGCGCGGACACTGGCACCATCAGCATCGGGTAAAGATACCGCCGCTTTTCATCGAGCGACACGTAGCCATCGCTCAGCAGCATGTGCGCGAAGCTGAAGTAGCTCCGCGAATCGCTGCCCCAGTACGCATACGGATGGTAGCTGAGGAAAAGCGCCCGTAGCACGAAGCCAAACAGCAGGGCCGGCACAGACCAGACGACTGCGTCCCGCAGGATCGGATGCCTTCGGAAAAAAGCGCGGACGCGCGTGGTGAACATTCGCGGAGCCGGATAACGCGGGCACCCCGCGCGGGCAATGCGAAACAATCGCCGCGCGCGAACCATTCCAAGATCATACAGGCCGGACCGGGTTCAGGAGCCACTTTCCGAAAAGGGCCGGTTGACAGGGAGCATGCCCGGGGGTATCCAGCGCGCCCTTTTCGTCCGACAACTCACGCAACACGTATTTTTATGGCCAACACTGAAGTCATCCTGACATCGAAGATTCACAACCTGGGCGCCGAAGCCGACATCGTCAAAGTGAGGACGGGCTACGCGCGGAATTTCCTCATCCCGCAGGGCAAGGCGCTCGAGGTGACGCCTGCTGCGCTGCGCCGGATCAATATCCTCAAGGCGAAGCGCGCCGAGCGGGAGGCGCAGGAGATGAATGAGGCGCAGGGGCTCGCGAGCAAGATCGGGAAGATCAAGCTGGATCTCGAGCTGGAGACTGGCGAGACGGGGAAGGCGTTTGGCTCGATCACCGCGACGGACATCGCCGACAAGCTGCGCGCGGCGCTCGGCGGCGGCGTGGAGATTGACCGGCACAAGATTCACCTCGAACGCCCGATCAAGGAGAGCGGCAAGCATGAGGTGACGGTGAAGCTGCACCATGACATCACGGCGACCCTCGTGGTGAACGTGACCGCGAAAGGGGCCGCTCCCGCCGGGGAAGGCGCGGAGGCCGCGGAGGAGGAGAAGCCGGCGGGCGGTTTCAAGGCAAAGGCGAAGGCCCGGCACAAGAAGCCCGAGGCGAAACCCGAGGCTCCAGCGGAATAACGCGCCATGCCCGCCGGACCCAAGAAGGGAAACCCGGGGGTGGAGAAAAACCAGGACGGGGAGTCCGGGGCCGATCTGAAGGGGAGGGGGAGTTCTTCACAGGCTGCTGACAGGGAACTCCGGGGTTTTCCACAGGCGCCGGATGCGGAGCGCGGGGTGCTCAGTTCGATGCTGCTGACGCCGAATGTGGTGATTGACCTGTGCGTGGAGAAGGGGGTGACGCGGGAGGCGTTCTACATCCCGGCGCATGCGGAGATTTACGAGGCGCTGGTGGAGATTCAGCGGGCGAACCGGCCGGTGGATTTCATCACGCTGGCGCAGCATCTCCGCGATCGGAACAAGCTGGATCAGGTCGGCGGCGGGCCGTATTTGAACGATCTCTTCGTGTATCTGCCGACGGGGGCGAACGTGAGCTATTACGTGGACATCCTGCTGGAGAAGCATGTGCTGCGGCAGATCATCAGCGTCTGCACCGAATACTCGAAGCGCAGCTACGAGGAGCAGGATGAACCGGAGCGGCTGCTCGATGAGGTCGAGCAATCCATTTTCAACATCGCGAAGGATCGCTTCAAAGGGAAGACGCCCTCGATGAAGGAAATGGTGATGAAGGCCATCGGGGACATCCAGCAGCTTTACGAGCGGCGGGGGCAGATCACGGGGCTGGCGACGGGCTTCAAGGCGCTGGATCAAATGACCGACGGGCTGCACGGCGGGGAGATGTTCGTGATCGCGGCGCGGCCTTCGATGGGGAAGACGGCGCTGGCCATGAACATCGCCGAGCACATCGCGGTGGATCTCGGAAAAGCGGTGGCGGTTTTCTCGCTGGAGATGAGCGCGCAGCAGCTCGTGCAGCGGGTGGTTTGCTCGCTGGCCCGCGTGAGCCTCAAGGGGATCCGCGACGGGTTCCTGAGCGAGCGGAGTTTCCCGAGCATCACGGCGGCGGCGGCGAAGCTGGCGGGCGCGAAGATGTTCATTGATGACACGAGCGGGCTCACGATCCTGGAGCTTCGCGCAAAGGCGCGGCGGCTCAAGGCGCAGCACGACATCGCGGCGATCTTCGTGGATTACCTCCAGCTTTTGCGCAGCAACAGCAAGCGGGCGCAGGACAACCGGCAGCTCGAGATCGCGGAGATCAGCGCGGGGCTCAAGGCGCTGAGCAAGGAACTGAACATCCCGGTGGTCGTGCTCGCCCAGCTCAACCGCAACCCGGAATCGCGCACGGGCGAAAGCAAGGGCCGCCCGCGCCTGAGCGACCTGCGGGAATCGGGCAGCATCGAGCAGGACGCGGACATCGTGGCGCTGCTGGTGCGCGAGGAATACTACGCGGACAATGACGAGCAGCGCGGGGAACTGGAGGGGAAGGCGTCGCTCATCATCGCCAAGCAGCGCAACGGGCCGGTGGGCGATGTGCCGCTGACCTTCCTGAAGGAGTTCACGCGATTCGAGGATCGCGCGGAAGGCGCGGAGCCGGAGATTTAAAATGAACGCACCCGACCTGACCAAACGACCTCCCCGCAGCCCAAAAGCCCGCCTCGGCGGCTACGCGCTCCTGCCGCGCATGCTCGACAAATGCCGCGCGGAAATCGCGGGAACCCCAGGCACCTTCCACTACGCGTGCCCGAACGATCAGCGCATCCTCACCTTTCTCGGGATAACCGCCGAACCGCTCAAGGCATTCGTCGCCACCGGCGCGGGTGATGGCGCCGTGCTGGAGTGGATCAAGGCAAACCAAACCCAGCAGCACACTCCCGCGCAGATCGAGGCATGGAGCGACGCGGCGGACAAACGCAGGCCGGATCCCGGCGACCGGGCGAAGTTCGAGGAATACCTCGCCGAATGCGGCCCCGGACGGACTGACATCGTGACATGGAGCGACCTGCTCGACCTCGACGACCACGTGAGCTACGGCGGCAAAGCCTGACGCCCGCGGTGTTGTCCGCCCTCGTTCGAGGATGCCGGGAAATGTGAGGCAGCCCCCCATCCGCCCCGCCATCCAATGAACCGCGATGAGCGCCACGCGACACGGAAAAATTTCCGGTTGACGGGAAGCCTGCGAATTCACATTGTCCCCCCGGTTGCCAGCGTCAGCGGTAAAGGCCTCCCACAATCTCGACGGCCTCTCTTTCTTCACGACGGAGCATTCTTACCGACGCGGCAGCAGTCTTTTTCCACCGATTTCTCATCATGGCTGGACACAATAAGTGCTCCAATTTGCGGCGCCTCAACGCCGCACTCGATACGAACCGCGGCAAGCTTTTCACCGGGCTGACCGGGGAAACCACGCTTGCCGCCGGATCGCCTGACCGCAATCCGCTTCGTCACCGCGCAGCAAGCGGGATCCACAGACATTTCCAGCCGGGCGGGAACGAAATCATGGCCGCAAGGCCCGCGCAAATTAGCAACTGATCCAAAGGCGCGAACGCCGCGCCAATCCAACCGATTTACACACATGCCAAAGAAAGCAGCCACGGTCTCCGAGCCGAAAGAGACAAAAAAGAAGACCACAAAAAAAGCGCCGGCAAAAAAACCAGCAGCCAAAAAAGCTGCCGCGCCAAAAAAGACCGCACCGAAGTCGAAACGGAGTTCCCCCGCGCCGGAACCAGCAGCCGTGGAAGCAACACCCGCCCCGGTCGAGGCTCCCGCGGCCCGGCCCGCCCCCGAGCCACAAGTCCGTGCCACAGCACCAAACCCGGGTGGCCCGCAGCAGCGCCCACTTTACATCCCGCGTGAAATCGAGGCCTTCCTTCGGGCCGCTGGCATTCCAAATCCAACCGAGAAATCGCAGCTCGACGGGATCCTTGCAGCGATGAGTGCCGCGCGGGCCGCGGCATCGCAACCGCACCGCGCCGCGCCGGTCATCACGCAGCAACCGGCGCAGCAAGCTCCGCAGCAAGCTCCGCAGCAACATTCAAATCCCGACCAACAGCACCAACCACAGCAACAGGGCGGCCATCAACAGCAGCAGCAACATTTCAGCAGGAGGAAACAGCGCGATTTCGACCGCCGCGGACGCCGCGACCAGCACCGGAACCGCCAGACCGACCAGCCCCCAAATGGCGACCAATCGTTTGACCAGTCCGGCGACCAGCAGCAGCGCCACCCGAGGGATCCCGCGCCCGACGAGCCGGTCGAGATCGTCGAGGCCGAGGGGTACTGCGAGATCGCCGGAAAGGGCTTCGGTTTCGTCCGTGATCCAATTCGCCTCTTCCTGCCAAACCCGCTCGATGTTTTCGTCACGCCGGAAATCGTAAAACGCTTCGGGCTTCGCGACGGGCACTGGCTCAAGGTCGAGGCCAGGAAAAGCAGCCGCGGCATGCAGATTCAAAAGCTGCTCCTCGTGAACGACCAGCCGCCGGAGGCCGTGAAAACATGGCCGTCCTTCGAGGATCTCACCACGATCAACCCGATCGAGCGCTTCATTCTCGAAACCGTCCCCGAGCGCACCACGACGCGGGTGATAGACCTCCTCATTCCCATCGGCAAAGGCCAGCGCGGCCTCATCGTCGCACCTCCGCGCACGGGAAAAACCACGCTCCTGAACCACATGGCGCAGGCCATCGTCGCAAATCACCCGGACGTGAAGCTCATGATCCTGCTCGTGGACGAGCGCCCCGAGGAAGTCACCGACTTCAAGCGCAACATCCCGGAAGCCGAGCTGTGGGCCAGCAGCAACGACATGGAGATCAAATCCCACACACGCATCGCGCAGCTCGCCATCGAGCGCGCACGCAGGCTCGTCGAGAGCGGCCACGATGTGTTCATCCTCCTCGACTCGATCACACGCATGGGGCGCGCATTCAACAATGCCATCGCGGGCGGCGGACGCACGATGTCCGGCGGCGTGGACAGCCGCGCCCTCGAAATTCCGCGGAAAATTTTCGCCGCCGCGCGAAACACGGAGGAGGCAGGCTCGCTCACCATCGTCGCCACGGCGCTGATTGACACTGGCAGCCGGATGGACGAGCTGATCTTCCAGGAATTCAAGGGCACGGGGAACAGCGAGATCGTCCTCGATCGCAAGATCAGCGACCAGCGCATCTACCCGGCGATTGACATTTTCCAGAGCGGCACGCGCCGCGAGGAGCTGATCGTCCCCGCCGACGCGCTGCAAAAAATCAACGTCATCCGCCGCGGCCTCGCGGGCCACAAGCCGCAGGAAGCCATTGAGCGCGTGCTGAGCTTCCTCAAGCGATTCCCGACCAACGAACAGCTCCTCCGTGAAATCCCGGGCTGAGCGTCAGCTCGCGTAAAACCTGCGGCCAAGCCGCGCATTCACAGGTACGAGCGCCAGCAGCACGACCGCGCAGGTGAAGCTCTCGGGCGTCTTTCGGAGCCGCGTTGGCACGGTCGGCACGAGGCAGAGCGCGGCCTGCATCACGAGCAGCAGGCGGATGAATCCACCGATGCGCGGGGCGAGCGGTGGCGGCGGCACCTTCATGAGCTGGCTGGTGTTCATCGCACACAGCACGATCGCCACGAGCCACAGGGTGGGAGCCTGATCGAGCAGCAGCGGCCCCGTGGCCTGCTTCAGCACAAGAAATCCGAGCAGAAGCACACCGAGAGGAAGGAGCCGGAGATACTTCGGGCAGCTCGGATTCGTCTCGTGACGCGCGAGCGCGGTGACCGCCGCGATGTAGAGCGCGACAATGACAGCGCCGGCGAGCGCGAAAGTGAACAGCACGCTGGCCGTGGACATCACCGACGGCGCGAGCGCAATCGCCACGAGCGGATTCACCGTCGCGATCCCGCCGAGCTGCTCGCTCATCATCGGGGTCCCCGCCGCCGCTCCCAGCAGCAGGCTTCCGCCGCGACAGGCACCCATGGCAATCGCCCCGACGAAGGGGATGCGCTTCGCGAGGAAATTGTAGAACGTCACCGTCGCCAGCAGCAGCACGCCCGCCATGAATGCGAGCGGGCCGGCGCCAAGCCGCAACACCCCGAAGGCCACCCCGATGAGCGCCAGCACCGCAATGATCGCCGCGCCTTTGCCGACGGCCCCGCTCGGCAGCGGCCGCGCCGGCCGGTCGCGCAGGTCCTCCTTCACATCGGCAAGGTCATTCATCGCGAGCCCCGCGGCGTACAAACACAAACTCGCCACGACAGCCACCCACGCGCGCGAATCGAGATGCCCGCCGGTCGCGATCAGAAATCCCGCGAGAGGATCACCGGGAACGGTGAGGAGATTCGGCACACGAAAGAGCTGGAGCCAGGCGCGGAGTCGGTTGGGCATGTCTGTCACCGCGCATTTACGGCACGGCGCTCCCGTGGGGCGAGGGTGGAATTATACACGTGGGAAAGTCATCGCGTGACAACCCGACCCCCGCCCGCAACAACGCCCGGTTCATGCGCATTGGTTTTGCACTCACACTCACGACCGCCGTCACGTTCGCAGCAGGTTCGCCAGAGGGCACCCTCATCGTCGTCAACGGCGACAGTTGGGCCTCCACATGGATTGCTAACGAATACGCCGCCGCGCGAAACATCCCGTGGAGAAATGTCATCGCCCTCGGCAACATCCCGTCGTTTGAGCGGATCGGCGTGGAGGATTTTCGCACGAAAATCCTGATACCGGCACTACGCAGTGCCGAGGCTCGGGGAGTGCTCCCGCATCTCGATTGCATCGTGTACTCCGCGGACATGCCATGGGCGGTTGATGTGACAGAGGATCTTGGCGGCAAGACCCCTCCACGAGAGTTCACGCAGCCCGCGTCGCTCACGGGACTCACATTTCTCTACCCGCTCACGCTGGAAAAAAGGGCTTCCTACCTCGGCTTGAACACGAACTTTTTTTTCCGGCAGGTGTCACGCGCCAAAGTGCCGCCGTGGTCCGGGGATGAGACACAACGATACGCGGAAGCGCTGAAGGTGCTTCAGCAGGTGAGCGGGAAGATCGAGGCCACAACGGATCCCGCACTTTCCGACGACGACCTTGCCCATCTCCGTGCCGTTCGCAAAACCGTGATGGAGCTGTCAACCACCCATCCGTCAACTGCGGAGCTCTCCTACAACCTTGCCCGCTTCCATGCACTGCTCGGCGACAGCGACGCGGCAATGGCGGCAATCAGAAACGCAATGCGCCACGGCTGGGCGAACCTGGAGCATGCCCGGAGCAACTCTGATTTCCGCTCGCTCCGGGAGCGGGAGGATTTCAAGGCGCTCGCTTCCGTTCTTGATAAAATCCAATTCGAAAACACCCCCACGACCGGCTTCCGCGGGAGCGTGGGCTGGCTGCCAAATGGCACGCCGGTGCCGCCCGGCGAGGGCATGCGCTACCTGCTTTCGACGATGCTCGCCTGCACGAGCGGCCGCGGCACGTCCGCACGCGAGGCTGTCGCCGGCTTGAAGCGTAGCATTGGCGCAGACGGCACCCGCCCGAACGGCACGATCTACTTCATGAAGAACGCCGATGTGCGCTCGATTTCGCGTGAATGGGGATTCGCACCCGCCACGGAAAAGTTGAAAGCGCTCGGCCTCGATGCATCCATTGAGGCGGGCGTGCTGCCGCAGAACAAGCACGATGTCATCGGCGGAGTGATCGGCGCGGCGGACTTCGACTGGTCGAAGAGCGGGAGCCGCATCCTGCCCGGCGCGATCGTGGAGAATCTCACCAGCTTCGGCGGAGTGCTGAGCGAGGGCAGCGAGCAGACACCCCTCACGGAATTTCTGCGCCACGGAGCTGCGGGATCCAGCGGCACAGTCACGGAGCCGTACGCGATCCAGGCAAAATTCCCGACGCCATTCATCCACTGGCATTACGCGCAGGGTGCCACGCTCGCCGAAGCCTTCTACCAGAGCGTCGCGGGGCCGTATCAGCTTCTCATCGTGGGCGACGCGCTTTGTGCCCCATGGAAAAAGCGGCTCGCAGTCACGCTCGTGGGTGCAAAGCCCGGCGAACTGCTGCGTGGCGCGGTGACGCTCAAGCCCGGAGCCACCTCACCGGATGGCCTCGCGCCTTCGGCGTTTGGAATTTACATCGACGGCCTGCAAATCGGTGGCGTGAAAGCGGGCGAGTCCCTCACATTCGACACCTCAAAATTCAGCGATGGCCACCACGAACTTTCCATCATCGCCAGCGCGACGGATGCCCTCTC
This sequence comes from Prosthecobacter debontii, assembly GCA_945861385.1. Lineage (GTDB taxonomy): Bacteria > Verrucomicrobiota > Verrucomicrobiia > Chthoniobacterales > Chthoniobacteraceae > SXWH01. The sequence continues at coordinate 10,844 of CAMAUI010000029.1, forward strand.
AACCACGGGACGCCTCACGATCCCCATCGTGACGAATAACTCGAACCGCACACTTACCGTAGCCACGAACGCGACAGCCAGGGTGCCTTGGGATCGCCCGGTGCAATTCACCGCGAGCGCGCCCGGCGCCGTTAGTATCTCCTTTTTGCAGTTCGGACAAAGCATCGCGACGATCCCGAGACCCGCTGGCATGGCTGTTCTTGACCCGCGCACACTCGGCCAGGGCCCGGTCACGATCTTTCCTGTCGCCACTTTCCAGGACGGCAAAAAGCTGTTCGGAAGGCCGGTTACTTTCACCGTCACGCCGCCCGCTCCCCTCGCTGCGCAAAGTCTGCCCAAAGGAAAATCCCTCGCGGCGGGGCTGCACGTGATCCCGGGGAACCGCCCTGTAGTTGTCGCCAATAAGGCCGACGGTGACTGGCTTGCAAATGCCGGCGTGCTCGCGGACGAGAATTTCGTAGTGGAAGGATGGTTCTCCGTGGATGCAGAGGACGTCTATCAATTCCAGTTCCACGGCCCCGAAACCCTGCGGCTCATCGTGGATGGGAAGCCCCAGGGCTGGCCGCGCGGCAAGGAATGGTGGTTCGTCCCCGTCCATCTCTCCGCAGGCCTTCACAAAGTGCGCATCGAGGGCAAGGCCAGCGGAAAGCCCCGCCTCGAAGCACGCTTCGGAGGGCCAGGCGCCCGCAAACTCGCCGCTCCACGCTTTCAGCATTTGTAGCGGGCGCTGCGCAAAAGCCGCATTTGCGCGACTCCCACGCCCCATGCTTTGATCGCCCATCATGCCCTTCACACTCGACAGCAAAATGCGCCCGTGCGGCGACCAGGCGCAGGCGATTGCGAAGCTGACCAAATCCCTCGATGCCGGCAACCGGCACCAGACGCTCCTCGGCGTCACCGGCAGCGGCAAGACCTTCACCGCAGCGAACGTCATCCGAAATCTGGATCGCCCCACGCTCGTGATCTCGCACAACAAGACCCTCGCCGCGCAGCTCTATTCGGAGTTCCGCAGCTTTTTCCCGGACAACGCCGTCGAGTACTTCGTCAGCTACTTCGACTACTACCAGCCCGAGGCTTACATCCCGCGCACCGATACGTACATCGAGAAGGACTCGTCCATCAACGACGAGATCGAGCGCCTGCGGCTCTCCACCACCAGTTCGCTCCTTTCGCGACGCGACACCATCGTCATCGCCAGCGTTTCGTGCATCTACGGCCTCGCCTCGCCCGAGGATTTTTTGCAGATGCTCCTCACCGTGAAAGTCGGCCAGCACACCACGCGCGAGGCCGTTCTCGGCAAACTCGTGGAGATGCTTTACGAGCGGAATGACATCGCTTTCGAGCGCGGGCGATTCCGTGTGCGCGGCGACGTCGTCGAGGTCCATCCCGCGAGCTACGATGAAATCGCCATTCGCCTTGAATTCTTCGGGGATGAGATCGAGCGCATCACACGGTTCGACCCGCTCACGGGACGCACGCACGACCAGCTCACGCACCTCACGATTTTCCCCGCCAAGCAATTCGTCACCCCGCACGACCGGCTGCGCACCGCGATGAACGGCATCAAGGAGGAGATGCTCGCCCGCGTGATCCACTTCGAGAAGCACGGCAAGCTCATCGAGGCGCAGCGGATCAAGATGCGGACCGAGTACGACCTCGAGATGATGCAGGAGATGGGGTTTTGCAGTGGCATAGAAAACTACTCCCGCCACCTGAGCGGACGCCCGCCGGGCTCGCGGCCATACACGCTGATGGATTTTTTCCCGAAGGACTTCCTGCTCATCATTGACGAGTCGCACGCCACCATCCCGCAGATCGGCGGGATGTACGAGGGCGACCGTTCGCGGAAGACGACGCTTGTCGAATACGGCTTCCGCCTCCCCAGCGCGCTCGACAACCGCCCGCTGCGGTTCCCTGAATTCATGGAAGTGGCCGGCCAGACCATCTACGTCAGCGCCACGCCGTCGGAATTCGAGATCCGCAACAGCGTCGTGGGAAACACAGGATACATTCCGGTGAGCATCACGCAGGGTGGCACCGCATGAAGCCGGAACAGGCGCTGCCCGCTGCACGTGCCCGGCTGGAAGCCGGACACAGCACGTTGGAAGCGTGCGCTCCCGGACGGATCTCAGTTTTTAGCAGGTAGCCCTCTCATACGATTTGTACAGTCAGACTGAAGGAATCCGGCGGTCGTCGGCTGCGTGGCGTTTCGTCGCCAGGCGTACCTCACGCATCCCCGCGCTTCGCGCAGTTTGACTGTGAAAATCGTATAAATCGCGGTTGATCCATCAACCAACCGCAGTGGAAAACGATAGCCAAAGTCTGTCGTCACTTCAGCGGGCCGGAGGGCAACGGAGTGCTGCGGGACTCGTTTTGGTACTTGGTCAGGAGCGCCGAAAGCCGCGCCACAATCTCCGGCTGTTCCTTGTAAACATTGGTCTTTTCGCCGGGATCCCTGGCGAGATTGTAGAGTTGTCCCTTGGGTTCTTCCGGCCCCGGCTTGGGTATCGCCTGCGGTGCGCTGAAGCCGCCGGAGCCGAGGTCGGTGCAGAGTTTCCACTCCCCCTGGCGGATGGCGAAGGTCCCGATCAGCGAGTGATGGATGGTGGCTTCTCGGATCGCCTTTTTGCGTGGCTGGTTCAACAGCGCCGGAAGGATGTTCCAACTGTCCTCGGCGGCGTCCGCGGGAAGTCTGGCACCCGTGATCGCAGCGGTGGTGGCCATTAAGTCCACCAGCGACACCGTCTCATCGGAAACGGTGCCGGCGGGGATATTCCCCGGCCAGCGGGCGACCATGGGGACACGGTGCCCGCCTTCCCAGATGTCACCCTTCATCCCGCGCCATGGACGGCTGGGATTGTGGCCATAGCGCTCTTGGATCGAGTAGGTCTGCGACTTTCCGTCCGCAAAGCACGGCGATCCGTTGTCGCTGCTGAAGATCACCAGTGTGTTGTCGGCGATGCCTCGCTCCTCGATCACCTTGAGAACCTGCCCGACCGTGTCGTCGAGCTGGGCAACAAAGTCGCACACTTCCCCCGCCTTGGTCCTGCCCTGAAAACCTGGAGTCGGGATGATGGGCATGTGCGGCGCCGTCAGCGCAAAATAGATGAACATCGGCTTCCGCGGATGCTGCTTGTGCTGCTCACGGATATACCAGCCGACCTTTTCAGTCAGCATCGGCATCGTGTTGTGGTTCGCCCAAGGGTTCAGGATCTCGGGCGAAACACCCGCGATCGGCGGCATGCGGTCCTTGCCATCCCAGAAAAGCGGGCGGTCATTTTCAATCAGGGCATCATCGGTCGGAGTGGCTCCCACCATTCCGAAAAAATAGTCGAACCCCCGCGTCGTCTGGCCGTTGGTGATCGGTTTTGTAAAATCCACCCTGTCCTTCCAGCCACCTTTTCCGGGATTGGAGACCTCCGCTTTTTGACCCCACGTGAAGCCGAGGTGCCATTTGCCAAATGCAGCCGTCGAATATCCACGCTCCCGCAGCATCGCCGGCCAGGTGAGCCGCCCTTCCTCGATCAGCGCAGGTTCATCCTGCCGCAGCACTCCGAGCTTCAACCGGCCACGCCATGAATGACGGCCCGTCAGGATGGCATAGCGCGTCGGTGTGCAGACGGACGCGGGAGAATGACCGTCGGTGAATCGGATTCCCTCGCGCGCAATCCGGTCAATGTTTGGCGTCTGGACTTTCGATTGGTCGTTGTAGCAGCTCACGTCGCCGTAGCCCAGATCGTCGGCCAAAATCAAAATGATGTTCGGCCGAGATACCGCGTCCGCCGCCGACACTTGCGCGCCGGAAATCATGACAAACGCAATCGCCGGGCACAGTGACCGCCGGAGAAACCGGATCGCTGAAGGCATTATTTTGCTTCCTTGCTGGCGAAGATGGAACTCTCCCGGTCCTGGTCCGCGCCCGGAAAATCAGCGGGGATGGGAATGGTGACCTTGCCGGTGGCTGCCCATTCGGTGCCGCGTTGCACCACCGTGACAAAGCCTGCGCAACGCATGGAGTAATCACCGTGCCCGAGCGCAGTGTGGAACACCCGGCCGCGGCCGTAGTCGAGCGTCATGATCATCGGCTCGTCCCGGTCCCGGCCCCTCATCTGTTTCGACGAGTAGGCGGTCGCCAGCACGGTCATGTTCTCCGCCGGGCCGCGAAGATGGCTGTACAACTCGTCTTTCGCGTGCATCCACTTCAACGGCATCCCCCGTGTGATCGGATGATCGGGCTCCCGGATCACGACCGGAAATGCGTGCTCCGGCCCGTGCCAGCCGCCGACACCGGGTCCGTTTTCCCTCACCAGCTTGCCATCTTGAAAATAAACGTAAGTGCCCGACTTGTCGTTCCGATGCCCCCAGCCGCCCAGCCCGATCATCCGCTGGTATTCCTGCCAGCCCGAAAATGAATTGTTGGCGGAGTGGATCACCGACAATGCGCCACCGTTCTTCAAATAATCCTCCAGCGCCCGCTGTGTCGGCTCCCCCCAATTGCGATCAGGCCGGCGGAGCACCGATCCGTCGCTGTTGTAGTTGAGCATCACCACTGCGTAGGCGGCAAAGTCGGGTTTGAAATTTGGCAGCTCATTCAAATCCTGCGGTGCCGTCGCCACCTCGACCGTGAAACGCTGGCTCGCCTCGAGAATCTTCCTCAGGATCGGCGTGGTGATCTCCCACTTGTGATTGCTGTGCCCATCCACGATCAGCGCCTTGATCTTCGGCAGTCCTCCACCCGGGGGCTGCGCAGTATTTTGCAGCGGCTCAGCCGCCATCGTGGTACAGGAAAAAGCGACGAATAAATGCGCGAGAAAGAGCAGGACTGCCCGGAAGCGGTTGTGGGTTGGTACAGTGGGTTTCTGGGGACGACGTTTTCCATCGAAGTGCATGCGCCCGCTGTAGCGCACTCGCGGCTGAACTGTCGAGCAGAGCTGTCGCGCCGATGAATGCCCGGACGCGGGGATGGGATTTCAACGCTGCCTTAAACACAGCGCGCCGGGCGTTGACACACCACTGCTCGAATCCATACTCGCCCGCTGTCGCCGCCGGCACGACGCGGGCGTGCGCGAAAACCAACAAACCATACGCCCATCACACACATGCCAGAAACCACTCCACACTCGAAAAACCTTCTCAGCGCCGATGTCGAAATCAAAGGCTCCATCAAGTTTCAGAGCGAACTCACCATTGACGGCAAGGTCGAAGGTGAAATCAGCTCCGCCGGGGTCCTCACCGTCGGCGAAAACTCCGAAATCAAGGGTGAGATCAAGACCAAGTCCGTGACCGTGCTCGGCAAGGTGCATGGCAACATCACCGTTGATGAGCGCTGCGAATTGAAGTCTCACGCCGTTCTTTACGGCGACCTCAAGGCCACCCGCCTCGTCATCGAGGAGGGCGCGACTTTTGTCGGCAAATCCGAGGTGACCCCCAACAAGGTCGCCATGCGCCAGCCGGAAATCGTCCGGCCGGATCGCACCGGGACAGGCGGACAGGTACGCTGACACTTCACGCCCTTGCCGGCAACGCGGCCGGGGCGGAGGCCCCACGGTCTCCGCGCCCGCGCCGCGTGCATGGGGGCGTCTCAAGCCGGGCACGCCCGGCCTTCCGCAATCACCGTGGCTTCGCATATCGAGATCCCCGGGGCACCCGCAAATTTGCGCATCCGCCCCGGCCTGGCTTAAGAATCACTGTGGCAAAAAACGTCCGCAAAAATACAGACAAGATGGCGGCCGTGTGCCCGCACTGCGGGTTCACGCAGGAGGAGTCTGTCGCGGCCAAGAGCACCTTCTGCCGCAAATGCCAGGGCCATTACACGCTCGAGCGGATGCTGGCAGGCGAGCGAAGCATCGTGAAGCAGCCGTCGCTCTTCTCGAAGCTATCGCGGATCATCACCGGCGACCGGCAGAGGGAGGTGAAATGTTTCAGTTGCAACCACGCGCAGACGCTCAGCACCACCGCGCAGAGCACCATGTGCCCGGGCTGCGGCGCCTACATGGATCTGCGCGACTTCAAAATCACCGGGCCTTTTGGCCGCAGCGTGCAGACTGCGGCGGAGGTGCACGTCTCGCCGCGCGGGGATGTCACAAGCACGCGCCTCATGTGCGGCTCGGCGTACATCGAGGGCAGCCTTCGCGGGTGCATCGTCTGCACCGGCACCACGACGCTGCGCTTCAAGGGCCGCCTCGCCGGGCTGCTGGATAGCGCCCACATCCTCGTGGAGAAAAAGGGCGACGTTGAATTCCCGCGCCTCATGAAGACCAAACTCTTCGAGGTCAGCGGCAAGGCCCGCGCTCGCATCGTGGCCGACAAGGTGAAAATCAACAAGGGCGGCTGGCTCGAGGGCAGCATCTGGGCCCGTGCGATCACCGTGGAGCACGGAGGCGTGTTCACCGGCGACCTTAATATCGGAGCCGATCAGAGCAACATCCCGGATGAACCGCCTCCGGAGACAGACCGCAGCCTCGCGAGGTTCGAGGACGATGAGAGCCCGTCCTTCCAGATGGACGCGCAGTAATACGATTTATACGATCACACAGCAGGAACGCCGCGCGAAGCGCGGCCCTTCCTGCTGTCTGAGTGTGAAAATTGTATGAGGCAGTTTCCCAAGCCGGCTCACGCCTCACCCGGCCCCGCATCCTTCCGCACCGGCCGGTAAAACACCGCGACATTCCCGACCTGCATGATCATGTCGCTGCCCGTCTTCTCCGCGATTTGCAGCGCGAGTTCATGCTTCTGCTCCTTGAAATCGGTGAATTTCATTTTCACCAGCCCATGCAGGCTCAGCGCCGCATCCATGCTGCGGATGAAGCCATCGCTGAGCCCCGCATGACCGAGCTTCACCACGGGCTCAAGCCGCTGTGCGCGTGCTTTCAGCTCCCGCTTCACCGCATTTGTGAGATCCATGCCGTCGGTGCTCACCCGAGTTTTTCGTGGAGCAGGTCCGTGAGATGATCGCGCAAACTCGCACACGGAAGCCGGTCGAACACCTCGCTTAAAAAGCCAAACGTGATGAGCTGCTGCGCCTCCCACCGCGGGATGCCTCGCGATTGCAGGTAGAACATCTCGTCCTCCTCCAGCGTGCCGCTGGTCGCCCCGTGAGTACACCGCACGTCATCCGCCTCGATCTCAAGGCCCGGTGCGCTGTTTGCCTCGGCTTCGTTGCTGAGAATCAGGTTGCGCACCTTTTGATAGGCGTCGGTCTTGTGCGCGACGGGTTCCACCCGGATCAGGCCCGTGAAGATGGTCCGCGCACGGTCGTTCAGCGCATTCTTGTAAAGGAGATCGCTGGCCGTGTCCGGCTGCTCGTGGATTTGCAGCGTGCGCTGGTCGAATATCTGCGCGCCCGCCGCAGCCGACACGCTGAGCATGTCGCTTCGCCCGCCCTGGCCGCGCAAGTGGCTGGCCGCTTCATCACGCACACGCGCTCCGCCGAGATTGAGCCGCAGCGCAAGCGCCGTCGCATCACGGGCGACGGACGTGTTGTTGAGGTGAAAGGCCAGGGTCTTTTCGCTCCAGCGCTGGATCGCCACGTAGGTGACGCTGGCGCCGTTGCCGACGACGATGTCATTCACACCGCACGCGAAGCCTGGACCGTCCGATGCGCCAGCGAACGAATCCACGACGGTCACCTTGCTGCATTCATCGGCGACGATGAGCGTGTGCGGGAACACCGCCGCGCCATCGCCGCTCAGCCAGTGAAACACCTCGATCGGCAGCGCGACTTCCACGCCTCGCGGCACGTGCAGGAAGCTCCCCGCCTTCACGTGCGCCTCGTGCAGCGCGGCAAATTTTGCCGAGCCGAGAAGGCTGTCCCCGCTCATGAAATGCCGCTCGATCAGATCCCTCTGCTCCACAAGCGCCTGCTCCAACGGCAGCCAGATCACACCTTTCGCCCGCATGTCGTCCGCCAGCACCTCGTGCGAGAGCAGCCGGTCGTTCGCAAAAACCATGCGCCCCGCAGTCTCGCCAAGCCCGCGCGATCGCGCCAGCAGCACCGCCTGCTGCGCATCGCTCACAGCGCCAGCGGCGCGGTAGGGCGAGAGATCGAGCGCCTTTACATCCGCGAAGCGCCACGCCTCGTCCGTCCGCGCAGGCATCGGGAGCGACTGGAACCGCTCCCACGCCGCCTGCTGGCGGCCGCGAAAATACGCGGGGCGGCTGGCGAAATCAGGGCTTTCGGTCATCACAGTTGGGCACTCGGGGATTTGAGCCCCACGCTCGGAGGCCTCGACGACTGCGTTCATCAACCGACGCTCCCTTCCATTTCGAGATCAATCAGCCGCTTCAGCTCAACGCTGTATTCCATCGGGAACTGTCGGACGAGGTCGTTCACAAATCCGTTCACAGACAGGCTCATCGCCTGCGCCTCCGAAAGCCCCCGCTGGCGCATGTAAAAAATCTGCTCGGCGGAGATCCGCGACACGCTCGCCTCGTGCTGGCATGCGTTGCCCGTGCCGCGAACGGTGATCGCCGGATACGTGTCCGTGCGGCTGCCAGCGTTGATCAGGAGCGCATCGCACTCGGTGTTGTTTTTGCAGCCCTTGAGATGTTTCGGGATGTGGACGAGGCCGCGGTAAGTCGCCCGGCCCTTCCCGATGCTGATGCTCTTGCTGACGATGTTCGAGGTTGTCTCGTCCGCCGCGTGGATCATTTTCGCGCCGGTGTCCTGGTGCTGGCCGTCGCCCGCGAGCGCGATGGAGATGACTTCGCCGCGCGCCTTGCGACCTTTTAGCACGACGCCGGGATATTTCATCGTGAGGCGCGAGCCGATGTTGCAATCAATCCACTTCACCTCCGCCTCCTCGTGCGCGATGGCGCGTTTGGTCACCAGGTTGAAAACATTCGCGCTCCAGTTTTGCACGGTCACGTACTGCAGCTTGGCGCCCTTCATCGCCACCAGCTCGACGACCGCGGAGTGCAGCGTCGTCGTCTCGAATTTCGGTGCGGTGCAGCCCTCCATGTACATCACCTCGCTACCTTCATCGGCGATGATGAGCGTGCGCTCAAACTGGCCGAAATTCTCCGCATTGATGCGGAAGTACGCCTGCAACGGATGTTTCACCTTCACGCCCGGCGGCACGTAGATGAACGAGCCGCCGCTGAAGACCGCGCTGTTGAGTGCGCTGAATTTGTTGTCGCCAGTGGGGATGACCTTCCCGAACCACTTCTTGAAAATCTCCGGGTGCTTGATGAGCCCCTCGGTCGAGCCGCAGAAAATCACGCCCTGATCCGCGACCGCCGCCTTGATGTTTGAGTACACGGCCTCGCTGTCAAACTGCGCCTCGACGCCAGCAAGGAATCTGCGCTCCTGCTCCGGGATGCCGAGCCGCTCGAACGTGCGCTTCACATCGTCCGGCACCTCGTCCCACGAGCGCGTGGGCTTCTGCGCGTTCGCGAGGTAGTACCGGATCTTGTTGAAGATGATGTTGTCGAGATCGTGCGACGCCCAGTGCGTCGGCATGGGTTTGGAAAGGAATACGTCGAGCGCCTTGTGGCGGAACTCGCGGATCCAGTCCGGCTCGCCCTTCACGTTGGAGATGTAATCAATCGTCGCATGCGAAAGGCCGGTGCCGGCATCGAATTCATGCTGCTCCGGATAGCTGAAATTTCCGGCGGTGCGGTCAATATCGAACTGAGTTGCGGGCGATGCGGGGGTTTCAAGAATTTCGGTGCTCATGGTGTTTCCTCCGGTTTCTTATGCGCAGGCCGGTTCGGCCGCGTCCTCTTTGATCCAGTCATAGCCCTTCGCCTCGAGTTCGAGCGCAAGGGCCTTCGATCCGCTCATCGCAATCCGTCCGCCGACGAGCACGCTCACTTCATCCGGCACGATGTAATCGAGCAGGCGCTGGTAATGCGTGATCACGAGAAAGCCGCGTTCCGCGCCCCGCTGGGAGTTGACGCCCTTCGAGACAACCCTCAGCGCGTCTATGTCGAGCCCGCTGTCCGTCTCGTCGAGAATGGCGTACTTCGGTTTCAACATGAGCATCTGCAGGATCTCGTTCCGCTTCTTCTCGCCGCCGGAAAAACCCTCATTCACCGAACGCGCGGTGAACTTCCGGTCCATTTCCAGCATGTCCATTTTCTCGTAGAGCTGCGCGTAATAATCCGTCGCCTCCAATTCCTCGCCCTCCGGCATCCGCGCCTGCAGGGCCGCGCGGATGAAGTTTGCGTTCGACACCCCCGGGATCTCCATCGGGTACTGAAACGCGAGGAACAGACCGGCGCGCGAGCGTTCATCTGGCTCCATGCCGAGGATGCTCGCGCCATCGAGCAGCACATCGCCATCGGTGATCTCGTAATCGGGATGCCCCCCGAGCACTTTGCTGAGCGTGCTTTTGCCCGAGCCGTTCGGGCCCATGATTGCATGGACCTTGCCCTTCTCGATCGTGAGCGTGAGACCGCGGAGGATCTCGGTGCCATTGCCGGCGATGCGGGCGTGAAGATTTTTGATTTCGAGACTCATGGTTGAAAAATCCTAGTTCCTGTTCTGTTTCGCAGCCTTCGCGGCGCACTTCGGGCACGTGCCGCCAAAGGACACCTCGTGGTGCGAAATGCTGAAATCAGCGGGGAAATTCCACACATCCTGGGGCTGCTTGCGTGGCCGGAGCGGGATGTCGGACACCGTCCCGCAGGATTCGCAGAAAAAGTGCGCGTGCTCCTCGAGGTTCGGGCAGTACCGGGCGGATTCGCGCTCGTGTGCGACCGTCTTGACCAGTCCACAGGCGGTAAGGGTGTCCAGGCAATTATAGACTGTCGCCAGCGAGATGTTGGGAACCTTCGCACGGACACGCGTGAAAACCTCCACCGCAGTCGGGTGATCACGCTCTCCCATCAACACATCGAAAACCGCCCTGCGCTGGTCGGTCATCCGCAGGCCGTGCCCGTGGATGGTTTCCTCGGGCGATGAAGATTTGCTGGCTGGCACGTTCATGAGTCACTGCTAGCAGTCACGACTGCCTTAACAAGAACAATTCCAATTTAGATTAAGAACCCGCGCACTCGCCGGGGCTCAGCAGCTCGGTGATCTGCGCGGATATCCCGGACAGCCCGGCCCTCATCAGCGCCTCTCCCACCAGCAGCGCGTCGCAACCGGCATCAAACGCCCGCTGCGCATCCGCCTTCGTTTTCACGCCGCTCTCGCACACGAGAATCACATCGTCCGGCACTTCCATGCTCAGCTCCTCGGTCGTGGCCAGGTCCACCTCGAACGTGTGCAGGTTCCGGTTGTTGATGCCGATCAAACGCGCGCCGAGATCCAGCGCACGGTCCAGTTCCTCCCGCGTATGGACCTCCACCAGCACATCCAGTTGCAGCATTTCCGCCTCGCCATATAGCCGCTCCAGCACCGGTTGATCGAGCGCTGCAACGATGAGCAGGATCGCATCCGCGCCGGCGACCGACGCCTCCCAGATCTGCGCCTCGTGGATCGTGAAATCCTTCCGCAGGAGCGGCAGCCCGACCTCCCGGCGAATCCTCGCCAGGTGACTCAAGTGCCCTTGAAAAAACTGTTCGTCCGTCAGGACACTGATGCAGTGCGCGCCGCCGGACTCGTAAGCCCGCGCAATCGCCAGCGGGTCGAAGTCCTCCGCAATCACCCCTGCGCTGGGACTCGCCTTTTTCACCTCGGCGATCAGCGCCAGACCCGTCGGGTGGCCATCCCCGGCCCCCCCGCGATCCAGCGCCGCGGCGAATCCGCGGAAATCATTCCTCTGCAGCGCCGCCGCACGCAGATGCCCGGCGCGCGGCAGAATCCGCGCCACCTCATCCTGCTTCACTTCGATGATTCGCTTGAGACGATCCGGCGGCATCCGCGCCCTTTCGCATGCCGGGCCGCACGAAGACGAGGGCAAAAATCCACCTCGTTGTGCAAAGCCGGCATTGCCAGCCGGCATGCCGGGGTTCATACGGGCTGCCATCATGACTGAAATTCCTCCGGCCATCGGATCGGCTTTATTGTCAGGGAACATCACCACGATTCTCCGCGAGACGATCAAACACTTTGGATGCGAGGCGGGCACGGTCCACTGGCTCGACATCCACTCCGGCCTCCTCACCCTCGCCGCCCACCATAAAATCCCGCCGCACATCAGCGAACTCATCGGAACCGTCCCGCTTGGAAAAGGCATCGCCGGTCTCGCCGCACAAAAGCGGCAGCCCATCTCGCTCTGCAATCTCCAGACGGACACCAGCGGCCAGGCGCGACCCGAGGCCAAAACCACCGGGATGGAAGGCTCGCTCGCCGTTCCGATGATCACCTACGGCGAACTCTGCGGAGTGCTCGGCATCGCAAAGGCAACTGCATACGAATGGACCGAGGAGGAAAAAAACCTCCTTCTCGCCGTCGCCGCGGAACTCGGGGAGAAGCGGCCGTAACCGCTATCTCACCAACCCCCACCGCCCGCCGCGATCACGCGAAAACGGCCAGTAAACAAAGAAGCCGGTTCCCATCAGGTTCTCTTCCGGCGCAGCCCCCCAATCGCGACTATCGGAGCTGAAATAGCTGTTGTCCCCCATCGCGAAGTAGTGCCGCTCCGGCACGGTGAATTTCGCCCGCGGATCACCGAGCAGTGGAAATTGAAAGCCTCCGGCGGTTTGATTTGAGTATCCACGGTAGCCTTCCACGGGATTCTCGATCGTCCCCCTCATCACCCGCTCATAACCGGTACCCTCGGCAATCTTTCCATTGATCAGCAGTTGCGGCGGCATCACCTGCAGCGTGTCGCCGGGGCCGGCCACGAGGCGTTTGATATAATACTGCGTGTTTGAACTTGGGTTGTTTCTTCGCTCGATCGTCGCCAGTGTCCGCGTGTCGAAAACGAACACCTCGCCAGCACGCGGCTTCCGGAAGTGGTAGCTGACCTTGTCCACGAAAATGTGGTCGCCGGTGTCCGTGAACCCGCGCACGAACGTTTGCCCCTTTTTTAATCGAACCCCCGCGGACAACTTGAATGTCTGCTGCACGGGATTGACCGTCTCGTTGATCCAGTAGGTGTTCCCTTGGTCCGTTTCCACCCGCGTATAAGTCATCACGCGCCGAAGCCCTCCGCGCTTCACCTCCTTCACCTCCGTGATCGTCTCGTCCGCCAGCGCCACCTCCTCGTGCCAGGTGCGGCCATTCCATGCGAAATCCAAAATCCGCATCAGGATATTCGGCGGCCCCTCCTCGGTCTCCCGCCCCGTGATCCCAAAAAGCGTCGGCTCCATCGAGGAAGTCGGGATCGTGAACGGCTGCAGGAAGAACGTCCGGATGCCGAGCGCCACGATGATCGCCACAAGGATCACCTCCGTATTCTCCGAGATCCACGCATGCTTGTCCGTTGGGCAATGCACCTCGCAGAGCTGTTCCAGCGCATGCTCCGCCTCCGTGACTGCGGCCTTGTCGTGTTCCCTGACGGCCTTTTTCAGCTTCGCAATCTGCGCGTCGAAGTCCGCGACGGTCACATCGCTCCATCGGTCGCGGTTGTAGTGGACGCGCTTCTGCGCCTCGCGGATGTAGAGTTTGGCCCGCTTGACGTATTTCGGGCGTAGGAAAAGAAACATGAGCGGCGTGGGCTATCGGAGCGTCATTCGCGTGGCAAGCAGGAGCATCGCCGGTGTCGTGGCTCAGTTTGGAAATGGAGGGAACAGGAAGCCATGAAACCAAGGAGGAGATTTCCTGGCTTCCCGGCTTCGTTCACCGAAACGCCACTTTCCCGTGGCCGGCCTTCCGGACTGAACCGAGCACCTGCACCACGCGCTCGTGCCGCGCGTCGTTATGCGGACGGATAACGAACGGCGTATCCACGCCAATGCTCTCGCGATACTGCGCGAGCCATGCCCCCAATCCCGCGACATCCGCATCGCGCGGACCGACGACCGCCGTACCGTTGACACTCACAGTTCCATCGTCCGCGAGATCGAGGACAATCGGGACTTCATCCAGCACGGAACCTTCGGAGGGAGTTTGGGCGGTCACCCGGCGTTCCAGTTGGTTCGCACCCGCCAGCGCCATGAAAAACAGCAGCAGGACGAACACGACATCCACCATCGGAGCGATTTGAAAACCGTGATCGGCATCATCGGGGAGTGAGAGACTGGCCATGTGAGTTCAGGACACAGGCTACCTGGATTTTCAGTGCAACCAAACGGAGTAGTTTGAAAAAGCTGTTAGACATTCACGCAGCGGGCACGCGTCCGCAGGACTTTTCTTCCGCTCGCAGCCGTCCGGACCTACGCTCGCGGGATGCTCGATTTCCTGCTCCGCCAAGCCCTGCGCCTCATCCAACCAGTCGGCTTCACCTGGCTCGTGCTGATCGTTCTCAGCGTGGTGCTCTGGCGGCGGCGGATCCGGCGCCCGGCGTGCGTGTCCGGCGCGCTTGTGCTGCTCATCACTCTTTGCGGGGGAACCGATCTGCCGGGCTTCCTCCTCCGCGGTCTGGAGCGTCCGTGGGCCGGGGTGAAGATCGCGGAACTGCCAGCTTGCGACGCGGTCATCGTGCTCGGCGGCGGCACGGAACCGTCGCGCTATGAGGTGGGCGGAATGCACCTCACCAAGGCCGGCGACCGCCTCATCATGGGCTTGGAACTCATGCGCCTCGGCAAGGCCCCCGTGTTGCTGCTCGGTGGCGGCGCGGCGACATTCGAGGACGGCGAAAGGATCGAGGCGGACGTGGTGAAGACGATGCTTGCGTCGTGGAAACTCCCGGCGACTGCGCAGGTGGAGAGCCTGGGCCGAAGCGCGAACACCCGCGAGGAGGCGGAAAAGGTGGCCGCGCTTGCGAAGGCACGCGGCTGGAACCGGGTGCTGATCGCGACTTCCGCGTGCCACATGCGGCGCACACTCGGGGTCTTTCGCACAGCGGGTGTCGGGGTGGTTGCGGCACCGTGCAACTTTCTCACCACGGTGAGCACGGCTCCCGTGCCGTTCCGGATCGGCGTGCCGGGATGGGAGGGCTTCGAGAAGATCTCGCTTTGGGTGCATGAAAAAATCGGCTGGGCAGTCTATCGCCGGCGCGGCTGGATCGCGGACGGAATGTGACGCGCCTTCCGTGTTGCGCAGGCGTGCGCGGCAATCCACACAACATTCATGAGCAAATTTCGCATCGCCGGCATCAACTTCGACCACTTCCACATGGGCGACCTGCTCCGCATGGTCCACGAACATCCGGATGCGGAAATCGCCGGCATTTGCGACGAGCAGCCTCCGCGCATGGCGGAGGCGGCGCGCAATTTTTCCATCCCGCAGGATCGCGTATTCACCGATGTCGCTGCGTGCATGGAAATGACGAAGCCGGACGTCGTGATCCTCTGCCCCGCCGCGGCGCGGCATGGCGAATACGTGAAGCTCGTCGCGCCTTTCGGCGTGCATGTGATGGTCGAGAAGCCGTTCGCGGCATCGCTCGCCGAGGCGGATGCCATGATCGCGGCGATGCCGGGGGATCGTCTCCTCGCCATCAACTGGCCGCTCCGCTGGGAGCGCGGCGCGGCGACAGCGATGCGCCTCATCAACGAAGGAGTGATCGGCGAAGTGCGGAGCTACCACCACTACGGCGGAAACCGCGGCCCGCTTTACCACGGCGCGGACAAGATCGAAAAGGAGCCAACCGCCGCGGACAAGGCTGCGAGCTGGTTCTATCAGCGCGCAGCGGGCGGCGGTTCGCTGCTCGATTATCTCGGCTACGGCACGACGCTCGGGACATGGTTCATCGGCGGAAAAAAGCCGATCGAGGTGACCGCGGTGACGGACGACCCGCCGGGGCTGGAGGTGGACGAGCACAGCATGGTCGTCGTTCGCTACGATTCCGGCCTGAGCAAATGCGAGACGCGCTGGGGCACGTTCACCGACCCATGGACGCACCAGCCGCAGCCAAAATGCGGATTCGTGATTTGCGGAAGCGAAGGCACGATCTCTTGCTACGATTACACCGCCACCATCCGCGTCCAGACCCGGCAACAGCCCCAGCGGACAAAAATGTTTTGCGACGCACTCCGCGCGCCGGAGCGCAACCCGGTCGAGTATTTCCTCCACTGCATCGGGACAGGCACGCCGTTGAGCGGCCCGCTTTCGCCGGAGATTTCGCGCATCGGCCAGCAGATCGTGGACAGCGCAGTCCTCTCGGCCCGCGAGAAACGGACGGTGCCGCTCGTGGGGTAAGCCGCCGGCTTGCCCTCCCCGTGCCACCTGGACCGGCGCGTCCATTATTTGGGGCGTTACTTTCGCAAGCTGGCAGCTTGCGCCACGAGGGCCAGCCATCCCGCAAGCAGCAGCACCCCGCCAATGGGCGTGATTGCGCCGAGCCATTTCATCCCCGTCACCGCGAGAACGTACAGCGTGCCGCTGAAAACCACGGTGCCCGCGAGCCACAGCCTCCACGCCCACACGCGAAAAGGTGCGTGCAGCGCAACGGCGAGCAGCGCGACCGAGTGGATGAGGTGGTAGTGCGCCGCAGTGTTCCAGTTTGCGAGCTGCCCGGTTGCATCGAGCGTGCCCTTCAGCCCGTGCGCACCGAACGCGCCGCACGCGACGGCGAGGAATCCCATGATGGCGGAAATGCGGACGGCGTTGCTCATGCCCGCTTTCTAGCGTGCCAATTGCCATCCGTCACCTATCACTGCGCTCATGGACTGGAAAAATTGGCAGCCGACCGAGACGGCCAACCTTTGCTTCATCGTGAAGGACGGCCGCGTGCTGCTCATCCGGAAAAAGCGCGGCCTCGGCGCCGGCAAAATCAACGGCCCCGGCGGGAAACTCGAGCCCGGCGAGACCGCGCACGACGCCGCCGTGCGCGAGGTCCGCGAGGAAATCGGCGTGACACCGCTGCACCTGGAAAACCGCGGCGTGCTGCGCTTCCAGTTCACCGACGGCTACGCGCTGCATTGCACGGTGTTCGTCGCGCCGGATCTTGAAGGCGACCCGATCGAGACGGATGAGGCCACGCCTTTCTGGTGCGATCTGGACGCTGTGCCTTTCGGGGAAATGTGGGAGGACGACCGGCACTGGCTGCCGCATGTGCTGGCCGGGCGCTCGTTCCATGGATGGTTCGTTTTTGACGGCGAGCGGATGCTGGAGAACCGCGTGGAGATCACCGCGTAGCCATGCCGCTGCTCGTCATCGCCGGTGTTGGTTTCGCGGGGCTGGCAACGGCCCGGCTTTTTCTCGGGGCCGGATGGGAGGTGGCTGGCATCACGCAATCCGCCGATTCCGCCGGGCGCCTCGCAGCAGAGGGAATCCGCGGCATCCCGTGCGACATCTCGCAACGCAGTGCGGTGGATGCGCTCGATCTTCGCGGTGCTGATGCGCTGATCCACTGCGCGAGTTCCGGGCGCGGCGGGGCGGATGCCTGCCGCGCCGTTTTTCTCGGAGGCTGCCGCAATTTGTTGGAGGCGCTCACGCCGCGACGCTTCCTGTTCACGAGCAGCACCAGCGTCTATGCGCAGACCGACGGCAGCATCGTGGACGAGACAAGCCCCGCCGAACCCCCGGGCGAAACAGGCCGCATCCTGCGCGCAAGCGAGGATCTGGTTTTGCAAAATGGCGGCATCATCGCGCGACTTGCAGGCATCTACGGGCCAGGCCGCTCGGTGCTTCTGCGGAAATTCCTTTCCGGTGAAGCGGTGATCGAGAGCGACGGCACACGCATCGTGAACCAGGTGCATCGCGATGACATCGCGACGGCGCTCCTTGCGATCATCGAGCGCGGCAGCCCCGGCGTTTTCAACGTGTGCGACAACACGCCCCTGCCGCAGCGCGAATTGTATGCGTGGCTTGCCCGGCACTTCGCCCGTCCGCTTCCCCCAGCAGGCCCCATCAATCCAAACCGGAAGCGCGGCTGGACGAGCAAGCGCGTCAGCAATTCAAAACTCCGAGCCCTCGGCTGGCAGCCCCGCTGGCCCTCGTTCTTCGACGCCGTGCTCGGCGATCCGGAACTCACCGCGGTCGCGCAAACGCAGGGTTGATTCCGAATGCAGCGCGGCTCGCGGGCATGTCCCCGAACATTGCGGCTGTCCCATCGAACAGCGACCTGCAAACGCCCTGATGCCGAACCCGGCGGTACACATGCGAAGAGATCGCTTGTAATCCTTGCACCGGGATGACACCCCATGCCGCGTAATGAAAGGCGCCCTGACACCACTCTTTGCTCTCGCAGTCGCTGCTGCTTGCACCGGAACCGCCCTTCCGGGCGAACCGGCGCGGGCTGACGAATGCTGCAAGCTGAACTTATGGACCGGCGAGGGCGTGAACCTCGGAGGAATTCTTTTCCCCGAGTTGAACTACCAGACGGTCGTCGGCAGTTCGACGACTGACCCGGAGTCGCTCGCAGTCGGGCATCACGACCCGAACCGGCACGGCATCACACAGCAGAACATCGAGCTGACGCTCGGCATGAGGCTCGGCGAACATGTGCGGCTGTTCGGAAACTACAATGCGGTCATTGATCACGAGGATCACTGGTTTTCCGAATACGAGGAGCACTACGCGATCATCAGCGGCCTGCCTTTCGGCGCGCAGTTGAAAGGCGGGAGGTTCTACACGCAATTCGGCTACCACAACCGCGAGCACCTCCACGACTTCACCTTCATAGACAAGTATCTCGCGAGCGGACGGCTCATCGGCGAGGACTCCGTCAGCATCTACGGCGGTGAGATTTCGCTGCCCGTCCTGCGCTCCCTGCCCGCCGGCTGGAGCGACCGGCTCACTTTTTCCTACGGATCAGTGCCCGATCCGGCGGAAGAGGAGGGAGAGGAGGAGGGCCCGACGGCAAAATTTGAAGGCGAAGGCGGGCTTTGGCAGGACTGGCTGGCCACCGTGGACTACTCGCTGCTCTTTGCTGCGAATAAGACAACCCATTATGAGATCGGAGTGTCGGGCGCGTGGGGACGCAACAACTTCGACCGGCGCACACAGCTCTACGGTGTGCATTTCGATTATCTCTGGCGCCCGGACGGTGCCCCGGCAGCCGACCCCGATTCCCACAAGGAAAGCGCCATTTTCCTCCGCTGGCGGACTGAGGCGATGGTGCGGCAGGTCGAAGCTGTGAGTGAGTCCGGGGAGCGCGGCGATTTCACCGATGCCGGTTTTTACTCGGCGCTCAGCTATGGATTTCCGGGAGGGAAAATGCAGGCGCATCTCCGTGGCGAATACGTGAGCGGCGTGGCTGAGGCCGGGTTGCCCGAGCGGTGGCGCGTTTCACCGGCGCTCTCGTGGCGCCCGTCGGCGGAGCTGCCGTTCCATTTCAAGCTCCAGTACAACTACGACCACTCGCCCGCATTCGGCGACGAACACAGCGTCTGGGCGCAGTTCAGCCTCACATGGGGCGACTGCTGCGCGCACGAACATTGAGCGGGCGCAGAAGCGGCCAGCAGGCGTCAGGCGACGACGATGTTCACGAGGCGGCCGGGGACGACGATGAGTTTCTTGATCGTCCTGCCGGCGGTGGCCTCGGCGATTTTTGGCGCGGCCTTGGCGATGGCTTCGATGTCCTCCTGCGTGGCGTCTTTCTTCACGACGATCTTGTCGCGCAGTTTGCCGTTCACCTGCACGGGGAGTTCGATTTCGTCCTCGATCAAAAGCGCGGGGTCGTAGGCGGGCCACGCGGCGTCGGCGAGGAGCGTCGTGCCGCCGAGGATGGCGTGCAGTTCCTCGGTGAGGTGCGGCGCGAAGGGATTCAGCACTTGCAGCAGGAGGCGGATCGCGGACACGGGGCGCGGAGTTGCGGCGATGAGAGCATTCGTGCAGACCATCATCTGCGCGATGGCGGTGTTGAAGCTGAGCGCCTCGATGTCTTCGCCGACTTTTTTGATCGTGGCGTGGACGACTTTTGCGAGCGGCTTTTCCATAGGCACGTCCTGCACGGTGGCATTGCGCTGCCACTCACCGGCCTGATTTTCCTCCATGACCAAGCGCCACACTCGCGCGAGAAAACGGAAGACGCCTTCGACGCCGCTCATGCTCCACGGCTTGGTGGCTTCGAGCGGGCCCATGAACATCTCGTAGAGCCGCAACGCGTCGGCGCCATACTCCTCGATCACGTCGTCGGGGTTCACGACGTTGCCGCGCGACTTGCTCATCTTTTGCCCGTCCTCGCCGAGGATGAGGCCCTGATTCACGAGGCGCTGGAACGGCTCGGGCGTCGAAACGTGGCCGAGATCGTAGAGCACCTTGTGCCAGAACCGCGCGTAGAGCAGGTGAAGCACGGCGTGCTCGGTGCCGCCGACGTAGAGATCCACGCCGCCGAACGAAACCGGAGAGCGGAGGGCGGAATGCGGAGAGGTTATCACGTCCGCACTGCCCGCATCTTTCCGGTCTCCGCTTTCCGCTTTCCGGTTTCCAAGCATCCAGTAGCGCTCCGCGTCCGCGCCGACGAAACGATCCGCATTTTTCGAATCAATGTAGCGGAGATAGTACCAGCATGAGCCGGCCCATTGCGGCATGGTGTTGAGTTCGCGCGTTGCGGTGGCGCTGTAGCGGACCCAGTCGGTCGCTTTTGAGAGCGGTGGCTCGGGGGTGCCGGTGGGTTTGAAATCGGTCAGCGAAGGCGGGACAACGGGGAGTTTGCTGGCGTCGAGCGCGCGGTGCTTTCCATTTTCCCAGACGATGGGGAAGGGCTCGCCCCAGTAGCGCTGGCGCGAGAAAAGCCAGTCGCGGAGTTTGAAGTTGATCGTCTTTTTGCCGAGGCCATCGGCTTCGAGGCGGCGGATGATTTCGGCTTTCGCCGCGGCGCTGGGCAGTCCGTCGAGCGGGCCGCTGTGGATGGCGTAGCCTTCGCCGACAAAGCACTCGAGCGGCTCCGCGTCGCAAACGCCACCGCCGCCGAGTCCGATGCGAGGCTCCGGCGAGACGACCTCGCGGATGGGCAGCGCGAATTTCCTCGCAAACTCCCAGTCGCGCTCGTCGTGCGCGGGCACGGCCATGATCGCGCCGGTGCCATAGCCGGTGAGCACGTAGTCGGCGATCCAGATCGGGATGCGCTCGCCGTTGACGGGGTTGATCGCGAACGCGCCGGTGAAGACGCCGGACTTGTCCTTCGTCAGCTCGGCGCGCTCGAGGTCGCTCTTGCGCGCCGCCCTTTCGCGGTATTCCTCGACGGCGGTCGCCTGTTCCTCGGTGACGAGTTCCTCGACCAGCACGTGCTCGGGCGCGAGTACCATGTAGGTCGCGCCGTAGAGCGTGTCGGGCCGGGTCGTGAAAACGGTGATCGTTTCATCCATCCCCGGCGGACAATCGGCGACTTTGAATTTCACCTCCGCGCCTTCGCTGCGGCCGATCCAGTTTCGCTGGTGAATCTTGATGCTCTCGGGCCAGTCGAGGCCGTCGAGTTCATCAATGAGCCGCTGTGCGTAGGCCGTGATGCGCAGCATCCACTGCCGCATCGGGCGGCGCTCGACGGGATGGCCGCCGACTTCGCTCTTGCCATCAATGACCTCCTCATTCGCGAGTACCGTGCCGAGTTCGGGGCACCAGTTCACCGGCGCATCGCTCACATAGGCGAGTCGGTGCGAGTCAATGAACGCACGGCGCTCGTTTTCGCTTTCGTTTGGAAGCTCGGCCTCCCGCTTTTCGATCAACTCCGAGACGGGACGCGCGCGATTTTTCTCCGTGTCGAAATAGCTGTTGTAGAGCTGCACGAAGATCCACTGCGTCCATTTGAAATAGCCGGGGTCGGTGGTGTTCACCTCGCGCTGCCAGTCGTAGCCGAAGCCGATGCTCTGGAGCTGCTGCTTGAACTTGGCGACGTTCGCCTCGGTCGTCGCGCGCGGGTGCTGGCCGGTCTTGATGGCGTATTGCTCCGCGGGCAGGCCGAACGCGTCCCAGCCCATCGGGTGCAGCACGTTGAAGCCGCGCATTTTTTTGTAGCGCCCGATGATGTCCGTCGCCGTGTAGCCCTCGGGATGCCCGACGTGCAGGCCCGCGCCGCTCGGGTAGGGGAACATGTCGAGCACATAGTATTTCGGCTTCGCGGGATCGAAGCCCGGCTCGCCGGGATTCGGGACGTGAAAGGTCTGCCGTTCGTCCCAAACGCGCTGCCAGCGCGGCTCGAATTGGTCGAATGGAAATGGTCTGCGGCGCTCGTTGCTCATGTTTCGAAAAGGGCGCGGACTGTGCCCGCGCGGGCTGCGCTCCGCAAGCGCGGCGGCGTTTCGCCTTTCCTCCCACACCCGCCGCGGGGCAGGCTGCGCGGGATGCAACGCCTGCTTGTCGCCACGAAAAATTCCCACAAGACGGCCGAGATCCGCGCCATCCTGGGCGCGGGCTGGGATGTCACGGACCTCACGGCGCACCCGGTGATTCCGGTGCCGGAGGAGACGGGGAGCACCTTTGAAGATAATGCGCGCATCAAGGCCGAGGCCGCGTCACGTGTTTTCGCCGGCATCGTGCTCAGCGACGATTCGGGGCTGGAGGTGGATGTCCTGGGTGGGAAGCCGGGCGTGCATTCCGCCCGCTATGGGGGCGTGCATGGCGATGATGCGGCGAACCGTTTGCGCCTCAGGCGCGAGCTCGCTGCACTCGCGATTCCGCCGCCGTGGATCGCGCGATTCCGCTGTGCGATGGCGCTGGCTCGCGATGGAAAAACGCTCGCGGTTTTCGACGGGCGGGTGGAGGGATGCGTGATCACCGATGAGCGGGGAACCGGGGGTTTCGGCTACGACTCGATGTTCATCCCCGATGGCTGCACGGGGACGTTCGGCGAGCTTCCCGGCTCCGTGAAAAACAGGATGAGCCACCGTGCCCGCGCGCTTTCCGGCGCCGCACGTTTTCTCTCAGCGGTGTGACCTATGGATTTTGCTGGGGCTCCTGGCTGCGCCTGCGGGCCTCGTGGATGTCTATGATGCTGCCGTCGGCGAGAATCATGAGATTACCGCCGTGCATGTCCTGCCGCTCCGCAAACCAAGGCTGCTTGGCCCATCGCGTTGCAGTCCACGAGTTGTCGTCGAAGAATGCGCAGATGTAATCGGTGCGGTTGCGTTCGGCCTTGTTGAAATCAGGGTTGCCGATTTTTACCTGCACGGATGGGCAGATGAAGTTCACGCGGCCAATCCCAAATGGGGAGAGCGCCTTGTACCACTCGCGGGCATAGATTCGCTCGTCCTCGGAGCTCCAGCGGATCTGCGGCCAGCGGCCACCCTCTGAATTCAGGTACGCAGTTCCGGCGGTGTAAAGACCCTTGAGATTTTCAGTGCAGGCGATCCTCCTTGCCCTGTTCTGGTACATGCTGATCCCCGGCAACAACAAGATTGCAAGAATCGCAATGATGACGATTGCAGTCATCAATTCCATCAGCGTGACCGCTGAATTCCTTCGCTCATCCTGGCTGCGTAGCATGGAAGCAACAGCCTTGGGCCGTTGTGAGCCGACCGATGCCCTACCCGTTTTGACCGACAACAGCGGTTGTCCCGGCACTTACGCTCTGCTTCACACCGTCCACTTTGTATCGGAGAATCCTATCCACCGTATTGCCGATAAAGACTCCCAGTTCCGCAGTACCAGAAATCCGGCCGAAATTCGAGGTCTGGAAAGCCAGGGGATCACCAGCGGGTGCGTTCTCCACCGATGCCTCCAGTGTGCCGCGGAGCGGCACGGCGAATTCCTGCGTCTGGAACCCCTGACCTGGGACGAGGATCGGGTCGCCGTTCGCGTCGCGGACGAAATCCGTGAAAGTGAAGAAGCCCTCGATGATCGCGCTCACCGAGCCCTTCCCGGGATCTCCCACGGCTGTCATCGTTCCAGAAAAAATTGTGCCCTGCGTAAAGATGAGGAAAGTCCCGTCACCCAGACCGCTACTTGGCATCCCGACTGTAAAGATGCCCAATGAATTCATTGCTTCCGAACCCTGCACCGCTGGTGTCGCTGACTCTTCATCCTTTGGAATCAGCACGCCGGAATAAGTTCCGGTAATCGCAATGTTCTCCGATTCCGCGCTGTCCGGCCCTCCGGTGTGTGCGAGAACTTGAGCCTTCAGAAAGACAATGCAAAGCAGGAAGGAGAGGATGCGTTTCATAGGTGTGTGAGGTGTGTGAGAGGTTGGCGTCTGCAAGAACCTAGATAATGGCTGAAACTGGACGGTCAAACTAAATCTTCCGTGATTTTTCGATCTGGCGCGGGCATTGACGGGGCGCGGTGCTTTCCACACCGTCCGCGCCGCCGTGAGCCAGCACTTCAGCCTTTTTCTCGCACTCCGCTATCTAAAACCAAAGCGCACTTTCGTGTCGGTCATCACTGTGATCTCCGTGCTCGGCGTGGCGGTCGGGGTTTGGGCGCTGATCGTCGTCCTGTCGGTAATGACGGGTTTCGACCATGAACTCCGCAGAAAAGTGCTCGGTTTCGAGGCTCACCTCACGGTCAGCGCGCGATCGGGCGTGATCAAAGAGTGGGAATCTGTGCGGGAGGCCTTGGACAAAACTCCCGGCGTGACTGCGTCGTCGCCGTTCGTCATGGGGCCGGCACTGCTCGACTTTGAGGACCACTTCCTCGCCGTCAAACTGCGTGGCATCAATCTCGAGAGCGAAAGCCGCATCGCGAACCTGCACGAATTCGTCAAAACTGGCGCACTCGATCTCGACGGGGACAAGTGCATCATGGGCACCGAACTGGCCGCATCGCTCGGGGTGGTGGTCGGCGACAAGGTGCTCGTTCACGGCCCCGGGAACTTGCAGGAGGTGATGACCCAATTGAAGAAGGCGGAGAAAAAGGATCCCACGGCTAAGTCTATCGGCGACATCCGCCAGCTCGTGCAACCGGTGGAACTCGAGATCACGGGCCTCTTCGAGACCGGACGCTATCAATACGACTCTGAATTCGTGCTGGTACCGCTTCACGTCGCGCAGGAGGTGTACGGATTTCGCGGCGAAATCCACGGGATCACGCTTCGCACACGCGATCCGGAATGGGCGCACGGATTCAGGGGCGAACTCGAGGACCAGCTCGGCGGGAAACTGGCGGTGACCTCGTGGATTGATCAGAACAGGCAGCTCTTCGACGCGATCGCCGTCGAGCGCGGCACGATGGCGGTCATCCTTTTCCTCATCGTGGGCGTCGCCGCGTTTGCGATCATGAACACACTCATCACGGTGACGGTGCAGAAAAGGAAGGAGATCGGCATCATCAAGGCGCTCGGGGCAAGCCAGTGGCAGATCATCAGGCTGTTTCTCTACCAGGGTGCCATGGTCGGGCTCCTCGGCATCCTCGTGGGCTTTGGCACCGGGCTGGTGACGATTTTCTACCGGAACGAATTCCGCGCATTGCTTTCGCACGTCCTGGGCATCGAGATTTTTCCGAAGGGCATCTATCAGTTTGCGAGCATCCCGGCTGAGATCGTGCCATACGACATGGCATTCATCTGCATCGCGTCGTTTATCGCATGCATGGTCGCCGGGCTCCTGCCAGCGGTCTTTGCGGCGAGGCTCGATCCCGTCAAGGCGCTGCGCGAGGAATAGCCGGTCACGCGCGCGGGTGGGCGTCGTCGTAGGCTTTCTTGAGCCGTTCCATTGTCACGTGCGTATAGATCTGCGTGGTGGAAAGCGACGCATGGCCGAGCAGCGCCTGCACGCTGCGGAGGTCCGCCCCCGCATCCAGCATGTGGGTGGCGAAGCTGTGGCGCAGCTTGTGGGGCGAAATGGTCTGTGGAATGCCGGCGTGCGCGAGGTATCGCTTCAGCGACAGCCAGACGCTCCGCGCGCCGAGGCGGTCGCGGCTCTTGTTGATGAAAAGCGGGCCGGCATTCACCGCGGCGGCGGCGCGGTATTTTTGCATCGCATCCAGCGCCGGCGCGCCGACCGGGATGATGCGCTCCTTTCTCCCTTTCCCGAGCACACGCACGCTCTCCGTGAAAACATCCACGTCGCGCACATCGAGCAACGCAAGTTCCGCGATGCGCAGGCCGCTGCTGTAAAAAAGCTCCAGGATCGCCGCGTCTCGCAACGGCATCCACTTGGGTGCGCGGTCTGATTTCTCCATCGTGAGCGGCGCAGAGAGCAGCGCTTCAATCTGCTTCGCGGAGAGCACGACGGGCAGCTTCCGGTCGAGCTTGGGGAGCTGCACCTGCTTGAGCGGATTGTCCTTCAGCCCATGACGCTCGACGAGGAAGCGGAAGAATGTCCGCAGCGCCGCGAAATGCAGCCGGATGGTCGGCTTTGCCAGGCCGGCCTTCATCTTCTCGAAAAGGTAACGCCGGAAGTGTTCCGCGCGCAGTTCCCGCCAGGCGATCCCGGGCACTCCCGTGCGAAATGTTTCCAGCGCGTGCCGGTAGTTGATGAGTGTCCGCCCCGAGACGTTGCGCTCGACTTCGAGGCTCTCGATGAACTCCTCCACCATTCGGTCTTTGCTCACACCCGGCAGAAATCACATCCGCGCCCCGAACGCGAGGTTGGAAAAAAGGAACTCCGAATGCGGTGGATGCGGCGCTCGCAATGCGGAAACCACCGCCTCCCCCATTCGTTCATTGGGGGCAAAAATCCGCCTCCTTCAACCTGCGCAACTTCACGCCCCGTGCTCGCGCGGCCTTATTGCGGTACCGCAGCCTGCGGGGCGGGCTGGCCGGGGAGCTGCGCCCTTACCACGGGGAGCGGGAACCGGATGATGAGCTGGTCATCGAGGAGAATCTCCACGTGGTAGTTTCCGTACTGCGCAAA
This sequence comes from Prosthecobacter debontii, assembly GCA_945861385.1. Lineage (GTDB taxonomy): Bacteria > Verrucomicrobiota > Verrucomicrobiia > Chthoniobacterales > Chthoniobacteraceae > SXWH01. The sequence goes on from CAMAUI010000029.1 coordinate 37,448, forward strand.
CTGCACGCCGCCGAAAAGATTCACGTTGGTCGCCATCACATCCATTTCCTTCAGTTCAAATTCCAAGCTCGCTTCGCCGAGCACCTTTTCAGCCGGATCCAGCAGCTTCGCGGTCTGCTTGAATCTCCCGATCCCATTGCACCACCGCGTCCACATGCAGAGCTTCATGAAGCCCACCGGCAATTGTGGCGTGCGCACGCCGTTGATGACGCCCACGAGCGTCTGCATTCCGGTGATTTCGCGCCGGATGTCCTCGCAGAGGACGGACGCCTGACAGTTGGGAAGGACGTATTTATCTTCGTACACGATGCCCGTCTAACCGGGCATGGGTGCGCGGTCAACGCATGACAGAGCATGCACTCGGTTCGTGGTTGCCGCGCCCCACACGGCAGGAGGGATTTTCCACTTGCGCGGCGATCCTCCTATGATGCTCCTGTCAGCCATGCAGCATTGGATGGTGAAACAGGAGCCCTCTGCCTATTCTTGGGCGCAATTCGTGAAGGACAAACGCTCCGCGTGGACGGGAGTCCGGAATTTCCAGGCGCGAAACAATCTGCGCGCGATGAAAAAAGGTGATCACGTCCTCTTCTACCACTCGGTCGTGGGCAAGGAGGTCGTTGGCATCGCGAAGGTCGCCAAGACCGCCTACCCCGACCCGACAGCGGACGAGGAAGGCTGGGAGTGCGTGGATCTTGTTCCTGTGCGAGTGCTAAAAAATCCTGTCCCGCTCGCTGCGATCAAGGCCGAGCCATCGCTCAAGAACATCGGCTTGCTCAAACAGTCGCGTCTCTCCGTGATGCCGCTCACCGCGGAGGAGTATTCCTCGCTTTTGAAAATGAGCGGCACGACTTGAACTGTGAAATTTTGAAGAAACGCCGCCGGAAACCGTCACTGATCCCGACCATGAAAATCCACGCAATCCTCGCCGTCCTCGTCCTCGCAGCCCCTGCCACGGCTCTCGCCGACCGCAGGGTCATCGTCGTGAATCGCAGCCACGGAGGCGGCCATTACCATGCACCGTCCTGCCGCACGTACGGCTCGTCTTATGTGCGCTACAGCAGTTCGAGCTACAGCCCGCGGTTCTCATGGTTTCGCTCTTCGCCTCGGTACTATTACAGCGGAGTGCCGTCGCTCAGGTTGTCCTACTCCTCGTCACCGCTCCGCTATTACAGTGCGGGGAATCGTGACTACGATGCACGCTCGATCGAGGTGGATGTGCAGCGCGAACTGCGCCGCCGCGGTTACTACCGGGGCCCGCTCGATGGCGACATCGGCCCCGGCAGCCGTGCAGCGATCCGCGCTTACCAGGCCGATCGCGGCCTCGAAATGAGCGGGCTCATTGACAGCACGCTGCTTCGTTCGCTCGGCCTCTGACCGCGCGACCAAATGGCAGGGCATGCCGGTGCTCGTTTGACACTCAGTGCTGCCCGGGGTAATCGCCACGGCGTGATTCGTTTCCTGGCGACACTCGCCGTCGCTGTCAGCTCACTGCTTGCCGAGGACCAGGTCAACCCGCCGGAGGTGGAACCGCCTCCCGCAGCGGCGACCAAGTCTCCCGGCCCCTCCATTGTCGCCGTGGCATTTGACGCCCGCGCCGTCGCCGACCTCGACGAAGATCGCGCCGTGACCGCTCCGCTCGTGGACGCGCTCGTTCGCACGGTCACCGGGGCAAAGGACACCGCTGCCGCGTGGCGCACACTGGTCGGGCCGGAGGATCGCGTCGGAATCAAAGTCACCGCGCATGGCGGGCGGTACTTTGGCACCCGGCGCGGAGTGATTGCGGCCGTGGTTGCGGGCGTCCGCTCGGCGGGCGTGAAGGAAGTTTTCGTATGGGACAAAAGCGCCGCGGAACTCCGCGCTGCCGGAATCACCGCGGAGACTGTCGGGTGCGAGGTCCGTGCCATCGAGCCTCCGCGCGGATGGGACGGTGAGGCGACGGTGCAGGCTCCGTGCATTGGAAAACTGATCTGGGGTGACTTCCTTTTCGCCGCCCGTGCGGCGCAGCGCGAGCCCGACCTCCTCAGCAGCAAGAGCAACCTCGCAAGTCTCCTGACCCGCGGCTGCACCAAATTCATCAACATCCCCGCGCTCGCCGACGAGGCTGGCTGTGGCGTCGCCGGCGCGCTCCACAGCGCAGTCATCGGCAACCTCGACAACTGGCGCCGCTTCACTTCCTTCGGCGAGGGCGGAGCCGCTGCGATCGCGGAAATCTATGCCGACAAGCGCATCGGCGGAAAATGTGTGCTCCACATTCTCGATGCCATGGTCGTGACCTACGCCGGTGGTCCCGGTGCAAACCCGCGCTATTCCTTCCCCCACGCCAGCCTCTACGCCAGCCGCGATCCGGTCGCGCTGGATACCATCGGCCTCCGGCTGATGGAGCGATGGCGCGTTGATTCCGGGCTCGCGCCCATCGGGACGAAGGCCGCATGGTTGCAAGGCACCACCGTTGGAAACTCCGACGACAAATTGATTCAGCTCAAAACCGCACGATGACTGTTTCCAGCCTCAATGGACGCCTGCTCGAATCGGTTTCCCGCACCTTCTACTTAAGTGTGCGTCTCCTTCCCCGGCGTGTGCGTGAGCCTGTCGGTGTCGCCTACCTGCTCGCGCGTGCCGCCGACACGATCGCCGACACGGACAGCGCGAGCCCTGCCACGCGCCTCCGGCACCTCACGGATTTCCAGGGCCTCATCGGTGGCCAGGCGGGCCCCCATCTTGTCGCCGGCATCCAGCGTGACATCCAGCCGAAGCACAAGGGCGAACGCGCACTCGTCGCCGCGCTGCCGAAAGTCCTTGCCGCATTTTCCGCCCTCGACATTTGGGAGTGGAGGGAAACCTGCGACTTGCTCTCGAACATCATCCGGGGCCAGAGCAACGACCTCGAGATATTCAACGACCCCTCGCGTGTCATCGCCCTGCCGGATGCCACGGCGCTGGAGGATTACATCTACCTCGTGGCTGGCTGCGTCGGTGAATGGTGGACGCGCATCTGCCTGCACCATTTGCGTGATTACTCCCGCATCCCCGAGGAGGAACTCACCACTTTTGCCTCCGGTTTTGGCAAGGCCCTCCAGCTCGTCAACATCCTCCGCGACATGCCGGCTGATCTCGCCGCCGGCCGCTGTTACCTGCCCGCGAACGAGCTCGCCGCCCTGAACATTGATCCCAACGAACTCCAGATCACGCCGTCCCTCGCACAGCCCGTTTTTGACCGATGGCTCGCGCATGCCCGCACGCTGATCGAGCTGGGCCGGCTTTACATCGCGGGCATCCGCACCCGCCGCGTCCGCATGGCGTGCTACATCCCGTGGGCGCTTGCCCGCCAGACGCTCGACCTGATGGAAAAAACCCCGCCGCTTGGCACTTCGCGGCGGGTCAAGGTGGGGCGGCTCGACGTTTATGCCACGCTGTTCCGGAGCTTCCGTGTCGCGTTTGGAAACAAACTGCTCACCGCCTGATCGGGGAGGTGATGGGCCGGCGCGATGGTTTCGCGCTTGGCGGCGGGGCTCCACATGGGGCATCTGGCTGGGATGATCACTCGCCGCTCCTTTCTCACGCAGGTCGCCGCCGCCTCGGTGGCTGCCCCCGCTTTCGCGCAGGCTGCAAAAAAGAAAATCAAACTCGGCTACGATAATTTCGCCGTCCGGGCGATGGGCTGGAAGGCGCCGCAACTGCTCGACTACGCCGTGCAGTTGAAATGCGACACGCTCTTCATCTCCGACATCGAGAGCTACGAGTCGCTGGAGGACGCCGCGCTGATGGAGTTCAGGAAAAAAGCCGACGCCGCCGGTGTGGCGCTCTACGCGGGAGGCTGGAGCATTTGCCCGACGAGCACATCCTTCAAACCGAAGTGGGGCACGGCGGAGGAACATTTGCGGCTGGGGCTGCGGATCGCGCGGGCCCTGGGATCGCCGGTCTATCGCGTGGTCCTCGGCGCGGCACCGGACCGGAAGACCGAGGGCGGAATCCGCGCACGGATCGCGGACATGGTGAAGGTGCTGAAAGTGTGCCGGACACAGGCGGTGGACGCCGGGATAAAGGTTGCGGTGGAAAACCACGCGGGTGACATGCACTCATGGGAACTGCGCGATTTGATCGAGGAGGCGGGCAAGGATTTCGTGGGTGCGAATCTCGACAGCGGCAACGCTGCATGGACGCTGGAGGATCCGCACGAGGCGCTGGAAATCCTGGGGCCGTACACAGTTTGCTCGAGCCTTCGTGATGACATGATCTGGGAGACGCCCGACGGCTCCAGCATCGCGTGGACGGCTGCCGGTGAAGGGCTGATGGACTGGAAAAAATACGTCGCGCGCTGGTCGGCGCTGTGTCCGAAAGTGCCGATCCACATTGAAACGATCTCCGGCTTTTCGCGGAATTTTCCGCACAAGACGGAGGCGTTCTGGAAGGATTATGAGAAGCGGCCGGAGACGTTCGCGAAGTTCCAGGCGATGGCGAAACGCGGCAAACCGCTGCCGAATTTCAAGGCCGCGAACAGGGAGGACGAGCAAAAGTTCCAAAAAGGGGAGCTGGAGCGATCGCTCAAATATCTTCGCGAGGTGGTCGGCCTCGGAGTGAAGGCATAGTGTGCAGCCGTGGGTGCGGCTGATGGCGCGGGAACGCTGCGCGCGTTACGCTCCCATGCCTTCCTCGAAGCTGCCCGCGGCCTGCGGGAAGCAGAGGTTTTTCGCGACGTACGCGATGCCGTCGGCGGAGCAGAAATCGAGTTCCTTGTGGGCGCTCTCGGCTTCGACCACGAGCGGGGCGCTGTCGGTCTTGTGGAGCTTGCAGTAGCGATCCTTGTAGCCGACGGCGAGGAGCAGTTCGGCGTAGCGGTGCATGTTCAGGTCGCCACTGCCTAGGTCGGTGAACTGCATCGCGCGCTTCGGCCAGCCGGGCTCCATCGCGCGCAGCGGCAGGCCGCGGCGGATGACGAAGTTCTTCACGTGCGCGGCGTAGATGCGCTTGCCGACTTTCAGGAAGCGTGTCTCCCAATCCTCACCCTCCCAGCAGTGAGACGGGTCGGCATTCACGCCGAGGCACGCGTCGCCGTCGCAGATGTCCACGAGCATGTTGAAATCATCGGCCGTCGAGGCAGCGGTGCCGGGATGGATTTCGTGGCAGAGGTAGATGCCGTTTTTGCGGGCGTGGTCGCGGAGTTTCTTCGTCTTTTTCACGAAGCGTTCCTTCCCCGCCGCGAGCAGGTCGTAGCCGGGCC
>CAMAUI010000030.1 GCA_945861385.1 Prosthecobacter debontii
TGGTGTACGGAATTCGGTCGCATGCCCACTTTCCAAACTGGAGGCGCGAGCGGTCGCGACCACAACCCCGCCGGCTTCACCGCGTGGCTCGCCGGTGCCGGTGTGAAGCACGGCTTCAGCTACGGCGCGACCGATGAGTTTGGCTACAAGGCGGTGGAAAACGTCGCCACCGTTTATGACTTCCACGCTACCATCCTCGCGATCCTTGGCCTCGATCACGAGCGTCTCAGCTTTTACCACAACGGCATCGAGCGTCGGCTGACGGATGTTCACGGGCATGTGATCAAGGAGATCCTGACATGAGCGGACGGCGGCGGCTCCCGATCGCGACTGCGCTGTGCCAGGTCCTGTTGTTGTCCCGATCTGTCGTCGCGGTGGATTTCGTCAAAGACGTGCGGCCGATTTTGAGAATAAAGGGACAGGTCAATTATCGAAAAAACCCTGATTGAGGGGCATCGAGAGCTCGCGTTATGCACCGGAAAGTCCGGCGTGGGCAGTGCGTCGTGTCCGCGGCCCCAGTCCCGCGGCTCACGCTGTCCCCAGCGTGAATCCTCCCTGTGCGTGCAGCGCCCATCCCATTCAGTCAGCGCGCTTCCGCGCGGGCGGGCTTTGGTTTCACACTGGGGACAGCGTGAGCCACGGCAGCGAGCCACGATGTCGCCGTTCATGTGCCGGGAGACGATGCTCCGGCTTGACCACCCCACAAGACGCATCCTTTATGCTTCGAACTCCATGCCCGTGAGTCCGACTTTCACCCTGCCCGTTCTGATTGCGCTCGCCGCCGCGGTGGCTGGCGCAGCCGAACCGTCGATTCCGGTGAAGATCGAGTTCAACCGCGACGTGCTGCCGGTTCTTTCGGACAATTGTTTTGCGTGTCATGGGCCGGATGCGAAGCAGCGCAAGGCGAAGCTGCGGCTCGATGTGCGCGAGGAGGCACTGAGACCTGCGGAGTCGGGCGACACGCCGATCGTTCCGGGCAAGCCGGGGCAGAGCGAACTGATGACGCGGATCGAATCGTCCGACCGCGATGAGGTGATGCCGCCGCCAAAATCGCACAAGCGTCTCACGGCTGCGCAAAAGGAATTGCTGAGGCACTGGATCGCGGAGGGCGCGAAGTATGAGGGGCACTGGGCATTCACGGCCATCGAGCGTCCTGCGTTGCCGGTGGTTAAAGACAGGTCGTGGCCCCGCAATGCGATCGACTATTTCATCCTCGAAAGGCTGGAGCGCGTGAACCTCCGGCCGGCGCGCGAGGCGTCGCCCGGGGCGGTTTTGCGCCGTGTGAGCTTCGGCGTGACGGGGCTGCCGCCGACGCAGGAAGCGGTGGTTGCGTTCGCTGCGAAGCACGATGGCGCAGACTACACCGCGCTGCTTGAACGGTTGCTGTCTTCCACACAATACGGCGAGCACTGGGCGCGGCATTGGATGGACCTCGCGCGCTATGCGGACAGCGCCGGCTACGAACTGGACTCTCTTTTCGCTCACGCCTCGCGGTATCGGGACTGGCTGGTGCGATCCTTTGCGTCGAACAAGCCGATGGATCGCTTCATCCAAGAGCAAATCGCGGGGGATGAGATGTGGCCGGGCAACGACGATGCGGCGGATGGCGCGCTCTTTCTCACGATCGGGCCGATGCGATTCGAGGGCGGCATCCAGCGCGCGAAGGACCGCGAGAACGAATGGTTTACCGACCTCGCCGACACCACGGGCGCGGCTTTTCTCGGCCTGACCGTGGGCTGCGCGCGATGCCACGATCACAAATTCGATCCGCTGACGCAGGCCGATTACTACGGGTTGCACGCCATTTTCGCGGGCAGCGAAGTGAAGCAGGAGCGCTCGAGCAAGCCGCCCAAGGACACCGATCCGGCATTCATCCGCGCGGTGCCGCGCGCGCAGCCCGGGATCGTGCAGGTCTTGCGGCGGGGGGAAGTGGATCTGCCGCTGCGCGAAGCCGCGGCTGCGCTGCCCGCAGTGTTGCCGGGTGGCGGTCCATTGACTGCGACTCAAAATCGCCGAGCGGTGCTGGCGACGTGGCTGACTTCGACGAAGAACCCGCTCACCGCGCGCGTGCTGGTGAACCGCGTGTGGCAATGGCATTTCGGGCGCGGGCTGGTGCGCACGGCGAATGACTTCGGGCGTCAGGGCGAAGCGCCGTCGCACCCGGAACTGCTCGACTGGCTCGCGAGTGATTTCATCGCCAGCGGCTGGGATTTGCGCCATCTGCAACGGCTCATCCTGGAGTCCGCAACGTATCGTCAGTCGGGCATCCGCCCGCCCGAGGCGCGGAGCATGGATCCGGAAAATCGTCTCCTCGCCGGCTTTCCACGGCGGCGCCTGCAGGCGGAGGAATTGCGCGATGCGCTGCTCGCGGTGTCCGGTGCGCTAAACTCGAAATCGTATGGCCCGCCGGTCGTGCCGCCCGTGGAACCGTGGGCGCTTGCGCCGTTGCGAAACAGGAACTGGGAGGTCACAAAGGACGAAAGCGAATGGCGGCGGCGCAGCGTTTATTTCGTGGTGCGCCGCTCGATCAAGCTGCCGTTCTTCGATGCGTTCAACCTTCCCGACAACGTGAGCAGTTGCGCCGGGCGCGACAGCACCGTGGTGGCTTCGCAGGCGCTCACTTTGCTCAACGGCGGCGACACGCTCATGCATGCCCGCGCACTCGCGGGCCGTTTGTGGATGCAAAGCCAGGGCGATGCTTCCAAAGCCGCGGCGCTCGCGTGGCAGTTGGTTTTCGCTCGCCAGATCGCGCCAGCCGAGAGCGAGCGCGCGCTGGCATTTCTCCACGCCCGCGAGAATGGATGGTCGAAGACCCAGCCGTCCGGCGCTGCGTTGCCGACCGGCATCACGCGTGATTTTTCCATCCCGCCCGCACGGGGAGCCGCGTGGGTCGAATGGTGCCTCGCTTTGCTCAACGCCAACGAATTCGTGTATGTGGACTGAACCCAAATCGTCACTTCTCACTCGTCGCGACTGGTTGCGTCACGCGGGTGGCGGACTTGGCAGCATGGCGCTGACCTCGCTGCTGGCGCGTGATGGCTGGCTGCACGCCGCTCAATCTGCCGCGGCGAATCCGCTCGCGCCGCGTCCCGCGCATTTCCCCGCAAAGGCAAAAGCGGTGATCTACCTCTTCATGCACGGCGGGCCCAGCCATGTGGACATTTTCGATCCGAAGCCCGCGCTGACGAAGTTCGACGGCCAGCCGCCGCCGGAGGAGTTCCATCAGTTGAAGCTCCAGTTCACCGACGTGAAAAAGCAGAAGCTCATGGGCAGCCAGCAATCCTTCACGCGCTGCGGCCGGAGCGGCATCGAGATTTGCGATGCGCTTCCGCGCTTGCAGCAGTGCGCCGACGAACTGTGCGTGATCCGCAGCATGCACCACGAGGTCTTCAACCACACGCCCGCCATCTGGCTTGCCAACACCGGGTCATCGCTGCCGGGCCGCGCGTCGCTCGGCGCGTGGCTTTCCTACGGCCTCGGCAGCGCGGCGGACAATCTGCCGGCGTTCGTGGTGATGCATTCGCGCCCGCTGAAGCCGGGGCCTGGCGTGTGGGGCAGCGGATTTCTGCCCGCCGTGTATCAAGGCACGCCCGTCGCCACGGGGCCGGTGCCCATTCCCCATCTCGCGCCGCCGCCCGGACTCCGCGGCGGCAACCAGCGCGCGGTGCTCGATTATTTGCAGGACATGAACCGCGTCCACGCCGCGGAGCGCCACGACAGCGAACTCGACGCGCGCATCGCTTCCTACGAACTCGCCTTCCGCATGCAAAGCGCCGCGCCCGAGGCCGTGGACATCGGACGCGAAAGCGCGGCGACCCGCGCGCAATACGGAGCGGGATTTGGCGAGCAATGTCTCGTCGCGCGCCGGCTCGTGGAGCGCGGCGTGCGTTGCGTGCAGCTCTACCACGGAGGCGACAACGAGGACTGGGACACGCATGGCGACAACCACAACGGACAGGCGAAGCGGATGCGCGAAGTGGATCAAGGCTGCGCCGCATTGCTGAGCGATCTCCGCAGCCGCGGGATGCTGGAGGACACGCTCGTTGTCTGGACGGGCGAGTTTGGCCGCACGCCGACCACCGAGGGAAAGAACGGCCGCGATCACAGTCCCTACGGCTACTCCATGTGGCTGGCCGGCGGCGGAATTCGCGGAGGCCAGGTTTACGGCGCGACGGACGAACTCGGCTTTCGCGCGGTGGAGAAGCCCGTGCATCTCCACGACCTGAACGCGACGCTGCTCCATCAATTCGGACTGAATCACGAACAGCTCACGTGGCGTCAGGAGGGACGCGATTTCCGGCTCACGGATGTGTTTGGAAATGTGGTGAAGGAAATTTTGATCTGAGCCGGAACGATGCAGTTGCGGGAGCGCGGCGAAGTGGAACACAGGCTTCCAGCCTGTGCGGCCAGTGGGCTTCCAGCCCGCTGACCCATGCACCGAATGGTGCGGGCGCTGCAGGTATGAGGCCTGCCCACCGCACAGGCTGGAAGCCTGTGTTCCGGACGCATCGCGCCGCACCAACTGCATCGCTCCGGCTGAGCCGAATTCATTGTCGCTCTGATTGAGCGCTGCAGAATCCAATCACCCCGTAACGCAGAATGAGGACGGAAGGTATCCGGCATGAACGCAGGGACGCAGAGCGAAGACACGCCTTTTGCCCCTCGTGCCCAAAGTTAGCGCAGCGCTTTGGGAACGGACGCGCGGGGCGAAACTCCGTTTCGGTGGCGTGCGGGAGTCCACTGCGCCCCAGAAACCGTCCTCGCCAAATTGCAAAATCTCAGCAACACTGCCCCCATGAAACGCGAGTATAATGTCGTCATCGAAAGGGACTCCGAGGGCTTCTATGTGGCCAGCGTCCCCGAACTCCATGGGTGCCACACGCAGGCGCGTTCGCTCGACAAGCTTCTCACTCGAATCAAGGAAGCCATCGAACTCTGCCTCGAAGTCGAAGATTCGGGCATCACACCGCCTGAATTTATCGGCGTCCAACGCGTCACCGTCGAGGTATGAGCCGGCTTCGTCGCCTCACTGGGCGGCAGGTTCTCAAGGCGCTTCAGCGAGCCGGGTTTGTCCTCATTCGCACCAAGGGCAGCCACCACTTCATGCGCCATCCCGATGGTCGCGCGACCGTCGTTCCGATCCACGCCGGCGAAACGCTTGGGCCGGGCCTCTTCAACCAAATCCTCAAGGACGCGGAAATTGAGCGCGACGATTCCGGCAAACTCCTGTGAGCCTCGCCTTCGCCTGGCGCACCGCCCTCTCCCGTCCCCCTTCGGAAAGCGAGCGCGCCATCCTCGACCGCACCCTCCAGCGCCAGCTCGCCACCTACCAGCAGGACAAGGAAGCCGCCAAGAAACTCGCCAGCGTCGGCGACCTCCCCAAAGCCCCCGGCCTCGACGACACCCAGCTCGCCGCGTGGACGGCGGTGGCCAATGTGCTGCTGAATCTTAACGAGACGATCTCGAACTGAGCCGGCAAGACGGGTTTGCCAGGCAGGAAAATGCCTCACATCCTCGTCCTTGATTCCGACTGAGGCCACGGACAGCACCGCCCCAGAAAAATTACCGCTCCCACGAAATCCTTGGCAAAGCGGAGCGAACGGTCACGCTCCACGCCATCCTGATGAACGCATACTTCACGCTGCGACCCGCGCCCGGCCGGAAATTTCCTTCGCGCTTGCTCGCCGCGCTCATGGTCCTGCTGTCCGCCGTCGGCATCACCCAGGCCCAGTCCGCCGAGCCGCAGGGCTCCCCGGAGGACGGCAGCAAGCCCGGACGCGGTGTCTCCATCTGGGCCGCCGGTTCCACCGAGAAGATTCAGAACCGCAACCGCGCAGCGTTGCCCCATGACTGCGTGTGGAACGCAAAAACCCGCACGGTGACAGTATCCGGCGCTCGCGGCGAAATCGTTCCGTTCCAGTTGGTGGTGAGCGTGACGAAAGAAGACGTGTCCGATGTCACGGTCGGCGTCCCCGACCTTCATTTTGAAAAGGTGACGCTCCCGGCCAGCCGCGTGCGTGCGTTCCTCGAACCATTCGTCGTCGTCTATGCGCCGACGGGCGGGAACGGACCCAAGGCGCGCTGGCCCGATCCCCTCGTGCCGCTCTCCCGGCCGTTCAAGGTGTCCGCGGTGCCGACAGGCGACACCCGGAATCAACCCGTCTGGATGGAGATCCACATTCCCCGCGACCAGCAACCCGGGCTCTACACCGGCGAGATCGCCGTCCGCTCCGGGGACACCGGGCTGGGGACGATCCGGCTGGCGCTGAAAGTATGGGACTTAACCCTGCCGGAGAAGCGTCACTACCCTGCGCACATCGGGCTTTACGAAAATCACATCGCGCGCATGCACGGTGTCGAGGTGGACAGCGACGCGTTTCGTGAACTCATGAAGCATTACCTCCGTTTCTTCCTCGGGAACCGGATGGACCCGCGCACTTCGCCCCGGATGCGCGGGCGCATTCAGGACGGAAACTACGTCCTCGAATGGGTGGAACCGGAGGTCGAGCAGATCTTCCTTGATGGCGGACGCGTTCAATTTCAGATGTCCCCGGTGCCGGTCGGCATTCCGCGACCCGGACGCGAGGAGCCCTTCTCCGCGGACTACCTCCGCCACATCAAGGCGCACGTCAGGCAGGTGATCGATCACGCCGAAAAAGCGGGCTGGCTCGACCGGCTCGTGTTCCTGATCCCCGTTGATGAGCCGAAGAACGCCGCCCAGTACGAGGAGGTCCGTCGTTGGGGAACGGCGATTCGTGAGGTGGATGCAAAGGTGCGCGTGACGGTGACCGAACAGCCGTCGCCGGAGAACGCGGCGTGGGGTTCCCTGGTCGGGCACGTCAACGCGTGGACCGTCAACGGCAACTATCTCTTCACCGATGCCGACGCCATCCGCGCCCGCCATCGCGCCGGCGACATGGTCACGTGGTACATCAGTTGCGACCAGTTGTATCCGCAGCCCAACTATTACATCGATCGCGAGGCCGCCGACCCGCGCATGGTGCCCTGGCTGACCTGGCGCTATGATCTCGACGGAATCCTTTATTGGACCTCCACGTTTTGGGAGGAGGTGCTGAATCCATGGATCGACCCGATCACCTGGAAATGGTTTCCGTGCAATTCGCCCGCCGCCGGCGAGGGCTCCCTCGTCTATCCCGGCCACCTCGTCGAGCGCTACACCGGCCAGGCCAATGTGACAGGCCCCGTCGGCTCCATCCGGATCGCCCTGTTGCGTGAAGGGCTCGAGGAACTCGAGTTGCTCCGCCTGCTCTCCGACTCGGGCGGACGAAAAGCGGCCGACGAAATCACCGCCACGCTCTGCCGCGACGTGCGCGATTTTCCCCGCGATCCCAACCAAATCGATGCCGCCCGCGAACGCCTCCTCGAGGAACTTGTCCGCATCAAGGCGAAGCCACCGACACCGGCCGCGCCCGGGCGGTGACCGCGCTGCTGACCTGTCAATGGCGACCGGCGCCAGCGCAGGGGAAGGCGGTCCCGGTCGTGGGCTTCGCAGGAAGGTTTTCCGGTCTTTCCACTGCCTCGCGCTGGCTTTCGTGCTTGTGGCGGCACGGCTCGGTCTGTCCGCGGCTTTTGTCATCGCGATGTCGCCTGGCAACGACTGGCATCAAGCGTTCGACCAATGCCGCTCCACCATGCGCCGCAGTCCCCGTCGGTGCGATCACGCCGAACCGGCCATCCCGTTCAGGCATCGGCCTCGAAAGGCCGGCCCTCATTTCCCAAAACAATACAGCCCGCCTTCGGTTCGCAGAAAAATTTTCCAGCTTGGTCGCGGCCCTCACGATGACGCAGTTACCCCGGCCGCTCATGAAATCAGACCCCCTCACTACCCAGTGCCCGTCCCCGTTCTGACCGTCCCCGGTGCGGCGGGCGCGAAAGCAAATTCCTGGCAGTCGTGGCTGGATACCGGCAGCGTCTTCGCCGCGGGCGGCGCGACGACGAGCGTTGATCCTGACGGCGACAGCAGTGCCGCAACGCTTCTACCGGGTGCTCGCGCAAAAACCGCTCGTGCCGTAGAACCCCGCGGCGCCTTCGGCGACGCCTCGCAGCGCGAACCGCTCCATCGTTTACCGCTCCGCGTGATGCTGGCTGCACGGCACTGCGGAGACTGTCGAGTTTCGCAGGCACTGCATCACGCGGAGCGGTGATGGCTACTTTTCTGCAAAACGCCCGCCACCGGCGGCGAATCCCCTCTGAACATGAAAACTTCGCTGCCTCTCATCTCCGTCCTCACCGCGCTCGCCGCGCCGCTGCTCGCGCAGGGCGATCATCTTCACGGCTTCGGCCCGGTCACGTCGTGGGGCGCGGCATACACGACTGGGACGACCGAGACGCACGTCGCCGATGTGAATGGCGACAAGCTCGACGGCGATGGCGATGCGGACATCGGGCGTGTGAGTGAGACGCCCCATGGCAGTCCTCCAGTTGGAAGACCGCCTGCGGCGAGCGCGGAGCCACGCGGCCGGCCTGATGCGAGATTGTTTACCTGGCTATTGGCGCGCAGGACGCGGGTGGAATCGTTATGCTTTTTGTTATGCGAAGGCTTTGAAAGCGCCGTGCCTCTTCTGATCTAAAGGGAAGTACCGACGGTGGGACTCGAACCCACACACCCGTGAGGATACCAGATTTTGAGTCTAGCGCGTCTGCCATTCCGCCACGTCGGCTTTCGTGAAAGCGCGCGCACGCTATCGCGCGGCCTCAGCTTTGCAAGCCCGGAGGCGGGCCCAGGATTTCGCGGAGGATGAACGCCTTTCTCAAGTCCTCCGCCGTGCGCAGCATGCCGCGCACGGCGGCAGCCTGGCCGGCGCCCTGGCGCACGGGCGCTTGTTCGGAATCGAAGACGGCCTGCACGGGCGCCATCTGCGCAGTGCGCGCGGTTCGCGCCTCGGGGATGGCATCGAGCGCGGAAAGCTGGACTCCTTTTTCCATCGCGGCGAATTGACCCGCGATGCTCTCGATGGCCGATGCCGGCTCCTCAAGCCGGCCGGGATCGCGCGATTCCGCGGGCTCGGGTTCGTCCTGGAAAACACGCGGCTGTACGGGCCTCACGACGGGCGCGGGATGCCGCGGCGCGGGCTTCGGCGCGGGGCGGAGGATCGCTCGCGGCACCGGAACCGGCGCGGGTTGCTGCGGCCTCGGTGGTGCAGGCCGGGGGGCATCCCCCGGCACGCCGAGCGCCTCGAGGAAGCGGCGGAGGCGCTCCTCTTCGGACTCGCCGGTGGGAATCGGCCGGTTGGGCCGCTCGGGAGCTGTGCCAGGGCGGCGGGCGGCATCTTCGGCGGCCTTTTTCTTTTTCTGCTCCCCGAGCCAGTTGATGAAACCGGCCACGGCGATCATGATGAAAAAGAAAATCGCGCCACCGTCGAACGCTGCCAGCGTGATCGGAAGCATGCCCGTTTATTTGCCCTCTTCGCTCTTGTTGCCGGCGATGGAATCGCGCATCGCGGTATCGGCCTGGATGTTTTTCAGGCGCTGGTAATCCATGATGCCAAGATTGCCGCTGCGGAATGCCTCGGCCATCGCCTGCGGCACTTGCGCCTCGGCCTCGACGACTTTTGCGCGCATCTCCTGCGTGCGGGCGCGCATCTCCTGCTCGGCTGCGACCGCCTGCGCGCGCTGGGCCTCGGCGCGTGCCTGGGCGGTGCGTTTGTCCGCCTCTGCCTGCTCGGCCTGCAATTTCGCGCCGACGTTTTCGCCGACGTCCACGTCTGCAATGTCGATGGACAAAATTTCGAACTGCGTGCCGCTGTCGAGGCCCTTGGCGAGCACGGTCTTGGAAATGCGGTCCGGGTTTTCCAGCACGTCCTTGTACGTCGCGGAGGAGCCGATGCTCGTTACGATGCCCTCGCCGACGCGGGCGATGATCGTTTCCTCGGTCGCGCCGCCGACGAAGCGATCCAGATTTGTGCGCACCGTCACGCGCGCCTTCACTTTCACCCCGATGCCGTCCTTCGCGACGGCATCAATCGTCGAGCGACCGGTTGCCGGGTTCGGGCAGTCAATGACTTTGGGATTGATGCTCGTCTTCACGGCCTCGAGCACGGTCTTCGTCGTGCCCTTCGTCGCGAGGTCAATGGCGCACGCGCGATTCCAGTCGAGGTGGATGCCGGCCTTCGCCGCGGCGATGAGCGCGAGGATGACATGGGTGATGTCACCGCCGGAAAGGTAGTGCGCCTCGATGGGATCGGTTTCGAGCGGGACGCCGGCCTTGGTCGCCGTGATGCGCGAATCCACCACCTGCGCCACGGGAACGCCGCGGAGCCGCATGGCGATCATCGTGATCATCGAGACCGGCGCGCCCGCCACTCGGGCGCGGATCCAGATGCCGAGGAAATTGAACATGATGAGCGCGACGACAAGCGCGATGACGACGATGACACCGATGGTGACGGGATGCGTGAGCCAGTTCCCAGATGAGCGGCCGTTGGAAATTCCGGACTGGGCAAGAAGAAGAAGTGAGTTGGTCATGCGTTGTCTTTAGGTACTCATAGATCGGACGAAAAGCGCCAAATGACCCCTCGGATCAAGGTCGCGGCTTCTCGATCACCCACTTGTCCGCCACGAAACGCACAGCCAGCCCTTGCTCCCGCGCGAAGCGCGAAACGGCAAGCCGCACGCCGTCCCACGCCCAGTCATCGCCAAACATCACGCCGCCCGGCGCGAGCACCTCCCAGTAGGCAAGCGCATCCGCGAGCACATCCTCCTCCTCGTGCGAGCCGTCGAGGTAGATCACCCCGGCCTGGATGCCGGACATCCGCAGCCAGAGCGCCGCCGTCGCCGATGTCTGCGGGAATGGGATGATCCGCTTTTGATGGCCGCGATGGCAGACATTCGCGAGGAACTGATAGTACACCTGCGGCCATCCGTGCTTGAGTCGCAGGCTCCCGTAGCGGCTGGCATCGCTCGTGTCCGTCCAAAATTCCACCGCGCCGAGCCACGTATCCACGCAAAGAATTTCCGCATGCAACCCCGCCTGCGCGACGATCTCCGCCATGTGGATCGCGCTCGCTCCCTTCCACGAACCGACCTCCACAATCAGCCGCGGCCGCTGTGCAAGGATCACTTCCCTGAACGCCGGCGACTCGCTCCCCCATCCATGCAAATCCTCGGGATACGCACCCGCATCGAATCCCGCATACGGGTCCACCACATGCAGCAGCCCGCGCAAATCATCCGCGGATGCCAGCCGGTTTGCTTTCACCGCGGTGGCCGCCACCGGGCGCAGCCGCTTGATGCTGTAGCCAAGCCGGTAAAAAACGGACTTCACCAGCGAGTGCAGCGCCCTCAACGGCGGCCCTCCTTCAGAATCGCGTCGAAGACCTTGTAAAACTCGGTGCGCACTTTGCCCTCATCCCCCAGCGCGCGCGCAAAGAAATCGTAGCGGACACGCTGCTGCGCCTGCGAGACATCGCTCTGGCACGCCGTGCGCATCGTCGCCATCAAGTCCTGCACCGCGCGCGTGCGGTCGCGCTCGTTGAGCCCCTTCCGGGATGTGGCCTCGACAAATTTTTCCAGCGGCCGGCGGATCGCATCGTTTTTGTGGCGCTCGACATCAATACGCCCGTCCGCGCCAATATCGTTAAGCAGGTCGGCGAGGTCGGCCGTCCGCGCCTGCACCTTTGATATCGCAAGAAACTCCTCGTTGTACGCCGCCCACACCACGGGCTGCCACTGCTTCACGCTGTCGAGGCGGAATCCGAAGCGGCGCACCTGCGGGTTGCGCCTGCCCGTCAGGGAATCAATCTGCCGCACGACCGCGTAGGTGGCCACGCCGATCACCTTGCCGCTTTTCAAATGCACGATCGGGCTGCCGCTGTTGCCGGGCACGAACTCCGCGCTCACCTCCACGAGATTCGGGCCGATGCCCACGAGCTTGCCGACAAAGGGCCGGATGACCCGCGCACCCTCGGCGTTGCCCAGCACCGCCACCTCGTCCCCCACCGCCGCCTCCTTCTCCACACCGGCCATCATCTCCATCGCGCGCGGGGCCGCATCCGCGGCAAACGTCATGATGTCGTGCCCCGAGGCCGCAGCGGCCGCACCCGTCTTCAGCGGCTCACGATCCAGCAGGGTAAAGCGGACGCCCTGCGTGCCGGCGATCACATGCTGGTTGGTCACAACGAATTTCCTGCCTCCGATCGTGCAAACGAAGCCGCTTCCCGAGCCATCGCTGTTCTCGATGAAAACCAGCGCCCCGCTGTTCTCGCGGATCAGTTCCGCCGCCCGCTCCCCGGCGCCGGCCATGACCACGGGCACGAGAGCCGGCAGCAGAAACAAAAGGATGGCAACTGAGCGTGCTCGCATCGGCGGATCAGATCCACATCCCATCCGGGATCACCGCGCCCTTCGGGATGATCACGATACCGTCGCGGATATAAAAGAGCGGCTGCTGGGATCCATTCCCCCACCTCACCAGCGGTCCATCGGCGTCCTTGTCCTTCCCATCCGCCGAGATCACCACATTGTTCCCGATCCGGACGTTCTTATCCACGATCGCATCGCTCACGTTGCAATGATGCCCGATCCCCAGCGGCGGCTCGCCCTGCGCCCCGGGATGTGTCTCCTCGTAATAATCCGCCCCCATCACCACGGCGTTTTTGATCGTCGTGCCGGTCTTGATGACACTGCGCACGCCGATCACCGCCCGCTCGATGTGCGCCTCGGTGATGATGCAGCCCTCGCTCACGATCGCCTGGCGGATGTCCGCGGCGTTCACCTTGCTCCCCGGCAGAAACCGCGGGTTCGTATAGATCGGAGCCGTCGCATCGAAAAACGAAAACGGCGGCAGCGGCTGCGTGAGCCCGAGGTTCGTTTCAAAAAACGAGCGGATCGTCCCGATGTCCTCCCAATATCCCTGAAACACATACGCCATCACCCGCATCTCCTTGATCGCGGCGGGGATCACATGTTTTCCGAAATCGAGGAACGCATTGTCCAGCGCACGCACCAGCGCCTCGCGGTTGAAGACATAAATCCCCGTCGAGGCCTGATACAGATCCGCGTCCTCCGGGCGGCCCAGTTGCCGAAGCAGTTCCGGCGGAATCCGCAAGCCATCGAGTACCGCCGCATCCCTCGGCTTCTCCACAAACTCCGTGATTCTCCGCTCCTCATCCGTGTTCATGATCCCGAATTCGCTGGCCGGCCCGCGATCCACCGGCAGCGTCACGAGCGTCACATCCGCGTTCGAATCCATGTGCTGCCGGAGCACATCGCGGTAGTCCATCCGGTAGAGCTGATCCCCGCTCAGGATCAAATAATACTCGCACGGGAGGCTCAGGAAATCCGTGAGATTCTGCCGCACCGCATCCGCCGTGCCCTGGTACCACTGCGCCGCCGACGGCGTCTGCTGCGCCGCCATGATCTCCACGAAGCGCCGCGAAAACTGGTCGAACTTGTACGTCGCATGAATATGCCGGTGCAGCGACACGCTGTTGAACTGCGTGAGCACATACATCCTCCGCATGTCCGAGTTCAGGCAGTTCGAAATCGGGATGTCCACCAGCCGGTACTTCCCCGCCAGCGGCACCGCCGGCTTCGAGCGATCCTTCGTCAAAGGGAACAGCCGCGTCCCCGCGCCACCACCCATGATGATCGCCAGCGTCCTGTCCGTCGCAGCCTGAAGGTTGAGCTTGGTCATAAACTCTCCGCCCACTTTACACAGGCCGGTGCTCCGCATGGAAGAAACGAACATGCAAAAGTTGGCATCCGCCAAAAATCCCGGCATACCCACCGCGCATCGCATGTCCGACCTCAATCACCTGCTCGTCAAAAACCGCGAATGGGCCGCGGCCATCACCGCCCAGGATCCGTCTTTCTTCGAGCGACTCGCGCGCGTCCAAAACCCGGAATATCTGTGGATCGGATGCTCCGATTCCCGCGTCCCCGCCAACCAGATCACCGGCCTCCTGCCCGGCGAGGTCTTCGTACACCGCAACGTCGCCAACGTCGTCGTTCACACCGACCTCAACTGCCTTTCCGTCCTCCAGTTCGCCGTTGATGTCCTGCGCGTCAAACACGTCATCGTTGTCGGCCACTACGGCTGCGGCGGCGTCCTCGCCGCCCTCACAGCCCGCCGGCTCGGCCTCATTGATAACTGGCTCCGCCACATCCAGGACATCCGCGACAAACATGCAGCCCTCCTCGAGACCCTCCCCGCCGACGAACAAGCCGACCGCCTCTGCGAACTCAACGTCATCGAGCAAGTCCTCAACGTAGGCCAGACCACCATCGTTCAGGATGCATGGGACCGCCGGCAGGATCTCGCCATCCATGGCTGGATCTACCGGCTGGAGGACGGGCTTCTCCGCGACTTGAAAATCAGCACCACCGCTGGCGAGGATCTCGTGCGAAACCACCACCGCGCAATCGCCACGCTCAGCGGCAACGCCTGACACGGATGAAAGCGGCGGCATCATCGTGCAGTTCCGCGGGATGAGAGAGCTGCGCGCGTCCGGCTTCCTTGGTTCACCATCAACCCATGGCGCACTCCACCCTTTTACCCCGAGGCCTCTCTCGACCCGCTCAAAAACTGAGATGCGCCCCGCCGTTACGCGCGTCGAAAACCGCGATCGGTGCGATGCCTTTCTCCTTCACCCGTGCGATGATCACCGGGTCGCTCAGAAAGTACGCCCACGCCTCGCACGGCTCGCCGTCGCCCGCCCGCACGGGCAGGCGCCTGCGGTGATATTCGTGTGGATGGCCCTCGAGTTCGTCGAGCCGGGCGAGCGTCCGCGAATTCACCCGGTAGAGTTCGCCCTCGACGATCAGGCCCCGCCCCGGCTCATCGAGAAGGTAGGGAAAATCATCCACGATCAGCGGGTGCGGCGCCAGCGTCCTCGCCCCGCCCAACAACTCGGCATCGCCTAGCAAGTGATGCCACCGGCCTCCGCGCTTGAGCGTGCCATAGACAAAAACGATCTGCCCGGCTTCCACCCGCGGCATCACTTCCCGAGGAACACTTTCAGTTCCGTCATGAACCGCTCATTCTGCGCCTGCGTGCCGATGCTGACACGGATCCACTCCGGCAGGCCATACGCGGCCATGTCCCGGATGATGACTCCCTTTTTCAACAGCCCTCCAAACACCGCCCTGCCGTCGCCGACTTTCACCAGGACGAAGTTCGCATGGCTCGGCACATACTCGAGCCCGAGCGCGGCGAATTGCGCCTGCATCCATGTCCTCCCGGCGATGGTCAGTTCGCGGGTCCTGCGCTGGTGCTCGTCGTCTCGCAGCCCGGCAAGCGCGCCCGCTTGGGCAATGCCGTTCGCGTTGAAGGGCTGCCGCGTTTTTTGCAGAACATCAATCAACGATGCGGGCGCGAGACCGTAGCCGATGCGGAGGTTTGCGAGGCCCTGGATTTTTGAAAAGGTGCGGAGGACGACGACATTGCGGCCCTCGCGCACGTATTTGAGCACATCCGGCGGCTCGGGCAGGAACTCGTAATACGCCTCATCGAATACCACGACGATATGCTCAGGCACGCGCGCCATGAAGCGATCAATCTCCGCCTGCGAGAGCAGCGTGCCCGTCGGGTTGTTTGGGTTCGCGATGAACACCTCCTTCGTCCGCGGCGTGATTGCCGCAAGCATCCCATCCAGATCGTGAGCGAAGCCGGGATCGGGCACCTCGATGGTCTCGGCGCCAAAAAGCGTGGCCATCAATTTGTAAACGACGAACGCATGCCGGGCCGTGACGATCTGATCCCCTGGCGAAAGAAACGCCTTGCCGATGAACTCGATGATCTCGTTGCTCCCGCAGCCGAGGATCACGTTCCCGCGCTCCAGCCCGGTCTTTTCCCCGATGGCTTCGCGCAGGTAATAGCCGCCGCCATCGGGGTAAAAGTGCGCCCGCTCCAGCATGTCACGCATCGCGGCAAGCGCCTTGGGCGAAGGCCCCAGCGGGTTTTCGTTGCTCGCGAGCTTGATGATTTCGTCGGGACGCAGGCCCAGCTCGCGGGCCACGTCCTCGATCGG
This sequence comes from Prosthecobacter debontii, assembly GCA_945861385.1. Taxonomy (GTDB): domain Bacteria; phylum Verrucomicrobiota; class Verrucomicrobiia; order Chthoniobacterales; family Chthoniobacteraceae; genus SXWH01. The sequence goes on from CAMAUI010000030.1 coordinate 15,990, forward strand.
CTTGCCCGGCTCGTAGCTCACGAGCCCGCGCAACCACGGATGTGCATTGGTCCAAACGTCAATCATTGGAAAAGACCCGCACGATGGCCGGGCCGCCGGCGCGTGGCAATTCCGCGTTGCGCTCCCGCAGATGCGCGTCATCATGCAAACCACTATGGAAAAACCAAACATCACCGCCTGGATGAAAACATCCTGTGGCTGGAGCAACGGCGTGCGCGCTGTGCTCAAAAAATACAGCCTCCAGTACGAGGACAAGGACATCATCAAAAACCCGGCCTTCCGGTGGGAGATGGAGCAAAAAAGCGGGCAATCCCTCCAGCCGACACTCGAGATCAATGGCACGATGCTCGCGGACATTTCCGGCGAGGAACTCGAGGCCTGGCTGCTTGAGAACGGCATCGTCTCCTCCAGCGATGCGCCCGTGAATGTGCCGCTCAACAGCGCATGCACCGACGCCGAGCACGAGGCGATGCGCGCCGGGGCGCCGCTCCATTTCAAGAGTTAGCCGGAAACAAAATCCAGCAAACGAAAGCCGCGCTTGTGCATCAGGCGCGGCTTTCTGCTATCGGAGGCAATCGCCGTGAAGCCTTTCATCAAACCACGCCCAGCCCATCCAACCGCCACACCGCCGCCCGCACCGGAGGCGCCATCCGTCACCCCAGGCGAACTCTCCATCCTCGCGCTCGCCAGCGCCATTGCCGATCCCGCGGAACGCGCAGCGTACCTCGCCCGCGCGTGCCGCGACGACGACGCGCTGCGCAGCCGGATCGAGGAACGGCTCGGCGCCAGAGCCGGACGGGAAGATGCGGAACGACCCCAGGCTCCGGCAGTCATCCGCGCACAGCAGATCACATCCCCATCGCAAGCGGGACACGCCATGGCGCTCGTCCCCATGTCTGCGGCGCAACTCGCCAACGCAACTGCACCGCCAATCCGGCCAAACACGATCCCCTGGCTGGCCGCCTCACTCCTTGCCGCCGCAGCGGGCGCGCTTGCCATGCTCTTTTTCATCGAGAAAGCAAAGCGTGCCGAAGCAGAAAGCGAAGCGATCTCTGCACAAAGCGAAACCGCCGAGGCCCGCCAGCAACAAAGCCAGGCCGAGGCAGCCGCTCTCAGCACGCAAACCGCCGCGGAGCGCACCGGGCAGCAAACCCGGCAGCAGCGGGACGACGCGCTGGCAGCCGCGGAAAAGGAAAAATCCTCCCGCGAAGCCGAGGCCGCCGTGCGCGCGAAAGCAGAGGAGCGCATGAAATCCGCCGAGGCCGCGGCCATCGCTGCACGCGAGGAAGCCCTGCGGGAGAAAACCTCCGCGGATGCCGCCCGTAATGCCGCCAGCACGACACTCGCCGAAACCCTCGCCGCGCTCGCCGCTGCACAAATGGACGCGCGCAATTTCCCCGCCGCAGCGCAATCCGCACAACAGTCCCTCGAACTTCGCACGGCCCTCGGTGCGACCGGCTGGCCGGTCGTTGAACTGCGCGCGCTCATGGGAAGCGCATTCCTGCAGGCCAGCAGGGATGCAGACGCGGCGCGCGAAATCCTCGCCGCAGCCACCGCCATCGAAACCCTCGGCACACCGGCGACCGAGATGGACAAAGCCCGTTTCGCGGCCGCAACAAAGCGCATCCTTCAATTCTTCACCGTCACCGGGCGGCGCAAAGATGGAGCAGAGTGGAGGAAGAAATTTGATGCACTCGCAAGGTCGCAGAACGGCACTGAACCGCCCCCGTAAGAGCCGCCGGATCTTCCCGCTACTTCCCAATCTTCCACAGATGCCCCTCCGAGCGGAGAAAGATGGCGCCGTCTGCCACGGCGCAAGACGCCAGGGTGCGCTCACCCACATCGTTCTTTGCAAGCACCTCGAATTTTTTGCCCGCCTTCACCACCGTCGTCGTCCCCGTCTCATTCAGGAAATAGACACGCCCTTCCGCGTGGAATGGCGACGCCGAGTTGTCCCCTCCGAGCCGCTCGCTCCAATGCACCGTCCCCGTCCTCGCATCCGCGCACGTCGCTATTCCGCCGTCGGACACGAAATACAGCTCGTCGCCAACCACCAGCATCGAACCCGTGTGGGGCACGCCTTTGATGGCGGTCCATGCAACATGCGATTCAGTCACATCCCCGGCCGCTCCCGCCGGGCGAATCGCCTTCAGCACCGGCTTGTCGAAGCTGGAACTCACGAACAACAACCCGTGCGCGAAAACCGGCCGTGGCACCACCGAGTACCCCTCGCCATAACCCACCCGCCATTTCTCCGCGCCCGTCCGTGGATCGTAGGCGGCGACAAATCCGCTTCCCGGCAGAACCACCTGCGACACCCCGCCGACACTCACCACCAGCGGCGTGCAAAATGAGAACGGCTTCTTCGCCGTCGTCTTTCGCAGCGTCTTCCACCGGACTGCGCCACTTGCCGCATCCAGCCCGGCGACGAACGGATCATCCGCGCCATCGCAACTGAAAACCAACATCCCGTCGGCAAGCGCAGGCGATCCTCCATTGCCATGCACCGGCGGATATTTCACCGATTCCTGCTTCCAAATCACTTTCCCGTTCAAATCCAGCGCAGCCGTGCCCATGTGTCCGAAATGCACGTACAGACGTCCCTCCGCCACGATGGGCGTCCCGCTCGCAAGCGAGTTCTTCCGGTGGATCGCGCGAACGGACTGCGCATCCGGCTTGAACACTTCCGCATCCCAAATTGTCCGCCCATCCGCGGCATCGAGGCACAATGCGCGCAAGGACACCGCCCCATCCGCGCCGGTGGCTGCGGTAAGATAGAGCCTGCCGCCGGACAAAACCGGCGACGACCACCCGCTTCCCATTTTCACCTTCCACGCCACATTTGTGTCCGCGCTCCATCGCAGTGGAACGCCCGCCGCCTGCGAAAGCCCCTGCCCCGTCGGCCCGCGAAACTGCGGCCACTCAGTCTCCGCCGTGCGGCAGGGCATCGTCGTGAATAATAGTGCGGCTGCGGCGTGGCGGAAGCAGGGTGTGGCGAGCATCGTTTTCATCTTCCTCAACCACTCAACCGCCAACTCATCAGTCACAAACCTTCATCGCACCCTCAATGATTCGCAAGGTGGCCGGGTGCTGCAGGCGCATCCTTCAACTGATCGAGGATCGGTTTTGGCCAGATACCGAGGATGATGATTGAAACCGACAGCACGACGACCGATGCGCGCGCAAGAGACGAGATGCGGATCGCCGTCGCGTCTCCCGGCTCCCGCCAATACATGGCGGCAAGGACTTTGAAGTAATAGTAGAATCCCGCTGCGACACCGATGATGCCAATGCCGATCAGCGTCCATTGCCCGGCGGCGACGGCGGTTTTGAATATCAGGAACTTCCCGAGGAAACCCGCGGTAAGCGGAATGCCCGCAAGGCTTGCGATGGCGAGAGTCATGCCTGCCGCCAGGAACGGCGATCGCTTGCCGAGGCCGTTGAAGTGGTGGATCTCGTCGCCGCGCGAGTGACGCGCGACGATGATGAGGATGAGGAACGACAGCAGCGTCATCACGAGGTAGCCGGCGAGGTAAAAGCTGATGGCTTCCTTCGCCAGCGCCGGTTGGGTGCCGAGCGTCGCGCATGCGATCAGGAGGTAGCCCGCGTGTGCGATGCTCGAGTATGCGAACAGGCGTTTGAGGTTGTCCTGCGGCATCGCGGCGAGGTTGCCGTAAAGCAGCGTGAGCACGGCGAGAACGACGAGCAGTGCAACCACCTTCCCCTGCACCGCGGGGACGGCGAGAAAAACATCCAGCACACGTACCAGGACGATGAAACCCGCGGCCTTGCTGCCGACGCTGAGGAACGCGGTGACGGGCGTGGGCGCGCCTTGATAGACGTCGGGCACCCAGAGCTGGAACGGCGCGGCGGCGATTTTGAATCCGAGCGCGATCATGATGAGCATGATGCCGAAAAGAAGCGCGCCCTCATTTCCGATCAACGCGCCGTATTCATGCGCACCGCTCGCGCTGGGAGCCCCGAAGCCATTCATGAGCGCTACTTTCACCGCGATGAGATTCGTCTGCCCTGTCAGGCCAAAGATCCACGTGATGCCGTACACGAGGAAGCCGGTGCTGAGCGCGCCGAGGATGAGGTATTTCACGCCCGCTTCGAGCGACTGCGTGTGCCGCCGCATGTAGGCGACGAGCACGTAGAAGCCGATGGTGACGAGTTCCAGCGCGACGAAGATGAGGATGAAATCCACCGCCGACGCCATGAACATCAGCCCCGCGCAGATGAAGACGGGCAGGCAGTAAAATTCGCCAGTGCCCCGCCCCGCCTCGGTGCCGGGGATGTACTTTTGCAGGACGTGCCGGTATTCCCGCGCCATGACGAGGACGACGACCGTGGTGCCGAGCGCGATGCGTTTGAAAAAGAGCGATGTGGCGTCGGCGGCGTAGAATTTCCAGTAGCCGGTGAGTTCCGTCGGTGCGCTCTGCGTGAAGAACGAATACCCGATGAGCGCGAGCAGCACCGCGATGGCGTAGCCCGCCATGTGCGAGCGATCCGCGCGCTTGCTGAACGCCTCGGCAAAAAGCATCAGCAAGCCGAGAATGAGGACGGCGACTTCGAGCGTGATGGCTGGGATGAGTTGTTGCATCGGGCTAAAAAACAGAGCGGCTTCGTGAGTGCCGCGAGGCAAAGTAGCCGTCATCGCCCCGCGTGACGCGGGGTGTCTCGCCGACGCGGGTGGCGGCGGAATTCCACTCGGCGTTAGTCGTCCGTTCGGGCACCCACGCATCACGCGGAGCGATGATGACTACTTTCGCGTTCATTTCGCAAACAGCGCCTCCACGCTGGGCTGGATGAAATTCACGTAGCTCTTCGGCCACAGGCCGCCGACTAGCAGGGCGGCGAGGAGGATGAGGACGGCCCATCGCGTGCAGCACGCGGGGTCGGTGACGGCGGCGGTGTTGTCGTGTGGCTCGCCCTGGAACATCTGGCGATACGCGCGCAGCATGTACACGGCGCTGATGACGACGCCCCAAAGCGCGCAGATGGTGGCGATTTGCACGGGGCCGAAGTTGAGTGTGGCGCCGCCAGTTTTCCATGCGCCGAAAAAGACCATCAACTCGCTGGCAAAGTTCGCGAAGCCGGGCAGGCCGATGCTGGCGAATGCGGCCATGCCGAAGGCGTAGCCGAGGAAGGGCGCACGTTTGGCGAGTCCGCCCATGCTGGTGAAGGCGAGCGAGGGCGTGGTCTGGCGCAGGTGGCCGCACATGGCGAACAGCGCGGCGATGCTGAGGCCGTGCGCGAGCATGAGCAGCGCGGCGCCGGTGACGCCGACGACGTTTGCGGCGGCGATGCCGAGGAAGGCGTAGCCCATGTGCATGACGGACGAGTAGCCGAGCATCCAATCCAGCCGCTTCTGCGCGATGGTGACGAGGCCGATGTAGAGGATGTTGCAGACGAGGAGGACGAGCAGAAGGTTCGCCCACGCTTTCGCGCCCTCGGGCAGTAACGGAAGCGCGACACGGATGAGGCCGTAGAGGCCAAATTTTTTCAGCACGCCCGCGTGGAGCATCGCGGCGGGCGTGGGTGCGCTGGCGTAGGCGAGCGGCGCCCACGAGTGGAACGGGAAGAGCGAAATGAGGATGCCGAATCCGATGAGCAGCCAGATGTAGATGCCGGCTTGCGCGTCGGCGGGGATGAGGGCGCGATTCGCCTGCATCACGGTGAGGTCAAAGGTGCGCGCCTCAACGGGGAATGCGAGGTAGAGCTTCGCGATGCCAACGAGCAGAATGATGCTCCCGACCGCGAGGTAGATGGTCGTTTTCCACGCGGCGACCTGCCGTTCGCCGTGGCCCCAGATGCCGATGAGCAGGAAGGTCGGGATGAGCGCGAGTTCGTGGAAGGCGTAGAAGAAGAACAGGTCCACCGACGCAAATGCGCCCGCCGCGCCAGCGCTGATGAGCAGCACGCAGACGAAGAAAAGATTTTCGCGCTTTTCAATGCGCGGCGTTGCCCAGACTGCGGCAAGCGTGACGACCGCGGTGAGCAGGAGCATGACGAGCGAAAGGCCATCCGCGCCGAGCGTGAAGGCGATGCCCCAGTCGGGCGCGACCTGCCATGTGCTGCCGAACTGGTAACCGCCTTTCGCGGTGTTGTAGCCCGCGATGGCGAACAGCGTGAGGATGAGTTGCGTCCACGCCGAGAGCAGCGCGCTCTTGCGCGCCGGAGCGCCGAACGCGATGGCCAGCGCGTTCAGGATGGGCAGCAGGACGATGAAGTTGAGAACGGTCATCAGTCTTTGGATGTGAAATGGACGATGGCGGCGACCACAGCGACGACCACAAGGCCGATGAGTGCGTAGAGCATCCAGTTGGGTGAAGCGCTCATATCATTTGAAAACTACGAGCCAGACCAACGCCACGACTCCAGCGCCGAAGATGAAGGCGTAGCCTTGCAGGTTGCCGAATTGGAAAAGGCGCAGGACGACTCCGGCACCGTATGCGGCCATGCCGGTGGCACGCACGAGGCCGGAAAGCAGCGCATCCACGCACCCGGCGAACCATGCGAGCACGTCCTGCGTGCCGGTGACGATGGCGCCGTAGATTTCGTCGAGGTAAAACTTGTTGCGGAACAGCGGCAGCGAGAGCGGTTCGCGGTCTTTGCCGTTGTAGAGCGTCCACGCGGCGAAGGTACCGAGCGTGAACGCGCCGGTAGCGAGCAGCGGGACGAGCATCGAGTAGTCATGCGGGTGGAAGAACCATTTCGACGTGCCGTAGCCCGCGATGACGCTGAGCACGGCGAGGATGACGAGCGGCGCGGTCATTCGCGCGGGGCCGTCGTGGCCGTGGCTCGCGGCTTCGGTGCGCGGTTTGCCGAGGAAGGCGACGACGAAAAGGCGCGTCATGTAGAACGCGGTGAGCACGGCGACGCCGAGGCCGACGATGAACAGCGCGGTGCTCGCGCCGTGCGCGGCGAGAAGGATGGAGTCCTTGGAAAAGAACCCGGCAAGGAACGGGAATCCCGTGAGCGCGAGCGTGCCGATGGCGAACGTCCGCCCGGTGAGCGGCATCTTTTTCAGCAAGCCGCCCATTTTCCAAATATCCTGCTCGTGGTGCAGCGCGTGGATGACCGCGCCGGCGCCGAGGAAGAGCAGCGCCTTGAAAAATGCGTGCGTGAAAAGATGGAACATCGCCGGGCCGCCACCGTGTTGGCTAAGGTCGGGCGCGACGCCGATGGCCATGACCATGTAGCCGAGCTGCGAGAGCGTGCTGTAGGCGAGGATGCGCTTGATGTCGTCCTGCTGCGTGGCCATGAGCGCGGCGAGCAGCGCGGTGATGCCGCCGACCCACGCGATGACGCACGCGGCATCCGGCGACACGCCGATGAGGAATGCGACGCGCGCGAGCATGAAGACGCCCGCTGCGACCATCGTAGCCGCGTGGATGAGCGCGCTGACGGGCGTGGGGCCTTCCATCGCGTCGGGAAGCCATGTGTGCAGAGGAAACTGCGCGCTCTTTCCCAGCGTGCCGCAGAAGATGCACAGCAGCGCGACGGTGAGATACGCGGGGCTGGTGGTGAGCGCGCCTTTCGCTGCTTCGAGTCCGGCAAAAGTCACGGTGCCCGCGCTGCCCCACAGCATCAGGATGCCGATCATGAAGCCGAAGTCGCCGATGCGATTCATGATGAACGCCTTGTTCGCCGCCTTGCCCGCCGCGTCGCGCGTGAACCAGTGGCCGATGAGCAGGTAGCTGCTCACGCCGACGAGTTCCCAGAAGATGAACATCATCGCGAAGTTGTCCGCGAGCACGATGCCGAGCATCGAAAACATGAACAGCGACAGATGCCCGAAGAACCGCGGGCGCGCGTCGTCGTGCTCCATATAGACCGTGCTGTACAGGTGGACGAGAAAGCCGACGCCCGTGACGACGAGGAGCATCACCTGCGCGAGCGCATCGAGTTGCACGCCAAACGGCACCGTGAGCGCGCCGCCGAAATCGAGCCAGTTCACCGCGCTGTGGATGGCGTGCCCGTGCCCGCTCGGGAAAGTGAACGCGATCAGCGCGGCGCACAGGCCGAAGAACGACGACATCACGGAGAGGGTCGTGCTGCTCGCATGGCATTTCCGCGTGACGAAAAGGATCAGCGCCGCTGCGATGAGCGGATTCAGGAGGATGAACCACGGGATGAGATGGGCGGTGTTCATTCAGAGTTTTTGTCCACGAAAGACACTAAAGACACGAAAAAGCTCCGATTCAGGAGCCGCTTGCGAGCACGCTCCCTTTCGTGTGTTTCGCTGACAAAAGCCCCGTCCCGAAAGCAGCCGCGAAGCGGAATCCCTTTCGTGTGTTTCGTGTATTTCGTGGACGAAAATTGTCATGCGTGCAGGTCAAGCGGCGTCTTGGTGGCGGCTGGCGGCTCCCAGTTGTCATGCGCGACGATGCGCTCCCACTGGACTTTTGGATGGTGCCCAAAGTTCACCAGCAATCCGAGGCGTTTGCCGCTCGCCTTGAGATAATTCATCACCTGCGCCCGATGCTCATCGGTGATTTCGGAAACCGCTTTCAACTCAACGATGATGTCCCCGAAACAGATAAAGTCCGGCTGAAGTTTGCTCTGTAGCTTGTGCCCCTTGTATTCCAGTTCGAGCCACGGTTTCGGAATCGCAGGCAATCCTTGCAGGCGAAACTCGATCTCCAAGCACTCCTGAAAGATATTCTCGTGAAACCCGCACCCCTTCTCCTTGTACACCTCAAAACAAGCCCCCATGATTTTGTAAGCTTCGTCTTTGTAGAGTAGTTCCGGCATAAAGTCCTTTCGTGTATTTCGTGTATTTCGTGGACTAAAATTTCATCGAGCTGATGTCCTCGACGTTCGTCGTCTGCCGCGCGCGGAAAAGGGCGACGATGATGGCGAGGCCGACCGCCACTTCCGCGGCGGCGACGGTGATGATGAAAAACACGAGCACCTGCGCGTTGAAGTTCGGCAACCCGTCCGGGCCGACGTTGAAGCGGCTGAACGCAACGAGCGAGAGGTTCGCGGCGTTCAGCATCAATTCGAGGCACATGAAGATGATGATGATGTTCCGCCGCAGCAGCACGCCCGCGAACCCGATGGTGAACAGCAGGCCGCTGACGAGCAGGTAGTGGTTGAGAGTGAGCGTCATTTCAGTTCACGTTTGGAAATCACGATGACCCCGATGGTCGCCACGAGGATGAGCACGCCGACGACTTGAAATGGCAGGTTGTGCGACGTGAAGAGCGTCTCGCCGACATGCTTGAGGTCGTTGAGTTGCTCGCCGGGCGGCAGGTTCAGCGCGGGGAATGGCTTGTCGCCGCGCGGATGTTTGCCGAGCACGCCGATGAGTTGCGCCGCGAACGCCAGCGCGACGAGTCCGCCGCCGAAGAACGCCACTTTGTTGAATTTCCGCCGCTCCTCCGCCCGCAGATCTAACAGCATGATGATGAACAGGAACAACACCATCACCGCGCCCGCATAGACGATGACCTGGATGGCCCCGATGAAATAGGCATCCAGTCCGACGAACAGCGCGGCCAGGCACAGGAAGCTCGACACAAGGCTAAGCGCGCTCGCGACCGGGTTGCGGTTCACGACGACGCTGACGCCAAAGCCGAGCATCAGGAGCGAGAAGAGCCAGAAAAGAAGTGGATTCATTGCCGGTTGCCGATTGGCGATTTCTGATTGGGCTGCGCTGCGTCGAAACACACATCAACGTGCTTCATGGAAATCGCAGGCGCGCTGCGTTGCGCGGAGTTTTTATGTAGAAAAAGGTAGTCTGATGGCGAGGTGGCGCTGCTTCCCGTCCGACCATGCTGTAGTTGCCGGCGCTTCCGGGTGAACTCCGGGTAGGCCAATTCGTAGATGTCTTTCGCACCGGGTTTGTCGAGGGCATGGGCGACAGCTTCCTTACCGAATTCAGATTCCAGTTGTTTGCGGCGGAACTTCGCGAACTCCTTTTCCGTGGGCCTGCGAAAAAGCGCGGAGTTATTCGAGAAGGCTGTTTTCACCCAATCCTTCTGTTTCTTTTCGTAGTCCCACATCACGCTCTGTTTTGACATGGGGTTGAGGCAGACATCCGGCATGTGGCGTTTGCTGAAATCAATGAACGCGCTCATCAGGCTCAGTGAATCAATGTTCAAGTTCCAGTCCACGTTCTGCGGAAAATGCCCGATGGATGCCACGCGCAACGATGTCAGCCGTGCGTAGGCATCTCCAAAGTAACGCTGCCTCGCCTCTTTCGTTCTGTAATAGCCGTTGCGGTCGGTGAGCACTCTGGTCTCCGGCACGCCCAACACCTCGACGCTGGCGCCTGCGATAGGCTTGAGTGTGGCAGATTCCAGCACGCGCCCGATATGCGGGACAACGGTGGCTGTTCTCGGCGCGGGGATATTCGAGCAACCGGCGAGCAGCAATGTGGCAAGACAAGCGAACGCAGGGCTGGTGTATCTCACGCCGATTCGCGCCCAGTCCGATGCGCCTTCTGTTTTCAGCACAGCACGACGCTCCGCGCGGGGGGCGCGTGTCGAAATCTGAAATCTGAAATCTGAAATCATAAATTACTTTTCGGGATTCCACTTATGCACGAGTCCCTGGAAGACGCCGCCCAGCTCGTAGAGTTTCGCCTTGTCGTGGTTCATCTCGGCGCGGGTGATGCCGGTGATGGCGTAGTCTTTCCGCAGGAAGATGGCCTGCTCGGGGCAGACTTCCTCGCACATGCCGCAGTAAATGCAGCGGATCATATCAATGTCGAATTCCGCGGGGCGCTTTTCGACTTTGGCGTATTGGTTTTCCGCCGGGATTTCCTCGGGCTTGATGGTGATGGCCCTCGGCGGGCAGATGAATTCGCAGAGCTGGCAGGCGACGCACCGCTCGCGTCCGCGCTCGTCGCGCACGAGGGTCGGAGCGCCGCGGTAGTGCTCGGGCAGGCTGGCATCCCACTTTTCCTCGGGATACTGCATGGTGACCTTTGTCTCGCCCTTGAGGGTTTTGACGAGGTGGCCAAAGGTGATCTTCAGGCCGCTGAGGATGCTCGGGAGATAGACTTTCTCCTTCAGCGTGAGTTCGGGACGTTGGACGACGTAGGCCATGTTACTTGTTTGTCAGCGCGATGATGGCGGCGGTGAGGAAGATGTTCGCAAGGGCGATCTCGAAGAGGTAGAGCCAGCCGATTCGCATGAGCTGGTCGAAGCGGAAGCGCGGGAGCGTCCAGCGCACCCAGATGAAGAAGATGAGCAGGACGGTCACTTTGCCGAAGAAGACGCCGATGTTAACGATGCCCCAAATCCAGTCGGGCAGGAAATTGAGGAAGCTGAGCCCGCCCTCGCCCGCGCCGTTCGGGATAAAGGGAAGGTGCCATCCGCCGAAGAAGAAGACGACGGCGAGGGCGCTGCCGACGATCATCGCGACGTATTCGCCGAGGAAGAAGAGGGCGAATTTCATCGAGCTGTATTCCGTGTGGTAGCCGGCGACGAGTTCGGTCTCGGACTCGGGGAGATCGAATGGGAGGCGGTTGGTCTCGGCGAAGACGGAGATCATGAAGACGATGAAGCTGATGCCGAGCGGGAGGAGCATGAGCCATCGCTCAAGGCTCAGTCCTTTCCCCCAAAACGGAAGCAGCAGCCAGCCGTTCGCGGCCTGGTATTCGACGAGCGAGCTGAGCTGCATCCCGCCAAAAAGCATGAGCACCGGGATGATGCTGAGGCCCATCGAGAGTTCGTAGCTGATCATCTGCGACGTGCTGCGGATGCCGCCGAGGAACGGGTATTTCGAGTTCGCCGCCCAGCCCGCGAGGACGATGGCATACACGCCGCAGCCCGTGACGGCGAAGATGCCGAGGACGCTCACGCTCACGTCGGCGATGACCATTTTCTCGCCGAGAAAAGTGCTGCCAAACGGGATGAACGCGAGCGAGACGAGCGGCAGCATCGCGAGCACGGGCGCGAGCCAGAAATAGAAGTGCTTCACGCCGGCGGGGGTGAAGTCTTCCTTGAAGATGAACTTAACGGCGTCGGCGATGGGCTGGCCGAGGCCGCCGAGGAAAAGCTGGATGTCTTTCTTGAAGCCAAGCAGCGAGGTGGGGATGCCCGTGCGGTTCGGCCCGACGCGATCCTGGATGGCCGCGCTGACACGCCGCTCCGCATACACGGTGTAGCTCACGAGCGGCAGCACGACGAGGAAGATGATGAACACGGCCTTCGCGACGGACCAGGCGAGCATTTCCCACGGGATGTTGGCGAGCAGGGCGGCGGTCATTTTGGTAATGCGATGTCCACGCCGAGGTCGCCGATTTTGCTGAGCGAGAGTCCGGCGAGCGCGGGGACTTCGGCGGCGAGTGCTTTGAAGACGTCTTCGATACTGTGGAGGCCGTTGCTACCGGAGATGGCGAGGATGAGGTCGCGCAGGATTTCCCAATCGTCGCGCGCGTTGCCGGGGACGTTCGTGGCTTTGTTGAGACGCTGGAGGCGGCCCTTGAGGTTGATCATCGAGCCGCGTTTTTCAAAAGGTGCGCTGGCGGGAAGGACGATGTGCGCGGCGGCGGTCGTGGCGTTCGGCAAAATGTCGGTCGCCACGATGGCGTCGAGCTTCGCGAGGTCGGCGGCGGTGAGGCCGGCTTTCGTGGCGTCCTCGCCGAGCGCGAGGAGCGCGGTGATGCGTCCGTCGCGGATGCCGGCGGCGATGTCGGCGAGTTTGCCGGTGGCGACGCCGAGAAGTTTCGCGCCGGTGGTGTTGGGATTGCGGTCGGCGGCGATGAGCATCCCGTCGGCGGCGCCGGTGCGCGGCAGGATGTCCACGCCGACCGCGCCCACTGCATTCGCGAGGCGCGAAACGAGGAAAAGCTCCTCATTCGTCGCGCGTCCGCTGGCGAGCACGGCCACGCGGCCTGCGTTCTTTTTCAGCCGCTCGGCGGCGAGATTGATCGCCTGCTGCCAAGTCGGCGCGCTGTCGCCGAGCTGCGGGCGGATGGCCGGCGCAGCGAGTCGGCGTTCGTCGCTCACGTACTTGAAATTGAGCCGGTGCGAGTCGGGCAGCCACGGGCCATTCACCGCGTCGTTGTCGCGCGGGGTGATGCGGTAGATCGTGTTCTCGCGGGAGCCGACGGTGATGTTGCTGCCGGTGCCGCAGTTGGTGTCCACGGTGGCGGTCTCTTTTAGAAACCAGACGCGCATTTTGAACCGGAAGTCCGACGACGTGAGCGCGCCGACGGGGCAGATGTCCACGGTGTTGAGGGAGTAGTTGTGGTCGAGCGCGCGGTCGGGGTGGCAGGCGATGCTGTTGAACGTGCCGCGATCCACGATGCCGAGCACATCGTCGTTCGCGACTTCTTTCATGAAGCGGATGCAGCGCGTGCAGAGGATGCACCGTTCCGCATCGAGCGTGACGCGCGGGCCAAGCTCGACGGACTTTGGCTTTTTGACTTTGCGTTCGAGGAAGCGCGATTCGGCGTTGCCGTGCTCGACGGAAAACTCCTGCAACTTGCACTCGCCCGCCTGGTCGCAGATGGGGCAGTCGAGAGGGTGGTTGATAAGCAGAAACTCCATCACGCCCTGCCGGCACTCGCGCACCATCGGCGAGTCGGTGCGGATGCCCATGCCCTCGCTCACGTCCTGCGCGCAGGAAATCTGCGGGCGCGGAATCCACGCAATCTCCGGCTTTCCGTCCGCACCGACGATGGGTTTGCGGTCGGGCGTCATCTTGGGCGAGCCGAGTTCGATGAGGCACATGCGGCAATTCCCAGGAGCGCTGAGCTTCGGGTGGTAGCAGTAGTGCGGGATGTGTTTTTTCGCCTGCCGGCACGCCTCGATGACGCGGGTGCCTTTGGGAAATTGCATCCAAACGCCGTCAATCTGGACGTTGAGCAGTTGGACTTCGTTGGCGGTGGCGGTGGACATCTTACTCTTTGTCTTGCTCCTGCTCTTGCTCGAATGGCGAATCCTCACGAAGTCTCGCGCTCCATTCCCCCGTCTCAAACTCGTATCCAAGTCGGCGGAGCAATCCCATGAGCATATTCACAGTTTCAAAAAGCATCTGTTTGCCAGCAGCGATTCGCTCCTCTGTGGCAAGTTCGCGCGACACGAGCACGTCGAGACAACTGGCAGACTCCAAAGCCGAGCCGCGAGCGATGTCGAGATACCGAGCACGGTCTTTGCGCGAAAACTTGCCGTTTCCCTCCGCGATATTGAGCGGGATGCTGGTCGCAGCGCGGTCGAGTTGGTCTTTCAGCGCAGCTTTTTCGTTCACCTCGCGCAGGAGTTTGCCGACCCATGCGTTGAATGACAGGCACACCTGATAGACGTTCAGCTTTTCGTAGTCGAAGAGTGGTTTCATGCGGTGATTGGAGTTGGCGAGCGCATCAGAGCAAGAGCATGAGCATGACAAAGAGTAAGAACGCTACCTCGTCGCCGCCTCCGCCATGATTTCCTGTGAGTTCCCGCGCGGGGCGGGGACCGCTTCGACCTGCGGTTTCTCGGTGAGTTCTGTCGTGTTGTATTCCGGCGGCATCGGCGGAGGTGTCGGTTTTTTCGCTTTCGCGGCGAATTCCTCCGGGAACTTCGCGACGAAGCTTTGCACCGGCCACGAGCACGCTTCGCCGAAAGCGCAGATTGTTTTACCCGCGATGTTGTCGGCGATTTTCACGAGCGTCGCGGGGTCTTTCTCCGTGCCGCCGCCGGCCACGATTCGGTCGGTGATTTTCCGCATCCACTGTGCGCCTTCGCGGCACGGGGTGCACTGGCCGCAGCTCTCGTGCGCGTAGAATTCGTTCACGTTGTTCAGGCACTCGACCATGTTGCGCGAGTCGTCCATCACGATGACGCCGCCGCTGCCGGCCATTGAGCCGCAGGCTGCGAGCGTGTCGAAATCGAGCGGGATGTCCTCCACGCCAATCTCGCGGTCTTTCAGCTTAAACCGCTCGCCGAAGCGCAGCACTTTCGCCGACGAACCACCGGGGATGACCGCTTTGAACTTCCGTCCCGCTTTCGGCCCGCCGCACACGTCGTTCAGCAGTTCGCCGAACGTCATGCTGCCGACTTCGATTTCGTAGTAGCCCGGCTTTTGCACGTCGCCCGAGACGCACACGATGCGCGTGCCGGTGTTGTTCGGCTTGCCGAGCTTGGCGTAGCCCGCGCCGCCCATCGCGATGATGTGCTTCACGTCGCAGAGCGTCTCGACGTTGTTCACGATGGTCGGGCACTGATACAGCCCGAGCACGGCGGGAAAATACGGCGGCTTGATGCGCGGGTAAGCGCGTTTGCCTTCGAGCGATTCGATGAGGCCCGTCTCCTCGCCGCAGATGTAAGCACCCGCGCCGCGGTGGACGTAGATTTCGCAGTCAAATCCGCTGCCGAGCACGTTTTTGCCGAGGAACCCACGCCTCCGCGCCTCCGCGAGCGCCTTTTCCAAAATGATCGCGCCCTCCGGGAACTCCCCGCGGATGTAGATATACGCGAGGTTCGCGCCGATGGCGAAAGCCGAGATCACCATGCCCTCGATGAGCTGATGCGGGTCCTGATGGATGATGTAGCGATCCTTGAAAGTCCCCGGCTCCGATTCGTCCGCGTTGCAGATGAGATACGTCGGCTTCGGCCCGCCGCGCTTGATGAAACCCCACTTCACGCCACACGGGAACCCCGCCCCGCCACGTCCACGCAACCCGCTCGTTTTCACCTCGGCGGTGATGTCCTCCGGCTTCATCGCCAGTGCTTTCTTCAGCTCCGCGTAGCCGCCCTGCTTGAGGTAGCACTCGATGTCCGGCGTGTAGCCCGCGACGTCTATGTTTTTGAAAACGATCCGCTTTTCGCGCGGGTGCGGCGGCAGCACTTTCGGCGTCGTCGCATCGCTCGCTTTCACGCTCAGCAACTCGGCGGCTTTCTCCAGCGAGATGTTCTCTTTGAAATTGTCATTCACCATCGCCACCGGTGCTGAACCGCACGAAGCGAGACACTCGACGAACTCCATCGAAAACTTCCCATCCGGCGAAACCGCAATCGGGTTTCCATGCCCCGGATTGTGCGGATGCCCGTGATCCAGCGTCTTCTTTTGACCTTCGAGAAACGCCGCCAAATCAATCCCCGCCGCCTTCGCCACGCGCTCGCGAAGCTCATACGCGCCCGCCAGCCCGCACGAGAGCGTCCGGCAAATCCGCACATGCGTCGCGCCCGCAGGCTGCCTGCGGAACATCGGATAAAACGTCACCAACTCCAGAATGTTGATCGGCTGAAGTTCCAGTTTCGCCGCGATCCAAGTAATCGCCGCATCCGAGATGAAGCCAAAATGCTCCTGCCACAAATGGAGCAGCGGCAGCGAAGCCGAGCGTTTCGACGCCGGATAATGCGTAATCGCCTCTTCAATCTTCGCCAGCAGCGGTGCGGGAATATCCATGATTATTTCGTCTCCGGCTTTTTGGTCATCTTCAGCGGCGCCTGCGGATCGAGCTTCTCGCCAAACATCGGCACCTGCCCTTGAAGAACCCCGTCCACGAAGCTCAGCTCGATCGTCTTCCCATCCTGCTCATAGATCCACGTCGTAAAATTGAAGTTTTTCACCACCTCGCGCTGCACCTTGCCATGCGACACTTTCGCCGGAGCGCCAAGCACCGCCTCCACCTCTTTCATCGTAAGCCCGTCCGTCAGGTGATCAGCCCTGCCCGCCCGCTTCTGCGCCTGCGCCTGCTGGCGGTTCACGACCTCCAGATTCTCCACCGAGACATGCTTCTCGCAGCCCGTGAAAACGAGCGTCGAAACGACAATTACGGGAGCGAGCGTGAACACCTTGCGAGACACAGCAACCGGGACTAAACCGGACGCAAAAATCCAACGCAAGACCTCTTTGTGAAAAATTTCACAAGCGTCGTCCAAAACAACCCGTCGGCCGGGAATTTTTGTGCAGCGCAGAATCTTGATTCCGCTTTCCGCTTCTGCGCCATACGTTCCGGCAATGCTCCTCGTCATAGATAACTACGACAGCTTCACCTACAACCTCGTCCAATACTTCGGGGAACTCGGAGCCAACGTGCTCGTGAAGCGGAACGATGAGATCTCCCCGGATGAGATCGCAGCTCTGAAGCCGGAAAGGATTTGCATCTCGCCAGGGCCATGCACGCCTGCGGAGGCGGGCATTTCCTGCGAAGTGATCCGCCGCTTCGGTCCGGAAACTCCCCTGCTCGGCGTTTGCCTTGGGCACCAGAGCATCGGGCATGTGTACGGCGGCGACGTGATCCGGGCGCCAAGGCTGATGCATGGAAAAACGTCGCCGATCCTGCACAACGGCGAAGGCGTGTTCGCAGGGGTTCCATCCCCGTTCGAGGCGACGCGCTACCACTCATTGATCGTCAAAAGGGAGACTTTCCCGGAATGCCTCGCGATCACCGCGGAGACGGCGGAAGGCGAAATCATGGGGCTTCGGCATCGCGAGCTTCCGATCCACGGCGTTCAATTTCACCCGGAGAGCATCCTCACGCTCGAAGGCAAGCGGCTGCTGGAAAATTTCCTGCGGATGTAGCTGCGTTTGCTCAGTTCCGCCGGGCCGGGGCCCATCCTCGATAATACCACGCATGCAGGAAATCCGGCGATGCACCGGCGCGGTAGAGCAGAAGCAGCAGACCATTGCGGAGAGATGTGCGCCACGAACCGCGCTTCGCATGATGCCGCGCGGAAGTCCCGATTGGCGGATCGAGAACCACGCGGCGGCCTTCCCGCAGCAGGCGTTTTGCAAACTCAAGATCCTCCATGAGCCCGAACTCGCGGTAGCCGCCCATCCGCTCAAACACAGCCCGCCGCACAAAAATGGACTGATCACCGTACAGGGAACCACCATGCTCGGCGAGCGAGCGTGTGAGCCCTTCCAGCCACATCAGGCGCGGATGCCGCGCGTCGAATTTCCGATGGAATGCACCGCCGGCAACGTCCGGACTGCTCATCGCCGTGCGGAGCGCGTCGAGGTGTGCCTGCCGCAGTTCGGTGTCCGCGTGCTGGAAAAGCAGGACATCGCCCGTGGCCACGCGGGCCGCTGCATTCATCTGCGGCCCCCGGCCCGGAATTTCAGAACGCATGACTCGGGCACCGGCCCCCGAAGCGATGCGTGAACATTCGTCCGTGGCGGATGCGTCGCCCACGATCACCTCCCCCACCCCGGTCAATGCTGCAATCGTCCCGAGGATCTCGCGTAGCGCGACCGGGTCATTCCAAACCGGGATGATGATGCTGACCGAAGGCCATGTCGGCATAGTGGCTGATGGGCTTTCGCAAGTGCCACAACCGGGTGCATCGTCCATCCGATCAGCCCTGTGATGTTGCATATCTTATCGTGCAAGCTGGCAGCTCGCACCACTACTGCCGCTCCTTTTTCAGCAGTGCCTCACGCGCTTTTTCAAGCCGCTTGCGCTCGGCGCCGGTGAGACTGTCGAGCCCGCTCTTTGCGATCTTGTCGAGCAGACCGTCCATCTCGGCCTCGATGTCGGCGGCAGACCGCTCGTTGGGCGCGTGCTGGCGGTCGCGATACTTCACATGCTCGGGCCGGCGGACGACCCGGAGCTTCGGCTTGCGCCTGAAAAATCCCCGCAGCCGGACGGCTAAAGGCACATAATCGTCGTGCTCCATTTCAACCGCATGGCGGATGTAGAGAAATGCGGCAAGGCAGCCCGCCCACAGCGCGATGAGACCGACCCAGTAGCGGCTGGAAATCTGCATCAATGAGCCACAGACGAAGCAGGCGAATGCGACCCACTTGAACGGGATCCATCCACCCATTTCGGTATTCGGGTAGAGCGTCGCAAATGCGATGATGAGCGAGGCGCTGAGTAGAAAATTGCCGGACAGACCGAACCGAGCCGCTCCCAGCGCCGCAGTGGGGACGCCGAACACGAACCAAAGAATCGCGGCGGCAACAACAGGCACTAAAGTGAGCAGAACAAGGAGCCTCGCAAGCACCGCCCGGCCAAGGTGCGTCTCAATGCCCACAGCCAGCCAGTAGAAAAATAGAATCGAAAACGGGGTGAAGAAAGTGACCTCGTCAATGAACGGATATGTGAATGCGGCTGCCAGTTCTGACCACGAATCACTCGGAAGCGCAAAAGTAAGCGTAAACAGGAGCGGCGAACGCGCGGAGAACAGGATCGCTGACACGAACAAACCGATCACGAAGGCCGCCGTGATGATCGTCGTGAGGTAAATCGGGATGCCCTTCCATTTGCCATAGGGCTCTGATTCGCGAGTGAGGTAGCGGGCCATGTCGGTTGTGTTCGCGCGACTAAAGACGATTCGGTGGCGACCGTCAAAGATGCACTCACAGAACATCGGGCGTCAAATTCCGCTCACATCCCGCCAAGCCGCGCAGTTGCAGGCTCGCGAACGCGGCGGTAATTGTTCCCGCATGGATACGCACTTTGGTTCCGTGGCTTTCACCAATGCCCATGTCGTTCGCTTCGTCGAAAAGTACCGCGCCATGTGCGAGCCGGGGAGCGTATTTTGGTGCGATGGCAGCGATGACGAAAAGGATCACCTGACCCGCGAGGCTGTCGCACAGGGGATATTGACGCCGCTGAATCCAGGGAAGCTGCCCGGCTGCCATCTTCACCGCTCGAATCCCAGCGACGTCGCGCGCGTCGAGCAATGCACGTTCATCTGCACGCCCGGTCGCGAGGATGCGGGGCCGACGAACAACTGGGCGGACCCACGCGAGATGACCGCGAAGCTCCACGAGTTGCTCGCCGGCTCGATGCGCGGGCGGACGATGTATGTCATCCCGTATCTCATGGGCCCGCCCGGCGCACCGCTCGCAAAAGTCGGGATCGAAATCACCGACAGCATCTACGTCGTCCTCAACATGCGCATCATGGCCCGCATGGGCGCGATCGCGCTGAAGCAGCTCGGCGATTCCGACGACTTCAACCGCGGCATCCACAGCGTTCTCGATTGCAACCCCGATCGCCGCTTCATCTGCCACTTCCCGCAAACGAACACGATCATCAGCGTCGGCAGCGGCTACGGTGGCAACGTGTTGCTGGGCAAAAAGTGCCTCGCGCTGCGCATCGGCTCATGGCTCGGGAGGCAGCAGGGCTGGCTCGCGGAGCATATGCTGATCCTCTGCGTCGAGTCGCCCGAGGGGGAGAAAACCTACATCGCCGCAGCGTTCCCGAGCGCGTGCGGGAAGACGAACTTCGCGATGATGATCCCCCCCGCCGCATTCGCTGGCTGGAAAGTGACCACCATCGGCGACGACATCGCATGGATGTGGCCCGATGCCGACGGCCGCCTCCGTGCGATCAATCCGGAGACCGGATACTTCGGCGTCGCACCCGGCACAAACCTCGCCACCAACCCCAACGCAATGCGCACCATCGCGCGCGACACCATCTACACAAACGTCGCACTGCTGCCCGATGGCGACGTGTGGTGGGAGGGCAAGGACAGCCCGCCGCCGGCACAGGCCACCGACTGGATGGGAAGGCCGTGGACCCCGGCCTCACGCGAAAAAGCCGCGCATCCCAACAGCCGCTTCACCGCGCCGATGAGCAACAACCCCGCGCTCGCCAGCGAGGCAGAAGATCCCGCGGGCGTCCCGATCAGCGCGATCATTTTCGGCGGGCGCCGGGCGACGACGATGCCGCTCGTTTTCCAGGCGTTCAACTGGACACACGGCGTTTACATCGGCGCGACCATGGGCAGCGAGACGACCGCGGCCGCAGCGGGAACACCGGGCCAGGTGCGCCGCGACCCGATGGCCATGCTGCCATTTTGCGGCTACCACATGGGCGACTACTTCAACCACTGGCTGCAAGTGCGCCGCAAGCTCACCGACCCGCCGCGCATTTTCCACGTGAACTGGTTCCGCAAGGATGACGCCGGCGTTTATCTCTGGCCCGGATTCGGTGAAAACTTCCGCGTGCTGAAATGGATCGTGGACCGCTGTCGCGGACGCGGAAAAGCCCGCGAGACGCAGGTGGGATGGATGCCGCGGCACGCGGAGTTCGACTGGCGCGGGCTCGATTTCCCGCGGGAGAAATGGGACGCGCTCAACAAATTCGACCCAGCCGAGTGGCAGCGGGAACTGCTCTGGCAGGATGAGCTTCTGCTCAAGCTCCACGACCGCCTCCCGAAGGAACTCATCTTCCAGCGCGAACTGCTGATCTCGCGGCTTTAATTCTCGTGGTTCGTGGAGCCGTTCTGCTCGAACGTGTACGCGGTGTTGATCTGGGCATCTATCCGGTCGTGGTACACATCCACCGGCACCCCGCCGGCCCGGAGCGCCGCGAGGCAGATCGCGACCAGCGGCGTGCGCGCCTCGGCATCCGGATGCGTGCCGAACGCGGCGTGCCAGTAACCACGCTCGCGCCACACGAGCATGGAGCCAAACTGCGCCGAGGCCTTCTCCACAAGCGCCCAGTTCGCGGCGGAATCCGTGCAGTACGGGCTGTAGCGCCGGACTTCGCGGACGACCGTGTGGCTCCAGTCCACATCCGGCAGGAAGCGCTGATAGTAAGGATCCGAGAGCGCGCGGCGCGCTTCGAGTTCGGTGTCGAACTGGAAGTGTCCGTGGCTGTCTTCCCAGTAAATATCGGGGTCGTCGCGGGTGATGTGAACACCTACGAGCGCATCCAGCTCACTGGGAGACGCTGCACGTTTCGTTTCGGGAGTCATTTCGATGTCGCGGCCGAGGCACGTCCGCGACTGCTTTTTGTGGGACACGGTGCGAAAAGACAATTCGCAAACACGCCGCCTCGAAAAAATCTTTCCCGGGCCTGGCCGGGCTATTTGATCCTCGGAAATTCCGCCCGGCTTTTCTGCACCCTTCTGCTGTCCGCATTGCAAAAAACGTAACCGGTCAGCTTGTTGAGCTGGTAGCAGCGCAGCATGAATTTGCGCTTCTTGTCACGGTCACCCTCGATCTCCACGCGCGTCGGTGGCCGGGTGAAATCACCCACGAAATCAAACGTGAGATCGAAGACCTGGCTCTGGTGCCACGGCACGTACTCGAATTTCGTCATCTTTTTCGCGGCCATGTTGACGCCCGCATGCCGCCCCATCGCCACCGCCGCGTCCCAATGCTCCTCGCGCCGCATTCCGCCGAGGTGCGGGTTTGGATAAAGCGCGATGTCCCCAGCCGCGAAAATTCCGAGTTCGTCGCTCTCCAGCCGCTCCGTCACCGGGCAGCCGTTCTGCGACCAGAGCGGCGAGGCCGACACGAGCTGGAGATTCGGCTCCGAGCCGATCGCACAGACCGCCATCGTCGTGTCAATCCGGTTGCCGCTCTTGGTCTGCACACGCTGGAGGAACGTGCGCCCCTCAAACCCGTTCAAGTGCTCGCCAAGCATCATCTTGATCCCGTGCCCGGCGAGGTGGGACGTGAACCATTGCGCCGTCTCCGGATCGAGGTAGCGCCCCCACACGTGCTGCCCGCGCGTGAGCATCGTCACGCCCAGCTTCAGCTTGCGCAAAAGCGCCGCCGTCTCCGCGGCGACAAAGCCGCCGCCGATCACGACCACATTTTTCTCCAGCGCCATCACTTCGCGGAGCGCGAGCAGATCCCGCGTGCTACGGACGTAAAAGATGTTGCCGAGGTTGGCGCCCGCGACCTGCGGGCGGCGCGCCCGGCTTCCGGTCGCCAGCAACGCCTTTTCAAACTTCACCGCCTGCCCGGTCGCCAGCACGGCGGCCCGCTGCTCGATGCTGAATTGCGTCACGATCGTGTTCAGCCGCAGATCCACCTTGTTGTGAGAAAACCACGCAAGATCATGCACGAGCAGCTTCTCGATGGCGGGCACTTTTGCGCCCAGCATCGCGGGCAGAAGCTCCGGGCGGCGCACCGACGGGTGAGGCTCAGCAGTCACCATCATCAAGCTCCCTTTCTTGTTAAGAGAGCGAATGGCTTCACACGCCGCAACTCCAGCGGCGCCGGCCCCGACGACCAAAAAATCGCGGCGGATCATGTAGGGGAAGCTAAGTAGCGGTTCAGGCGGGTCCGAAGCGAGTAAAAAGACGCGGAACCCGAACAAAACCCACAATCCCCCGTGGGATCTCCGCCGACAGGCCGGACACAGCCCCCGGCTCAATGCCCTCGGCGGAGCCGCTTGCGCAGCGTCTCCCGGATGTCCGCGAGCACTCGGGCCTCTTTCGGGTTGAGCAATGCCGCGAGGATCGCCCGCCGATCCTCCATCTCCTTAAAATGGACGCTCGCATTTTTCATCGCGGGATCCCGATGCGCCATGTCTTCCCGCAGCCACGTCGAGAGCGCCGACTCACTGCCCTCGGTTCGCGGGCGGATGTGCATCCCGCCCTCGCACCCCGTCTCGCCGGCGTGGCAGCCATTGCACGAATTCATCGAGAGCAGCCGCCGTGTGTCCGCCGGCACCACGGGGCCGAAGTCCCAGAAAAAATCCTCCTTCTTTTCCGGGATCACCGCCACCGCGGCGCGCAGCGGGATCGCATCGCCGCGCACTGCCAGCTTCTCCGGCAGTCCGCCGAGCCCGGCAGTCAGCAGCGGAGTCTGCTGATTCAAGAATGCCGCAAGCTCCCGCACATGCTTGTTGCGAGGATTCATGAATTCCACCGCCGGCGTGCCGGGCAGCCCCACCGAGACAAACCGGCCATCCTTTATCTCGAACTGCCGGAACTCGCGCCCTGGGCCGCATGCTCCGTCATTGCTCCGGAGCTGCGCGAGCTCTGGCTGGCCTCCGCCGATCCTCCGATGCGTGAAACTGGTCGTGACCTCCGCAAGCCCATCCCGGAATTTTTTCTCGTCCACATCATTGTTCGCCAGTGCGTGCCAGCGCCCGGCCCACACCGCGGCTAGATTTCTATCCGAGTTGTCCGATGCCTTCACGCCCGCCGGGAGCACCTGCAACGCGAGCACCGGCAGCCGGTATTCAAAAATCACCGTCCATCCCCCGGGCAACGGGACACCCGCGGAATCGGTTGCGCAAAACACCAGCCGCCCTTCACCCACGAACGGCCCGGAACCCCCTCCACCTCCGGCCCAGCCACCGCCAAACCCTGCGGCAACACGACGATTGCGAGTGCCAGCGTTTGTAACAACAGGCAGTCCGAAGCCTTGCATCGCCATACCGCACAGCCCTATCCTTATCGGCACCCCGGAAGTCCGGATCACGGGCGGCCTCAATTTCAGCAGCTCCCCGCTCGATGCAGCAGAGCGCAGTTGCTCGAACAAATCCCCCCACCCAGAAGCCTTCCATCGCTGATGCTCCTGCTCCTCGATTTTCGCAATCGTCGGCGCCGCGAGATCCATCCTGTTCACGATCGCCAGCAGCCGGAACGGCGCATTCTCCAGCCTCGGCACCCATGCGTCGCACGAGTTCGCGTCATAGCCGTCCTTCTTCTGCCACGGCTCGAGGACCAGTTCCCGGAACCTCGGCCTCGGCTCCACGCGCTGTTGCAGGACCATCTCCGGCGCCGCCATCGTCTCAAGCCACTCGCGCACCACCGCCGCCGCCTTGTCCTTGCCGGCAAGCTCCTCGATCAATGTGCCAAACGACCACACCCCGGGATACCGCGCGTGTTCGCTCTCGATCACCTCCTTTTTTGTAATCAGCAATTCCCTTTCGGGAATGATGTCCTTCGCCGCGACAGCCGGGGCTCCAGTTGCGGTGATGTTTGTGACGATGCCAGCGGCGATGATGAGTATTTTGATGTTCATGGATGTGTGGTTCGCAGGGTTCCGACGCCCCTCGCACGGCACTATTCAGAGTTAACAAAGAATTGATCTTTCACCCCCGCGCCCACTCCACCCCTCCGCTTTTCCTTGTCGCTAAATCGCACCCCCGCCCATGTAATCCCCACGCTCCGCATGTCAGATTTTTTCCAAACCGGCCCCATCGCGACCCTTCACCGCCTCGGCCCGCCTCACCTCGCGCGCATCGAAAAAGACCTCGCGCGCTTCTGCCGCGACACCCCGCTGGCCCTCGTCCTCCCCTGCCATGTGCGCGACCTGCATTCGCCCGCACTCCGCCGCATCGCCACCGCCCTGCGCCCCGTGCGCTACCTCCGGCAAATCATCGTCGGCCTCGATGGCGCGATGCGCCCCACCGACATAGCCGCGGCCCGCAGGCTCTTTTCAAAAATGCCCGCGCAGACGCTTTTCGTACGGAGCGACGGCACGCGCATGCGCCGCATCCGCCAGCGCATCAGCGCCGCGGGGCTCCCGGCCGGCATGCCGGGAAAAGGCCGCAACGTCTGGCTCTGCTGCGGCGCCGCCCTCGCGTTCGGCGAAGCCCGCGCCATCGCAGTGCATGACTGCGACATCCTCACCTACGAACGCGGCATGCTCGCCCGCCTCGCCTATCCCGTGCTCCATCCCCGCCTCGGCTTCGACTTCTGCAAAGGCTACTACGCCCGCTACAGCGACCGGCTGAACGGCCGCGTCATGCGCCTCTTTTTCACCCCCGCCATCCGCGCACTCCGCGAAATGCCCGGCACCCACCCCCTCCTCGTCTTTCTCGACAGCTTCCGCTACCCGCTCGCCGGCGAAATCGCCATCACCACCGACCTCGCCCGGCGCGTGCAAATGCCCTGCGACTGGGCGCTCGAAGCCGGACTCCTCGCCGAAATCGCCCGCAACACCGCGACACGCGCAATCTGCCAGAGCGAGCTGTGCGAAAACTACGACCACAAGCACCAGAGCCTCTCCGTGCGCGACCCCCGCAAAGGCCTCCACCGCGTCGCCTCCGACATCGCCCGCTGGCTCCTCCGCCGTCTCGCCGCCGAGGGCGCGAAGCTCGACGCCGCCACGCTCCGCACCCTTCACAGCGCCTACCTCCGCCACGCCCATGAAATCCTCCGCTCCTCCGCCGCCGACGCCGCCATCAACGGCCTCACCTACTCCCGCCCTGACGAGAAAACCGCCATCGCCATGTTTGCAAACTGCCTGCGAACCGCCGCCCGCGCATCCATCGCCGACGCACTCCCATCGCCCATGCTCCCCGCCTGGAAAAGCGTCCAATCCACCATCCCCGGCATCTTCGACGAACTGCGCGCAGCCATCGAGGCCGACACTGCGAGCTGATTTCCGCGGATCGCGGGCGATATTTCCCGGCACGCCCGGTGAAATGCAGTGCGCCGTTTTGGAGTGCGCCAGCCCTCTGGCGCTTTGCGGAGGCGGCGGAGCCGGGGCGGGGCGCCGAGGCCAACTGCGCGAGCCTCGTAATCGCCAGTCACGCACTCGACCTCCGCGGAAGCCTCCGGGAGAAACTCCAGAACGAAACTCATCGGTCGGGCGCAATCTGCCGCAACCGGGCAAAGACCTCTCCTGCCGGGATGGATTTGGACTCTCCAGACTTGAAGCGCGCGATACGCTGGGCGATCTCCGCCTCCCAAGCGGCTTCGGCTCCGGGCTCGGGTTCGAGATCCACGCTCTCCAGAAGTTGACGGGCCAAGGCAAGACGCTGGTCAGGCGGGAGAATCAGTGCATCGTGAGCGACGGCATCGAGTGTGGCAGGCATGGCGATACGGTAAAGCGGGGATTCAGAGCTGTCGAGTCGGGAAAACGTGCGCGAAATGGCCTAATCCCATCTCTCAGAATTAACGAGACACGCCTTCAAGCGAGCGGAGTGTCGCGGGTAGGGTGGGCGTCCCGCCCGCCGGTTCGGGCGTCCCGCCCGAACGAACTTCCGTGGCGTTCAATGCAGCGCCGAAAGGCCGCGACGCAAGATGCGTC
>CAMAUI010000031.1 GCA_945861385.1 Prosthecobacter debontii
CGACGGCAACGAAACCTTCCATCGCGCCGCGGCGATCGCATCGGTCACTGTGACCGGCGCACTCACGCGTTCATCCATCGTCGCCGGCATCGCGAGCACCAACGCCACCTTCGGCGACGCCGACGACATCCTCGCCGCCGTCGCAGGCACGCTCGCGCAAAGCAGCAGCATCGGCGCGCTGGAGATTGGCGCAGGCTCGGGGACAAACGCGATGAACCCAGCGATCCCGCACGCATTCGCGATCCAGGCCGCCGCCATCAGGAGCCTCGTGAATGCCGGCTCCATCGCGGTGAACGACTTCGCCGACGCCCTCTTCCTCGACGCCGGCACCGCAGGCGAGGATGCCGACGATGTGCTCGTGCGCCTGATCCCGTAAGCGACCACGCAGCCTCAGGTCGTCGCCGGGAGTTCCTTCACGATCACCGCCGGGTTTCCCGCGACGATGGTGTTTGGCGGCACGCTCTTGGTCACCACTGCGCCTGCGGCGACAACGCTGCCTTTGCCGATGCGCACGCCTTTTAAAATGACGGCGCCCATGCCGATCCACACATCGTCTTCGATGATCACCGGCCTGGTCTTGATCTCCGGGCGCGGCGGACGGTCGGGGAGGAAAGGCGCGAGCGCCCTCGCATCCACGCGGCGCGTGGCGGCATCGAGCGGATGGAAGTCGCTGTCGGCGATGCCGACGTTCCATGAGATGAGGCAGTAGCTGCCGATTTCGATACGTTCCTCGGCCATGATAAGCACGCCATTGAGCAGCGTGAAATCGCCGATCTTGCACGAGCCGCGCGGGCCGATCGAAAACGAGCAGCCGGCATAGGCGCTCACGTGCTCGCCGAGTTCCACCACGCGATCCGCCTTGTTTCGCACGAAGCGGAAAATCTGCGCCGTCTCGATGAAACACCCGTCTCCCCAATGAACGCTGGGTGGAATTGGAATCGGGTGCCAGTCTCCCTCGATGCGGCGGTCGGCATTGATATTCGTCATGACCACGCCGAGAAGCCACATGCCCTGCCGGGGCGCAAGCGCGCTTCCTGCCCGAGATCGCCCTCCACGCGGGGGATCGCCGGTCCGCCCTTCCGGGCAGATGGGGCAGCGGCGGTGCCAAGGCGAATGGGAGTCTCAAAAAAAACCTCGCCAGTTCTCAAACCTGCAATACTCTCAAAAACGCGAAAACTAAGGGCATCAGCTCTCCCATTTTCCTCAACCACCAACAGCCCATGGCAAAAATTGTAATCATTGATGACGAGCCAAACATCGTCGAACTCGTGGCGACCGCCTGCAAGGAACTCGGCCACGAGGCGTTCCCCTTTGTGAAGAGCGAAAAAGCACTCGCGCAGATCGAATCCATCGCTCCGCAGCTCGTGATCTCGGACATCAAAATGGACAAGGTGGACGGCTTTGAAATCCTCCGCCGCGTCAAGGCCACGCTGGATAATTGCCAGGTCATCCTGATGACCGGGTTTGGCAATGAGGAGATCGCTGAGAAATCCATCGCGGAAGGCGCACGCTATTACATCCGCAAGCCTTTCAAGATTTCCGAGATGCAGGCGCGGGTGAAGCACACGATCGAGTTCACCGACACCGCGAAGGAGCGCGACACGCTGAAGAAGGTCGTGAAACGCTCGGCCAATCCGGAAAATATCATCGGCACCTCGCCGAAGATGGACGAGGTGTATCACCTCATCCGCAAGGTCGCCGACACGGATTCCACGATTCTCATCCAGGGCGAGAGCGGCACGGGAAAGGAACTCGTCGCGCGCGCGCTGCACTTTAACTCGAGCCGCCAGCACCTTCCATTTGTGGCGATCAACTGCTCGGCGCTGCCCGAGAATCTCCTCGAGTCGGAATTGTTCGGTCACAAGAAGGGCTCCTTCACCGGCGCGGTTTCGGACAAGGCGGGGCTTTTCGAG
Organism: Prosthecobacter debontii; assembly: GCA_945861385.1. Taxonomy (GTDB): domain Bacteria; phylum Verrucomicrobiota; class Verrucomicrobiia; order Chthoniobacterales; family Chthoniobacteraceae; genus SXWH01. The sequence goes on from CAMAUI010000031.1 coordinate 1,914, forward strand.
GAAGCCGAGCGCGGCACCATTTTTCTCGATGAGGTGAACTCGATGGCGCTGCCGTTGCAGACGAAACTCCTTCGCGTGCTGCAGGAGCGCCAGCTCCGGCGCGTTGGCGACACGAAGACGCTCCCGATCAATGTGCGCGTCCTCGCGGCTACGAACGAATCCCTCCTCGAGAAAGTGAAGGATGGGAAGTTCCGCGAGGATCTTTACTACCGCCTGTGTGTCATCCCGATCGAATTGCCGGCACTCCACGAGCGGATCGAGGACATCCCGCTTCTCGTCCAGCACTTCCTGAAAAAGCTGCCTGCCAACGGCGACCAGACACCGAAGAAGATCGAACCGAAGGCGATAGAAATTCTCCAGACTTACCGCTGGCCGGGAAATGTCCGCGAGCTTGAGAATGCGATCGAGCGGGCCTGCGCGCTTTGCGACGACAATGTCATCCGCGTCCAGGATCTCCCTCCCCAGATTGTGAAGCAGGCCGCGGATGGGCCGCAGGAACCGGGCGGCGGCGGTGCGCTTCCCGTCGGCAAAAAACTCGATGACTTCATCACCGAGCAGGAGCGCAGGTTCATTGACGAGACGATCAAGCAAAACGGCGGCAACCGCGACAAGGCCGCGAAGATGCTCGGCGTGAGCATTGCGACGCTCTACCGCAAGCTCGGCGTGAAGACCGCGGCAAAGGCCGGGAAATCCAAGTAGCCAGGAACCTGCGGCGCTCGATGGCATTCGATCATCCGCTCACATTCCGCCCGCTTTTCATGGAGCGCGTGTGGGGCGGGCGCAGGCTTGCGACCGAGCTGGGGAAGCCCATCCCCGCCGGCGCCGTGATCGGGGAAAGCTGGGAACTTGTGGACCGCCCGGAAGCGCAGAGCGTGGTGGATTGCGGCGCGCATGCGGGAATGACGCTGCACGAGCTGTGGACACGACATCGAAGTGAGGTTTTCGGTGACGTGCCGGATGCGCCGAGATTTCCGCTGCTCGCGAAGATTCTCGACGCGCGGGAGACGATGAGCGTGCAGGTCCACCCGCCCGCCGCTCTTGCCGCGGAGCTGGGTGGCGAGCCGAAAAGCGAAGTGTGGATCCTGCTGGATGCCGAGCCGGGAAGCGAGATCATTGCAGGGTTCCGTCGCGGGACGACGCGCGAGGAATTCGACGAGGCGCTTGCCGCGGGCCGCGTGGAGGGGCTGCTCCACCGCATCCCGGTGCGGCGCGGCGATGCGATTTTCATCCCGAACGGCCGCTGCCATGCAATCGGCGCAGGCTGCCTCATCGTGGAGATCCAGCAGAACAGCGACACGACCTATCGCGTCTTCGACTGGAACCGTGCCGGGCTCGATGGAAAGCCGCGCGCGCTCCACATCGCGGAATCGCTGAAGTCCATCAACTTCGCCGATCACGAGCCCGCTCTCGCGCCGGCTGGCTCGGCAGTCCTGGCGGAATGCGCGCATTTCCGCGTCGAGCGATGGCAGCTCGACGCACCGCGCGCGGACGACGGCCGTGGCTGCGCGATCTTCACCGTGCTCGATGGCGCGGTGGCCTGCGGCGAGCGCGAGTTCAAGCCCGGCGAATTCTTCCTCCTGCCCGCCACGGCAAAGGACAGATCCCTCCACCCCGCCGGCGGGAGCGCGGCGTTGATGCGGACGACATTTTGAGCGGCCTCGCGCGGCTAGACCGCGCGTCTCACGAGATCATCGCGCGGGCTTCGCCTTCCGCCAGCGAACGGTATGTCACGGCGACCGGGGCTTTCACTTCCATCACCGCCGCCTCGACGCTCGTCGCCGCGAGTTGCTCGTGAAGATGCGCGCGCAGCCTGTCCATCGCCGGCACCTCGCCCTCGCGGTCGTCGGAGAGCGCCATGTGGCCGGCCGCCCATGCCGCGGCCGCGAGTTTCAAAGCCTCCGCCAGCGAACATTTCGCGGGGTCTTTTCCCCGCAGGAAATTCTCCATCTGCCGCATGGCGTGCGCCTTTCCGGCGATCACTCCGAAATCCTCGAACGATGTCGCGAAAGATCCGCCGTTCGTGTGGGTCGAGCCGTCGTAGTCGAGCCGCAGGAAGAGATTGGGCGCATCGCGCCGGCCCAGCTCGGCAAACAGCAGCCGCGCGAGAAACGGCGGCCCGTAAATCTGCTCGAACGCCGCCTTGAGCGCGGGGCTCATCGAGTAATTCGCCAGCCGCCGCAGCGACACGTCATCCGCCGCGCGCGCGAAGCCCTCCGTGCTCGCGACCTCGATCGCCGCCATCCGCAGCCGCTCGATGTCGCCGGGATGCCCGAGCCCGCCGAGCGCGATCCGGTCATACACCTCGAAAAGTTTCTGCCGCTCGCGGCTCAGCGTGAAAAGCAGGATGCCATCGTGGTAGCTCAGCGCCACGATCGGACTGCCGGGCGCGAGCTGATCCTCGATATACTCGCGCCGATTGGCGATGGCCTCGACCCAGCGGAATGGTTCTTCGTGCATGACGGGATGATGCGCGAGTCAGCGCAAATCGCCACTCCTTAACTTGCACCAGCGTTCACAAAGTTCGCGTGCCGGAAGCCCGGACCGAAGCCCGGCATGCGCCAGCCAGCGATGGGCGGCATTTTTCAAACCGCAAGATTCGTCTTGTACAACTTCGCCAGCCTCGTCTCGGGCAGCGTGGCGATCCCAGTCCTGGTGATCAGCTTCACGATGGGGAAAACCCGCGCGCGGCGGTCCACTCCGCCGGTGGCGGAGTCGCTCTCGGCGGCCGTCTCGAGCGCGCGGAGCGCGAGGAGGACGGCATCGCTTGCGCGGAGCTTGCGGAGCGGGTGTTTCGAGTAGGTGTTTTCGTAATGGAGCACCGCGCGGACGGAAGGGCTGCCGCTGCCGGTCGCGGCGAAATCGGCGGCCTCGAACTGCGCGCCCATCGGGTCGTAAAAATACACGCGCGGCTGCTGGCCCTGCGCGTCGAACGTCGCAAAAATCGGCACGACAAGCCCCACGCCCTGCATGACGAAGCCGAGGTTGTCGCGCAGGAGCTTCGACAGTGCGCGCACCTTGCCCTCGAGGCTCATCTCCGCGAGCTGCGTGCGGCGGAAAAAATGGAAGCTGTGCTCCAGCACGCGCGCCATCTCCCATGCCGTGGCCGGCACCCCGGCGATGGCCATGAGCGAGTGGCGGTCTATCTCGAGCACCTTGTCGGCGCGGTCGTACATGATCGTGTTGCCAGCGGTCGCGCGGCGGTCGCCAGCGACGAGCACGCCATCCGCAAACTTGAACGCGAGGATCGTCGTCGCGTGCGTGGGCGTGAGCGCGTGCGGGCTGCCGGCTGCCGCATGCCCGCTGCCAATCGCCTCCACCTGCGGCGAAAGTCCGTGGTGCCGGAGGATCGCGGGGAAGTCATTGGGCGCACCGGAAGTGAGCGCGGCGGGTGTGTTCATGGAAAAAGGAGTGCGCATTTGCAGCCGGATTTCTCGCCGCTACTGCCCCGTCCGCTGGCGGTATCGCCGCGCCTGGTCGGGATCCACTTTGCGCATGCGCTCAAGGATGCTCTTGGTGTCGGGCTTTTTCACGTCCGGTGCTTTTGGCCCGTCGCCATCCCCTTGCTTGCGCTCCCACGGCGCCGGTCCCGCTGGTTTTTGCGTCCGCTCTGGCATGCGGGAAAAGTAGCGTCGCGCGTGGCGAATGCAAGAGGCTCCTCACGCGGTGATGAGCGGCGCTTGTCTTTTGATGGCCTCCACCGTGTGTCACCCGCCATGGCGATTCGCCTGGTGATATTCAATGGCCGGGTGCGGCGGTGGCAGATCAGGCGAGCACCGCTTTCACCAGCTCCCCGTGGATGTCCGTGAGCCGGAAATCGCGGCCCTGGTAGCGGTAGATGAGCTTGGTGTGCTGCACGCCCATGAGGTGCAGGATCGTGGCGTTGAGGTCGTGCACATGCACGGGGTTCTCGGTGATGTTGTAGCAGTAGTCGTCGGTCGCGCCGAAGGTGATGCCCTTTTTCACACCAGCACCGGCCATGAGCACGGTGAAGCAGCGCGGGTGATGGTCGCGGCCGTAGTTCGTCGCGCTCATCCCGCCCTGGCTGTAAATGGTGCGGCCAAATTCGCCGCCCCAGACGATGAGCGTGTCGTCGAGCAGGCCGCGCGCTTTCAAGTCGCGGATGAGCGCGGCGGTGGGCTGGTCGGTGTCTTTGCACTGGCCGCGGATGGCGCCGGGCAGTCCGCCGTGATGGTCCCAGCCCATGTGGAAGAGCTGGATGAAACGAACGTCGCGCTCGGCGAGGCGGCGGGCGAGCAGGCAGTTCGCGGCGTAGCTGCCGGGGCGCTTGATGTCGGGGCCGTAGGAGTCGAGCACGGCCTGCGGTTCCTTCGAGATGTCGGTGAGGTCGGGCACGCTGGCCTGCATGCGAAAGGCCATTTCGTATTGGGCGATGCGCGTCTGGATTTCCGGGTCGCCGAGCGCGTCGTGGCGGCGCTGGTTGAGCGCGGCGAGTTCGTCGAGCGTCTCGCGGCGCATCGCGCGGTCCATGCCGGGCGGGTTGCTGAGGTAAAGCACGGGGTCGCCGGTGTTGCGAAATTTCACGCCCTGATGTTTCGCCGGGAGGAAGCCAGCGCTCCACAGCCGGTCATAGAGCGGCTGGTCGTCCTTGCGCCCGCTGCCGAAGGACGTGAGCACGACGTACGCGGGCAGGTCGGCGTTGCTGCTGCCGAGGCCGTAGGCCATCCACGAGCCGATGCTCGGCCGGCCCGCGAGCTGCGAGCCGGTCTGCATGAAAGTGATCGCGGGATCGTGATTGATAGCCTCGGTGTGCAGCGAGCGGATGATCGCCCACTCATCGGCGAGGCCGGACATGTGCGGCATCAGCTCGCTGAACCACGCGCCGCTTTCCCCGTACTGCGCGAACTTGAACATGCTCGGCGCGACAGGAAACTTCGACTGGCCGCTGGTCATGGTCGTCAGGCGCTGCCCTTTGCGGATGCTCGCCGGCAGGTCTTCGCCGCGCCGCGCTTCCATCTGCGGCTTCGGGTCGAAGAGATCCATCTGCGAAGGCGCGCCGCTTTGGAACAGGTAGATGATGCGCTTCGCCTTCGGCGCGAAATTCGGGAACTCCGGCAGGCCGGGAATCGCGGCGGCTTCGGCGCGGTGGCCGAGCAGACCGCCGAGAGCCGCGAGGCCGATGCCGCCCGCGGCGCGCTGGAGGAAGGTGCGGCGGGTAACGTGCTGCCGCGCGTCTTGCGCGAGGGCGAGGAATTGGTGGTCGTTGCAGTTCATAGTGGAAATGTCAGGAAGATTGGTGTCAGGAAAATTGCGGGAGGAAGGATGGATATGTGGAATCGCTGTGCGTCAGGATAACCTTCCAACCAATTTTCCTGACACCAATTTTCCTGACATCATCTCGTAATGGTAGTGAAGGTGACTTCGTGGTTGTTCAGATTAACCCAGTGAAGCGCCTGCAAGGGACTGAGTTGAAGCATTTGCTGAAGGTGCCGCTCATGTTGCTTAAACGAATGTTTGATCGTGCTGATGCGAAACGCAACTTCGGGCGTTGCGAGGTAAAAGCGCTGGTTGCCGAGTTCGATGTTTTCCCGCCGCATGGGGACCTGTGACACCACCTGCTCCTCGCCGCCGAGAAAATGGGTGAGGGCTTCCAAATAGAGAGCCGCGTCGAGAAAGAGTCCCCAGTCATCCAGCAGCGCGAGCATGAGATCGCGAATTTCGACGGCCCCGGCGATGGCGGTGGCCAGCCGGCTGGTGTTGAGATGGGAGCGATGCCGCTCGTCGTGGTCGAGGGTCGTATTCACGAATCGCGTCTCCACCGAACCGGGCCGGAAGTTGATGAGTTTGCCGCGTGTGGTGTTGGTCAGAAAAAGGTAGTTGAGCAACTGCGCGTCGTGCTCGGTGGTCAGGCTGGCGACGGTCTTGAGTTCGTAGATGGCGCGCTCGGCGATGATGAGATCGAGACTGTAGCTTTTGACAAAATCACGATGACTAACGTGGATGGCCGCTTCACATCGAACCGGGCCGAGCCCGGCTGCATCGAGGCGTGCGGCGAGTTCAGCCTGGTAAATTCTCTCATCGCACAGCCGACCGAGAGCTTTGTGCGCTGCGAAGGCATGCGGCATCACCGCATAATCAATCTCCCTGAGTTCCTCGGTCGTCAGGCGTGGCAGCATTGGCGCGTGGATGGGCATGCAGGAAAATATCGCTGAAGTATGTCAGGAAAATTGGTGTCAGGAAAATTCTGGAGAGGTGAGAAGAATTTGCAGAATCGAGGGGAGACAGGAAACCCCTTCAACCAATTTTCCTGACACCAATTTTCCTGACACCAATTTTCCTGACACCAATTTTCCTGACAAACTCCCGCTCATTCCCGCGTCACGACTTCGTCGAGGTTGAGGATGACGTTGGCCGCGGTGGTGTAAGCAGCGAGTTCGGCGGGGTTGAGCTTCGGGTCGGGCTTGGAGCTGCCTTGTGCGATGAGCTGTTTCGCGGCGGCTTCGTCCTGCTGGAAGCGGGTGAGCCGCGCGGCCAGCCCGGCGGTCAGCGTTTTCAACTCGACCGCATCCGGCTGGCGCGCGGTGGCGCGGCGGAAAGCCCAGGCGAGGCGGGTCTCGGGAGTCGTTCCGCCGGTGAGGAGCATCTGCTCGGCGAGGCGGCGCGCGGCTTCGAGGTAAGTGACTTCATTGAGCAGCGCGAGCGCCTGCAGCGGGGTGTTGCTGCGGCTGCGTTTCGCGGTGCAGATTTCGCGGTTCGGCGAATCGAAGAGCAGCATCGTCGGCGGTGCGGCGGTGCGTTTCCAAAAGGTGTAGAGCGTGCGCCGGTAAAGCCCCTCGCCGGTGTCGGGTTTGTAGCCGCGCAAGTCGCCATAGACGCTCGTTTCGTCCCACACGCGGGCGGGCATGTAGGGCCGCACGCTGGGGCCGCCGAGTTTCTCGACGAGCAGTCCGCTGACGGCGAGCGCCTGGTCGCGCACGGCCTCGGCGGAAAGGCGGAAGCGCGGGCCGCGGGCGAGCAGGCGGTTGTCCGGGTCGCGCTCGAAGAGAGCGGGCGTGACCTTCGCGGACTGCCGGTAGGCGGCGCTCGTGACGATCTGCTTTTGCATCGCCTTCATGTCCCACTTCAGCCGCACGAATTCCGTCGCCAGCCAGTCGAGCAGTTCGGGATGGCTGGGCCACTCGGCCTGCACGCCGAGGTTTTCCGAAGTCCGCACAAGGCCGGTGCCGAAGAACTTTTCCCACGCGCGATTCACCCACACGCGCGCCGTGAGCGGGTTCTCTCCGCTGACCAGCCATTGCGCGAGTCCGAGCCGGTTGTTGGGCGCGCCCGCGGGCAGCGGCGGGAGCACGGCGGGCAGGCCGCGCTCCACCTTTTCGCCGGGCTGATCGTATTCGCCGCGTTTCAAAATGAACGCGTCGCGCGGCTGGGGACGCTCCTGAAAGATCATGGTGTTTTGAAACGACCCGGCCATGCCCGCGGCGGATTTTTGCGCGGCGGCGACGGCCGCGGCGGCTTTCTTCGCGGGGTTGTCGGTGTTGTCGCGGAAATACTTCGCCAGCTCAGCGAGCTGCTGCGGCGTGCGCCTGGCCGGGTCGGTCGCGACGGCGGCAGCGATGTTCGGCGGCGGCCCGTTTCCCTTGAGATTCAGCGCGGCGGCGGGGCGCGCGGTGACACTGAGTTTGAAGCGCCCGATGTTATGCCCGGCTGTGGCGTCGTGATGCAGGCTGACGTGCAGCGTGGCTCCGGCGGGGACGTTGACCGGGGTGCAGACAAACAGCGCCTTGCGCGGCTCTTTTTTCGTCGGCCCGTCCACGGCCCAGCCCTGCTTGTTCTTCGCGTCCTTCGCGCGCTGCGCCTTGTCCTTCAAAATCAACCCGACGCCATAGCCCTTCTGCTCATAGTCCGCCTCGGCGCGCGTGAATTGCACGGGCACCGGCGCGGCAAGCTGCGGCGATGTGATGGCGGCATTGATGTCCGTGAGCACGAAGTTGCCGTTTGGCGCGCGCCCCAGGCTCTGTGTCGGGAGCGAGGCGTCGGGCAGCGCGTCGAGCAGGATGGCAGTGAGTGTTCCGCCGGCGAGCGGCGCGGTGATCGTGTAGGTGTCGAAGTCCGCGTTGGGCCCGGCGGCGAGCACCGTGCCGTCGGGCTGGCGGGCAAAGGTCGCGCCGCCTGAGCTGACGGCCTTCGCCGGCACCAGCGGCAGCCACATTTTCGCCTCGTCCTGAAGCTGCGTGCGGACGCCTTTTTCCCACTCGGCCTGCGCGGCGGGCAGCGCCTTTTCGGCTGCGGCGAGCTGCTGCTCGGCGGCCACGCGCGCGGCCTCGAAAACGGCGATCTGCTTTTCCTGCTCGATGCTCGGCACGCCGATGACCGGCGCGGTGTTGCGCCCATCGTTGTCGAGCACGCCGGATTCGGTGTTCGAGTTGAAGTAGGCGTAAAATTGGTAGAACTCACGCTGTGTGATCGGGTCGTATTTGTGGTCGTGGCAGCGGCAGCAGCTCAGCGTGAGGCCGAGCCACGTCTGGCCGGTCGTGTCCACGCGATCAATGACCGTCTCCGCGAACCATTCCGCCTCGATGCGTCCGCCCTCGCCATTGAGCCGCGGGTTGCGGTGAAAGCCCGTCGCGACTTTCTGCGGGAGCGTGGCGTTCGGCAGCAGATCGCCCGCGAGCTGCTCGATGGTGAACTGGTCGAAAGGCTGGTTGCTGTTGAACGCGCGGATGACCCAGTCGCGCCACGGCCACATCTGCCGCGCGCCGTCGCTCTGGAAGCCGTTGCTGTCCGCGTAGCGCGCGAAGTCGAGCCACTGCTGCGCCATTTTCTCGCCGTAACGCGGCGAGGCGAGCAGCCGGTCCACCACGCGCTCGTAGGCGCCGGGCGCCTGGTCGGCGAGGAAGGCGGACACTTCCTCCGGCGTCGGCGGCAGCCCCGTGAGGTCGAGCGAGACGCGGCGGATGAGCGTCTCGCGCGGCGCTTCCGGCGAAGGCTGGAGTCCTTCCTTCTGCAACCGCGCGCGGATGAAGGCATCAATCGGATTCGGCGTCGCGAATGGCGCCGCGGCGCGCTCCGGTTTGAGGAAAGCCCAGTGCCCCTGATAAACCGCGCCCTCGGCGATCCAGCGCCGGAGCGTGGCGACCTCCTGCGGCGTGATCGTCTTGTGCGTCTTCGGCGGCGGCATCATGTCGTCGCGGTCCTTCGTCGTGACGCGGGCGATGAGCTGGCTGGCCTCCGGCTTGCCGGGGACGATCGCCGTGTCGCCGGATTCCGCGGGCTTCACCGCCTGTTCACGGATGTCCAGCCGCAGCTTGCTGTCGCGCTTTTTTTCGTCCGGCCCGTGGCAGGCGAAACATTTGTCCGCGAGGATCGGGCGGATGTCGCGGTTGAAATTGACGGTCGCAGCCTGTTCCGACCTTGAGGCGGCGGGCAGCATCGTGAGGAGGAGCGAAGAGACAAGTGGAAGCTTCATGCAGAATTCAGGGCGGCAAGGCTATTGCACAAGCCCCGGGGAGTCCACCACGACAATGGCACCGCATTCGCCGCGATCGCGGGGAAGATGGACTGGATGGACTCCATGGACTTGATGGACTTCATGGACGGCGCTTTCCGGCTTTGCTGTCCATCCAGTCAATCCTGTCCATCCCGTCCACCTGACATCCAGCCGAGTGCTCCGGAAACTTCCATTCCTCCGAGAGGACGGCTTTCTACCGCCATTCGTGCTTCGGATATTTCCTCGAGAGCTCCTGCTTCAGTTTCGGGTAGCTCTCCTTCCAGAAGTTCGAGAGCGAAGTGGTGACCTGGACGGGGCGCCAGTTCGGCGCGAGGACCTGGATGACGAGAGAGACTTTTCCCGCGGCGATGCGGAGGTCGGAGATGACACCGTAGAGATCCTGGATGCGTGCGCCCAGCGTGGGCGGCGCATTTTCCGCGTAGGTGATCTTCGAGCGCCGGCCATTGGGAAGTTCGAGACGCTCGGGTGCCATTTTCTCAAGAAGATCGAGCTGCGCGGGGGAGAGCCAGGATTTCACGACACGCGCGACGTCGCGATCCTTGATCTCGCGGTAGCTGGCGGCACCAAGGCAAATCTGCTCGATGAGCGTGTGGCGGCCAGCGGGGCCGAGTTTCGGCAGCTCGTACTCGGGGCACCAGTCGGCGAGCTGGTTGAGGCGAAGGATCCACTGCTCGATGTCATGTTTCCAGTTGTCGAGCGTGAGGCGGCCGGCGGTGACTTCGGCGGCGAGGACCGCGGCGGCCTGCTCGGCGGGGACGTTGTCGGTGCGGCTGGCGCGGATTTCGAGATCGTGGAAGCGTGTGATTTGGCGGGCCATCACCCGTCGCTGGGTGTTTTCGTAAAAGACCTCACTGGTTTCGCTGAAGCCGCCGGGGAAAAGTTCGCGCAGCCATTCCTCCCGGACGGAGGTGGCGAGGGTGATGAGCGTTTTCACGTCGTCGCGCGAATCCACCTCGCGGATTTCCCCGGCGACGATCAGCGTGGCATCCTGCACCACGCTGTCGCGCGCGAGCACGCCGCGCCGCCCGTGGACGAGCTGGATGCGGAGAGTCCCGCGGTCGAGGCGCATGCCGACCTGGTCCGGGAACCCGGCGAGGATGCAGCGCGCGAGTGCTTCGCCGCCGACCTCGCGCGGCTCGCAGTCGAGACGCTCGTCCTTTGCGATCGAGAGGAACTGCCCGGCAAGCGCAGTGGCCTCGCGGGCAGCGATGCCGTTGATGCCGGGAGCGCGGAGCTTCGCGGGGTTGAAGTTTGCGTTCGCGGCGTGGCGCAGCGCGCGCATGATGACGAAGAAATCGCTCGTCGCATCGCTGCCGAAAAGGTTCTCGCGCTCCTCCTGCTGGCTGCCGGATGCGCGCGGGAGGACGGGCCTGCCCTGCGTGAGAGCGGCGATTTCACACACAGCGGGCACGCAGCCGTGGTCATGCGCCGCGAGGAGCATGCGCGCGTAACGCGGATGCACCGGGAAGGCGAGCATGCGGCGGCCAATGCCGGTGATCCGGCCATCCGCGCCCATGGCCCCGAGATCGAGGAGCAGTCGCTCCGCGGTCTCGAGGGATTTTGCATCCGGCGGCTCAAGCCAGCGAAATGCACGCACGTCGTCCACGCCGCCGGCTTTCAGCGTGAGGACGACCTCGGCGAGATCGAGGCGCTTCACCTCGGGCAGCTCCTGCGCCGGGCGGTCGTGGTGTTCGCGTTCGGTCCAAAGCCGGACGCAGAGCCCCGGCGCGGTCCGCCCCGCGCGGCCTGCGCGCTGGTCCGCGCTTGCGCGGCTGATGCGCTCGACGAGCAGCGTGTTGATCCCCCGGTGCGGATCGAAACGCGCGATGCGGGCGAGGCCGCTGTCAATCACCACGCGCACGCCGTCAATGGTCAGCGAGGTCTCGGCGACGTTCGTGCTCACGATGACCTTGCGTTTTTCGTACCGCGAAACCGCGGCGTCCTGCTCGCTGGCAGGGAGTTCGCCGTGGAGCGGGAGCACGATGAATTCGCCGCCGCGCCGTGAGTTCCGGATCGCATTGATCGTGCGTGAAATTTCGTAGGCGCCCGGCATGAAGATCAGCACGTCGCCCCCGGTGCCCGCCGCCAGCCGCTCAAGTTCGTCCGCGGCGGCGTCCCACACGGGGTATTGTTCCGGGTGGGGCGGCTTGTCCGTGTAATCAATGTCCACGGGAAATGTGCGGCCTTCGCTCGTGAGCGTGTCGCAGGGCGCGAGATATTTCCCGAGCACCGCCGTCTCCAGCGTGGCGGACATCACGACAAGGCGGAGTTCGGGACGCGCACGTTCCTGGAGATCCAGCGCCTGTGCGAGCGTGATATCGCCGTAGAGATGGCGCTCGTGGAATTCGTCGAAAATGATGACCGACACCCCGCGAAGACCGGGGTCGTGCAACATCTGCCGCATCAAAACGCCCTCGGTCACGAAGCGAATGCGTGTCTTCGCCGAGCACACGCGATCGAGGCGGATCTGGTAGCCGACTTCGTCGCCGAGCCGGCATTTGCGCTCGAAGGCCACGCGATTCGCGAGCATCCGCGTAGCCAGCCGGCGCGGCTGGAGCACGACGATCTCGCCGTCGCCCGCGAGCCCGTGATCGAGGATCATCTGCGCGACCTGCGTGGATTTTCCCGAGCCGGTCGGGGCCTGGAGCACGAGCCGGTTGTTCGTCCGTAGCGAGGCGACGAGGGCGTTCTCGAGTTCGTAAATTGGCAGGTCGGATTGCGGCACGGGCGGTGGGCTATAGCGGCGGGGGGCGGCTTTGGAAAGGGGGCGGAAAACCATGTGGACAATCCCGGGGCGGCGCGTAGCCTACGCGCCCTTTTCGACCAACCATGCTTTTCATTTTACCGACCATCATCGCTCAAGCGCCGCCCGCTCCGCCCCAAGCCGACCCGACGGGCACCTTCGTCATGTTTGGCGCGATCATGGTCATCATGTGGGTGCTGATGATCCGCCCGCAGCAGAAGCGCCAGAAGGAGCTCGCCGCGAAGATCGCCAGCCTCAAGACCGGCGACCGTGTGGTCACCAGCGGCGGCATCCACGGCGTCGTCTCCAACGTGAAGGACGGCACGACGCTCATCCTCAAGGTGGACGATTCGGTAAAACTGACCGTGGACAAGGCGGCCGTCGCCATCGTCCTCCCGAAAGAAGCAGCCTGATTTTCAAAAGCCGACATGGATCCCACACTCATTTTCATCTGCGGCATGGCGCTGCTCATCCTGTTCGGGTGGTACTTTTCCACCGACAGCGATTCCAAGAAGCGCGTGCTTGGCTCCGTCATCACCGTCCTCGCAGTCGCGGTTTCCATCGCGTCACTGATCCCGCCGCTCGATGTGCCGAAACGCGATGACAAGGGCGAGATCGTCAAGAACGAGAAGGGCCACATCATTCTCGAAAAGCAAGGGCGCCTCCAGCAGGGCATTGACCTCAAGGGCGGCACTTCATTCCGGATCCGTCTGAAGCCCGGAACCGACGCCGCGGGCAATCTGAAGCCGATCACCAAGGACTCGCTTGACCAGGCGATGGAGGCGATCCGCAAGCGCGTGGACTCCCTTGGCACGAGCGAGCCCCTCATCGCTCCGCAGCCGCCGGATGGCATTCTCGTTCAGTTGCCCGGCGCGGATCCCGAGCGCATCGCGTCCTACCGCGAAGCGTTGAAAAAGGTCGCGAAGCTCGAGTTCCGGATGGTCCACACGAGAAGCGAGAGCCTCATCCCTGCGATCGAGGCGAAGACCGAAATCCTCGATCCCGCATACGAAATTCTGCCCTACATCCACCGGGAGAACGGCAAGGAGATCGAGGAAAAGATGATTGTCTCCAAGACGATCGAGATCACCGGCGACAAGGTCTCCGGCGCAGGAGCGCGCCCTGGGCAGATGAGCGGCTGGGACATCGTCCTCGATTTCGACGGGGACGGCGAGGCGAAGTTTGGCGAAGTCACCGCGCGCATGGCGAAGAACACCCGCGAACGGGAGCGTTTCGCAATCGTCATGGATCGCGTGGTGATCTCGGCAGCCGGGCTGTCGGACGACGCGATGAAGAGGGGTGGCATCTTTGGCGGCGGTGCGGTGATCACCGGGAACTTTGACGAGAAGGAGGCACGCAACGTCGCCAGTGCGCTGCTCAATCCGCTGGAAAATCCCGTCGAGATCGAGGAGGAGCGCAGCACGTCGGCCTCGCTCGGCAACGACGCGATCCAGAGCGGCTTGCTTGCCGGCTACATCGGCGCGGCGCTCACCGTCGTCATCACGCTGCTCTACTACCGCTTCGCCGGACTTGTCGCAAACATCGCGCTCGTCGTTTTCGTCGCGCTGCTTTTTGGCGCGATGGGGATGTTTGGCGCGGTGCTCACCCTGCCCGGCATCGCGGGCATCCTGCTCACGCTGGGCATGGCGATTGATGCAAACGTGCTTATTTACGAACGGCTTCGCGAGGAGCAGGCCGCGGGCAAGTCGCTCGGAACCGCGCTCAATTCCGCCTACGACAAGGCGTTCTCGGCCATCTTCGACTCGAACCTCACCACGCTCATCACCGCCACGATCCTTTTCTGGAAGGCGACCGGGCCGGTGAAGGGCTTCGCCGTTTCACTCGTGATCGGCGTCGTCGCCTCGATGTTCACCGCGCTCATCGTCACGCGGAACCTGTTCTCATGGGGGATGCACAAGGGTTTCATCAAGAAGATCACCATGGCGAACCTCATTCCCGCCACGAAGTTTGACTTCATGGGCAGGCGAAAGGCGGCGATGGCTGTCTCGCTCGTGCTGATTCTCGGCTCCATCGGGATTTTCGCCTTCCGGGGAGAGAAAAATTTCGGCGTGGACTTCAAGGGCGGCGACCGGATCGTGATGCGTGCGGAGGGAACCCGCCCCTCGACCGATCAAATCCGCGATGCACTCAAGACGATCGGCTTCCCCGATGCAGTGGTGCAGACCGAGCAATCTTCGCAGGGGGAGTTCCTCGTGGTGCGCGATGCGGAGCAGTCCGGCAAAAAAATCAGCCCGCACCTGATCGCGACATTCCCGGAGGCAAAACTCAAACAGGAAAACGTCGAGACCGTTGGCTCGGTGGTCGGGAAGCAGCTCGCGATGAATTCCCTCGCCGCACTCGGCCTTGGCATGGTCGGCATCCTTCTCTACCTCACCGTCCGCTTCGAGCTGTCATTCGCCGTCGGCGCGCTCGTGGCGCTCGTACACGATGTCGCCATCACGGTCGGTGTGTTCTCCTTCCTCGGCCGCGAATTTTCCCTCGTGATCGTCGGCGCGATCCTCACCATCGCGGGCTACTCGGTGAACGACACCATCGTCGTCTTCGACCGAATCCGGGAAAACCTGCGGGGTGAAAAACCGGGCTCCATCGCGCAGATCATGAATCTCGCGATCAACGAGACGCTGAGCCGCACGATCCTCACCGGCGGCGTGACGTTCCTCGTGACCATCGCGCTGATGATCTTCGGCGGCCCCGTGCTCAATGACTTCGGCCTCACGATGCTCATCGGAATTCTTGTCGGCACTTACTCATCCATCTTCGTCGCAGCGCCCATCGTGCTGTGGTGGAGCGGGCGCGGAGGCCGCAACCTCAAGACGGAAGTCCGCAAGAGCGACGAAGAGGCGGTTGTCCCCGCGTGAACTGCCCCCGGTTTTGCCGGGTCCAGCCGGGCTGCGTCGGTGGAGGCACCCGCACGCCTGCATCCGCGCGCGACCGTGGCTCCGTCACTTCACAGCCTTGAGCTGCCGCTCGATGCTCTTCCCGCGGATGTTGAAAAAGTCGCGGATGCGTTTGAGCTGATTCGGGTAATCGGCGCCGGCCTTGGAATCCACTTTCGCGATCTCGGGCTGGAGCCGTGCCTGCAGTTCGTCGAGCCGCTTGTTCCATTTTACAGGATCCATGATCGCCTTGTTGATCTCGTCCATCCGTTTCATGTACCGGGCCTTGCCCTCCGGGGTGTTGAAGACGGCGATCGCCACCATTCCTTTCATCGGCGGCACAAGCGGCCCCTGGTCGGCGTTGCCAAATTCCTGATCCAATCCCGACGGAAGAAACACGATCTTGTCGCGCTTGGGGTCATGATAGATGCGATAGTTGTTCCGGTTGAACACATACCCGTCCCAGTCCCCAAGGATGGCCTGGATGCAGAAGCCGCTGATGAAAACATCCATGTCGAGCAGCTTCTCCAGCAGCTCGAACCGCTTTTGCGGATCGGGCTCGCGGACTGCGGCGACCAGCGCCTTGAGGTCAGCCCAGTCCTTCACGTCCTTCTTCGTCCGCACCAATTCGATCGGCTGGTCTATGTCGCGCAGGAAGCCGCCGTCGTAAAAATTGCCGTCCGCGTTTTGGAAATACCGTTTCAAAAAGTGGGCGTCATAGCCTTCCTTCAGCACGTAAAAGCCCTTGGACATGCCGTTGAGCGAGACGATCGCGTGCGTGACGCGCGGCGAAGGCACGCCGGCGGCACGGAGCATTTCGTTGCAGATATATTCAGAGAGGTAGCTGCCATCCTGCGCGGAGTTCGCGAGGTGCCACTTCTCCATGCCGTGAAAATTTTTCGTGGCCTCGAACTTGTCCATGTTGATCGTGAAGCCGCACTTTTCCGTCACCGGGCGGAAGCTGCCCAGCCCGCCCCGCAGGTGAATGCCGACATCCGGATAGACATTCTCCCCTTCGGTGACAGTGGCCATCACGTACTTCCGCGGCTCGGCGATCAA
Source organism: Prosthecobacter debontii (assembly GCA_945861385.1). Lineage (GTDB taxonomy): Bacteria > Verrucomicrobiota > Verrucomicrobiia > Chthoniobacterales > Chthoniobacteraceae > SXWH01. The sequence continues at coordinate 18,079 of CAMAUI010000031.1, forward strand.
CGGGGCAAGGGGTTTCACCACACCGGGAGCGGGGAGAACCGAAATATCAATGCGATGGACCTTTTCCAACTTGAAGAACCCCTCGCTCTCGATCGCGGATTTCCCGGGCACTTTTTCCGGGGGATTCTGGGCCGAAGCCTGCCCGCGTGCGGGACTGGCGAAGAACATGGTGGCAAGGCCGAGGCAGGTGAGATTGATGAGATGTGCAGGCATTGCCGGAAAGAAAGGTGGATTCTTGGTATGTGGCCTTAACGAATTCACGACTGCGATTTTCCTTAGCCAGAGCCTCGCAGGCGTGCCGTGGCATTCCTCCCGTTCACACCCTGCGCGGAACAGTCCTTGCGTTGACCATCCACCAATGCTCGTTTGCCGCGTTCTCGTGATCCGCCTGTTTTTCATCCTTCTTGTGCTGGGGCTCGTTGCCCGCGCGCAGACACCCCCGGTGTTTGGCACTGCGCATGGATACCAGGACGCGCCGTTTTCCCTCACGCTCTCCGCGCCAGGGGCGATCCGCTACACGCTCGACGGCTCCGCACCGACACTCGCGAACGGCTCCGACTACACCGCACCGCTGTCCATTTCCTCCACCACAGTCGTCCGCGCCGTGGCGCTGGAAAACGGGCTGCTCTCGCCCGTCGTCACGGCCACTTATCTGTTTGCAACCGATGTGATCGCACAAACCGGGACACCGCCCGGCTGGCCTGCGCAATTCCCAAACGGTCACGCGACCGACTACGGCATGGATCCGCGCGTGGTCTCCGCCAACTCCGCAACGATCGCCGCCGACCTCCGCTCGCTGCCGGCGCTGTGCGTCAGCTTCGATACCGCCGACTTTTTCTCGGCCGACACCGGCATCTATGTGAATCCCCACGCGCACGGATCGGATTGGGAACGCCCGATGGTGATGGAACTCATTGACCCCGGCGCGGCGAATGGCGGCGGCTTCTCGCAGCCGGGAGCGGTGCGGTTGCGCGGCGGGTTCTCGCGCGATGTGCAGAATCCGAAGCACTCGTTCCATTTCTATTTCCGCGACAGCACCGGCGGAAAGTTGAAGTTCCCGCTCTTCGGCGCGGGAGGGGCGAAGACTTACGAGCGTCTCGACCTGCGCTGCGCCACGGACTGGTCGTGGTCGTTCCTCGGCGACAGCCGGTGCGACTTCATCCGCGAGCTGTGGTGCCGCGACACGCTCGGCGCGCTCGGCCAGCCGACCACTCGGGGGCGGTTCTACCAGCTCTTCCTGAACGGCCAGTACTGGGGTCTTTACTGCTCGCAGGAGCGCGTCGAGGCCGACTTCGCGGCACGCTACCTCGGCGGCAGCGAGGCCGATTACGACGTGGTGAAATGCGAGCCGACGGACAATTATCGCATCGCCGCCAGCGACGGGAATCTCGATGCCTGGCACCGGCTCTGGAACGCCGCCAACGCTGGATTCATCAGCAACGCCGCGTATATCAAAGCGCAGGGCCTCAGTGCCGGCGGCACGCCCAACCCCGCATTCGAGACCCTTGTCGAGGTGGACAGTCTCATCGCCTACATGCTCGTCATCCTTTACTCCGGCGACCAGGACGCCCCGATCAGCGATTTCATCACCGATCAAACCGGACAGCCCCGGACCGGGATCAATAATTTCTTCTGCGCGCGCAGCCGGACAGACGGCGATGGGTTCCGGTTTTTCTCACACGATGCGGAGGTGACGTTCGTGGATCTCAATGTGAACCGCACCGGCCCATTTCCCGCGGGCGACCCGAAGCGCGGCGGCAAGTTCGAGCGCAGCAACCCGCAGTACTTGTTTCAGCAATTGATGAAGAACGCCGAGTGCCGCATCCGCTTCGCCGACGCGGTGCAGCGCGCGTGCTTCCACGGTGGCCCGCTTTCGCCCGCGGGTGCGGCGGCCGCGTTTCAAGCGCGCATGGCGGAGATTGACCGCGCCGTCATCACCGAGAGTGCGCGCTGGGGCGACGCCAAGCGCCTGCCCGCGGATGAACCGCTCGGGCGCGCGGACTGGCTGGCGATATGCAACGGGCACTTTCTCGGCGATTATTTCCCCGCGCGCACGGCGGAATTGCTCGCCCAGCTCAGGGCAAAAGGATGGTTCCCAAATGTGGAGGCGGCGGATTTCTCACAGTCCGGCGGCGCATTTTCACCGGGCGGCACGCTCTCGCTCTCCGCCCTCTCGGGGACGATCCTCTACACACTCGACGGCAGCGACCCCCGGCAGATTGGCGGTCTGGTTTCGCCTGCGGCGAAGAAATTCACCGCGCCATTCACGCTCACCAACTCTGTGCGGGTGCGCGCCCGCGTGCTGTCCGGCACCACGTGGAGTGCGATGCGGGAATTCGATTTCTGGCCGGGCGGGCAGGATTTCTCCGCGCTCCGCGTCAGCGAACTCCACTATGACCCGCTTCCGGAGATCACGCCCTACGGCCAGGTGGACGGGGACAATTACGAGTTCATCGAGTTGCACAACTCCGGCGCAACTCCGCTCGATCTCGGCGGCTGCAAATTTGCCGCCGGCATCGAATTCGTTTTTCCACCCGGCACCATCCTCCCCGGCGGCCGGCGCATCGTTCTCGCCTCGGATCCGGACCGATTCGGCGAACGCTACCCGGACGTGCGGCCATTCGACAGCTACCGTGGCAATTTCGCCGATGGCGGCGAAACAGTGACGCTCGCGCAGCCGGATGGGACGCCGCTGATTTCATTCACCTACGACGACACGGCACCCTGGCCCGTGCAGGCGGCAAAAATGGGCAGGTCGCTGGTCTTCCTCGGCGGCGCACACGGTGATCCCGCAAACTGGCGGGCAAGTGCGGTGGACGGCGGGGCGCCCCAGCCGGGTGATGAGCCGGCTGCCGACTTCACCGGCATCGTGAGCGACCCGCTCTCGGCTCTCCTCACACGGAACGAGCCGCTCACATTCCAGCTCCGCGCGGCGGGCTTCGATACGATCACCAACTGGGAACTCATCACATCCCCAGGCTCCGGACTTCCGCCGGGACTCGCGCTCAGCACTGGCGGGGTCATCAGCGGCGCGGCGGCGACAGCGGGAAACTTCGTAGCTCGCATCCGCATCAACGGGACGAAAAATGGAGGCGCATTTTCGCACGAGCAGGATCTCCGGCTCATCATTTCCACGGCCGACCCACTCGACCGCACCAGGCCGGTTGCGCTGATCGGTCTGCCGGACGCATCACTGCGGCTGCCGGAGGATCGCCCGCTCCTTGCAGGCTCAGCGACCGACGCCAGCGGCATCGAGCGCGTCGAGTGGTCGCTCGATGGGGCGCCGTTCCGCGCGGCGCAGATCCGTGCATTGAATCCGAAAAAGGTGACATGGTCGGCTCGGATGAAAGATCTCGCGCCCGGCGCGCACACGATGCGGGTGCGCGCCCTCGACAAGGCGGGAAACTGGTCCGCGCAGGCCGCACGCAGTTTCACGTACATCGTCCCCCGCCCAATCACCGTCAGCGTGAGCGGCGACGGCGAGATCACGGCCGGATGGGCGGGCACGACGCTCCGCGAACTCGCCCGGCATTACACGATCACCGCGAAACCAAGGGCCGGGTTCCTGTTCGCGGGCTGGACGGATGGTGGCAGCGCATTGATCGCCGAGTCACCCGCGCTCACTTTCACGATGGCCGCGGACATGACGCTCGTGGCAAATTTCGTGGCGAATCCATTCCCCGCCGCCACGACGCATCGCGGCCTCCTCACGGGCGCTGCGTCCACACACACCGGGCGCGGAATGATCACGCTTGCGCGGACCAGCACGGGCACCTTCAGCGCAACACTCATCCACGCCGGCACCACGTATCGCTTCACCGGGCGGTTCAATCCGGCCACCGGGGAATTCGCCGCCCAGCTCCCCCGCAAGAACGACACGCCACTGGCCGTCGCGCTGACATTCAACTTCGGCCCCCGGAACGTCTCGGTCAGCGTGGGCGACCTGTCTGGCATTGCCCCCGCCCCTTTTTACCACGCGACAAACAACCCGTTCCCGTTCCCCGGCACATTCAAATTTTCCCTGCCCGCGCTCGCGCCCCCGGCACCGCAATCCGCAGGCACCGGGCGTCTCGTCGCCACGGCATCCGGCGCGATCTCGCTCACTGGCACCCTCGCGGACGGCACTCCGTTTTTGCTGAACGCCCGCGCGCGCGAGTTCGAGTCGGTGGATCTCTACCGTGCGCTTTATAAAGGTGGCGGCAGTCTCTCCGGGGTGTTGCACTTCGACGACGCGGACCACGCGCGGGGGCAGATGCTGTGGTCAAAGCCCGCCGCCTTCGAGGGCGAGGCCGCGGCGGAGGCGGTGCGGCAATAGGCCCCTCGGGGCGCATCCCAGTTTTTGAGCACCCTACATTTGCGCCGGAGGCGCAGCAGAAATTAGCCGGTGGTGGAGCGAGTCCGCGAGCGGAACCACCGGATCAAGATTCCAAACCGAGCCAGCCCCGGAGGGGCGCCAGAACATCAGCCGCGTCATTCTGCCCGCCCCTCCGGGGCGGATCTCCTATTTCGCTTTATTCCGGGGGTTGCGCTCGTTCCTCGCTTCCACCCCCGGCTAATTTCTGCTGCGCCTCCGGCGCACGGATGGGCGTGCCAAAAACTGAGATGCGCCCGGCCCATCGCCCACGACCACTCCGCACTGGCCAAGCGGCATTCGCCCATTATTCTCCCGCCCCTTTTCCACACCATGTATCGCTCCGTTTCCTGCAACTCGCTTCGCAAAGAACACATCGGCCAGACCGTCACGCTCGCCGGCTGGGTGAATTCGCGGCGCGACCAGGGCGGGGTCATCTTCGTGGATCTCCGCGATCGGGAGGGAGTCACGCAAATCGTGTTTCGCTCGGAGGAAAACAAGGAGGCGACCGATGCGAGCCACAAGCTGCGCGGCGAGGATGTGATCCAGGTCACGGGAAAAGTGAGCGCGCGTCTCGCGGGGACGGAGAACCCGAAGCTTGCGACAGGAGAGATCGAAATCGTCGCCGCGGAGTTGCGTGTGCTGAACAAGGCGGAGGTACCGCCGTTCCCGCTCGACGACCCGAAGGTGAACGAGGATCTGCGGATGGAGTACCGATACTTGGATCTCCGCACCGCGCTGATGCAGCGAAACCTCAAGCTGCGGCACCGCGTGGTGAAGGCGACTCGCGACTATCTCGACGAAGCGGGCTTTCTGGAGATCGAGACGCCCATCCTGTCGAACCCGACGCCGGAGGGCGCACGCGATTTTCTCGTGCCGTCGCGGCTGAATCCGGGGACGTTTTACGCGCTTCCCCAGGCGCCGCAGCAGTACAAACAACTGCTGCAGGTCGCGGGGCTGGAGAAGTATTTCCAAATCGCACGCTGCTTCCGCGATGAGGATTTGCGCGCGGACCGGCAGCCGGAATTCACGCAAATTGACATCGAGGCGTCCTTCGTCGTCGAGAACGACATCCAGACTCTCGTCGAGGGATTGCTGGCGCGAATTTTCAAGGAGAGCGCCGGCGTGGAGATCCCGACGCCGTTCCCGCGGATGCCTTACAGCGAGGCAATGGGCCGCTTCGGAAGCGACAAACCCGACACGCGCTTCGGGCTCGAGTTGGTGGATCTGACTGATGTTTTCACGGCGTCGCAGTTCAAGGTGTTCGCATCGGTCGCGCAGGGCGGAGGAGTGATCAAGGCCATCAACGCAAAGGGGGCGGCGGCGTTGCTGAGCAAGGAGCAGCTCAAAAAATGGGAGGAGTGGGTGAAGACGGAATGCGGCGCGAAGGGTCTCGCTTATGTGAAATGGAGCGAGGGCGGGGAGTGGGAATCACCCATCGTGAAGTTTTTCAGCGACGCGGAGAAAACCGCGCTCGCCGGGCGGATGGGTTTCCAGGCGGGCGACGTGCTCTTTTTCGGCGCCGATGCAAAACTCGAGCCGGTGTGCGAGATCCTCGGTCGTGTTCGCCTGCGCTGCGCGGATTTGCTCGGGCTCATCAAGGCGAATGCCAGCAAGCTGAACTTCCTGTGGGTGGTGGACTTCCCGCTTCTCGCATTTTCGCCGGAGGACAACCACTGGGTCGCGGTGCATCACCCCTTCACCCGGCCGAAAGCGGACGACATGGCCGCACTGCACGCCGGAGAATACGCCCGCGTGCGCGCGGTCGCATACGACGTGGTGCTCAATGGCGTGGAACTCGGCGGCGGCAGCATCCGGATCCACGAGCGGGAACTGCAGGCGAAGATGTTCGAGGTGCTCGGCGTGAATGCGGAGGAACAGCAGGTGAAATTCGGTCACATCCTGAAGGCATTCAGCTTCGGCGCGCCCCCGCACGGCGGCCTCGCCCTCGGCCTGGACCGGCTCGTGATGCTCATCGCGGGAGCGGAGAGCATCCGCGAGGTGATCGCTTTCCCGAAGAACAACCGCGGCTGCGACCTGATGACGCATTCGCCGGTGGAGGTGGACTTCAAGCAACTGCGCGAGGTTTATATTTCGAGCACGGCGAAAAAAAGCTGAGCCGCCCGGAGGCTTGCGAGCCGGCTGGCTGCGCGCTTGATTTGCGCGCGTGCGACGCCCGCCAATTTACAAATGCCCGAATCATCTCGCCTGCCTCACTGGCTATCATGGTGACGATGTCGAGATCGCTCCCGGCATGCCGCCTGTGTGCCCCGAATGTGGCGGAGTGGTCGAGCGGCTTCGAAGCCCGCGGCGCCATCTTCCGCCGTGGCTGGTCAACGGGCTCACGATCCTGGCGCTCGTCGCGGCCTTGTGGCTGGCCTGGCCGCACGTGGTGCGCCTGTGGGAAAAGTGGGTCACCTCCTCGGCGCCCGCGCGAAAACGCTAGGCCGACCACACCGTCCTGCCGCCGACGATGGTGCGGACGGCGCGCCCTTTGATTTCCCAGCCGTGGAAGGGGTTGTTGCGGCTTCGCGACCAGCTCGCGGCTTTGTCCACGGTCCATTCGAGACCGGGAGCAATGAGAGTGACGTCCGCGACGGCGCCGACGCTGAGTGTGCCGCGATCGAGGTTGCAGAGCTTTGCGGGCTCGACGGTGTACATCTCGATAAGGCGTGCGAGGCTGATGGCTTTCTTTTTGTGGACGAGGATATCGAGGAAGAGGCCGAGTTCCGTCTCCAGGCCGAGGATTCCGAAGGGGGCCTGGTCGAACTCGACTTCCTTCTCGAAGCCACAGTGCGGGGCGTGGTCGCTGGCGAGGACTGTGATGGTGCCGTCGGCGACACCCTCGATGAGTGCGTCCACATGCTCCTGCGAACGCAGGGGCGGGTTCATTTTGAAGTTCGTGTCGAAGGAGCGGATGCTCTCGTCGGTGAGGGCGATGTGGTGCGGGCAGATCTCGCCGCTGACGGGGACGCCGCGTGCGCGCGACCGGCGGAGGATGCCCACGCTGCCCGCGGAGGAGAGATGCTGGCAGTGGATCGGCGTGCCGGTCAGCTCGGCGAGCAGCGCGTTGCGGGCGACGATGATTTCCTCGCCGATGGCGGGCCAGCCGGGCAGGCCGAGTTCGTGCGATACGCGGCCCTCGTGCATGACGCCTTTGCCGACGAGGTCGTAGTCCTGGCAGTGATCCATGACGGTCAGCCCGAACATCCGCGCATACTCGCAAGCGCGGCGCATGACTTCGTGGCTCTGGATGCAATGACCGTCATCGGTGAGCGCCACGATGCCGGCCTTGTGCATCGCGCCGATGGGCGCGAGTTCCTCGCCGGCGATGCCTTTGGTGAGCGCGCCGGTGGGGAAAACATTCACGCACGCCTCTGCGCGCGCTTTCTCGATGATCCACGTGACCACGCTCGGGCTGTCCACGCTGGGCTGTGTGTTCGGCATGCAGACGACGCTCGTGAAGCCGCCCGCCGCCGCGCATTTCGCGCCTGTGGCGATGGTTTCCTTCGCGCCCTGCCCCGGTTCGCGGAGGTGGACGTGCAGATCAATCAATCCCGGGGCGATGATGAGGCCGGTGCAGTCTATGGTCTCGTCCGGCTTCACCTTCGGCGCGGGTGCCGCGATCCTACCGTCCACGATGAGGAGGTCGCCGGTCTCGTCGCGGTTGTTGGCCGGGTCTATGATGCGTCCGTTTTTGAGAAGTGTGGTCATGAGTTATTCTGGCTTCCGCAGCACGACGATGCGGTTGCTGTTGGTGCCGCGCTCGTTGTTGGTGATGCCCCAGCAATTCGAGGTCTTTGTAAAATCCTGCGTGTTGATGAGCACGCACTCGGGCGTGAAGCCGGCGGCGTGGCCGATGCGGACGACTTCCTCTTCGAGGCGCACCGTGCCTTTTCGCACCTCGCCGACCTCAAACGCCATCAGCCCGCCGGGACGCAGCACGCGGAGGAACTCGGCGAACGCCCCGCGCATCGCGGCGCTCCAATCCGGGAGCTTGCGGAACTCCCACACATCCACGCCGTCAAGCGCGATGCCGCAGAACCACGCGCGCAGCCAGTTGTCGGTCTTGTATTGGACGATGTCCAAAAACGGCGGCGACGTGACGATGAGCGCCACGCTGCTGCCCGCGATGCCGGGCGTGCTAGCCGCGCTGCCCGTGTACAGCGAACCGGGGAGCATCGGCGTGTCGGGCATCGGGTCTTTCAATAGATTGCGCGACTTTTTCAAAATGATCGCGCGCACGTCGCGTCGCGGCGGTGTCTGGTCGCGCTTCGCGTTGATCTTCCGCTGCGCGACCACACTTGTCGCCTGGTTTGGAGGAAGTGTGTACACGGAGAAATAGCCGACGCTGTGTCCCGTGAGGCGGTTCGTCGCGACCATCTGGATCCACGCATCCACCGCATCGAACGCCCCGCTTTCGCGCCGCGCGATGAACCACGCGCGCAACGCCGCGATCTCGCGCAGTGTGTCGGGGTGGTAGAAAACGTGGAGGTCGTCCGGGGCGTCCGCGGCGGCATCGAGCGGAATCTCTCGCACGCGCTTTTCGATCTCATCCTGCGCAGGCGGCGCCAGGCGCGGTGCGGTAAGGACGATGCAGAGCGGGTTCGCATCATTGCCCACCGGCCTGCGCCCGAGCAGCGCCGCCTCGATGAGCGTGGTGCCGCGGCCCATGAATGGATCGTACACCGCATCGCCCGGCTTTGTGAACCGCTTGATGAAAAACCCCGGCAGCGAAGGCTTGAAGCACGCGCGATACGACACCTCCTGCAACGAATGCCCCTCCCGCTGCTTCGCCGTCCAAAACTCGTTTTCGAACACCGGCACTCCGCCAAACTCCCCGCACACCGTCGCCGAGCCGAACTCCCGGAACCCCGCCAGTTCCGTGCAAAACGCGGACACTTGCGGGGCGAAACCGGGCAGGTGTGGAGAGAGGCTGGTCATGGATGCGCCCGGATTGGCTGCCTTTTCCCACATGCTACCGGGCCACGAAGCCTGCGGTTGATGTTTGTGCAAAACATCATTGGTTTCTTGCGCCGCTGCATAGGTAGAGCACCGCCATTCGCACGGCGAGGCCGTTGGTGACTTGATCGAGGATGACCGAGCGCCCGCTGTCGGCGATGTCGCTGTCTATCTCGACGCCGCGGTTGATGGGGCCGGGGTGCATGATGAGGCACTTGGGTCGCAGCTTTTCCGCGCGGGCTTTGGTGAGGCCGAAGAGCGCGGTGTATTCGCCTAGCGATGGGAAGTATTCCTTCCGCTGTCGCTCGTGCTGGATGCGGAGGAGGTTCACCACGTCCACGTCGGCGAGGAGCGAGTCGAGGTCGTGGGTGACGGTGACGCCGAGGGCTTCAAGTTCGCGTGGGACGAGGGTGGGCGGACCGCAGAGGGTGACGCGCGCGCCGAGCTTGGTGAGGGCGTGGATGTTCGAGCGGGCGACGCGGGAGAAGAGGATGTCGCCGACGATGGCGACGTGGAGGCCGCGGAGGTCGCCGTCCATTCTCCCGACCCGCTCGCAGACGGTGAAAGTATCGAGCAATGCCTGCGTGGGGTGTTCGTGCGCGCCGTCGCCGGCGTTGATGATGCTGGCGTCGAGCCGTTCGGCGAGGAATTGCGCGGCGCCCGCGCTGCTGTGGCGGAGAACGATGATGTCGGCGAGCATGGCGCGGAGGTTTTTCGCCGTGTCGAGCAGGGTCTCGCCCTTGGTGAGCGAGCTGGTGCTGGCGCTCATGTTGATGACGTCGGCGCTGAGGCGAAAGGCGGCGAGCTCGAAGCTGATGCGGGTGCGGGTGCTGGGCTCGACGAAGAAGTTGACGAGTGTTTTGCCGCGCAGGGCCGGGACTTTTTTGATGTCGCGGGTCCCGACATCCTTGAAGGTGGTGGCGGTTTCGAGGAGGAGCCGGATTTCACCGGCGCTGAGTTCGGCGATGCCGGTGAGGTCTTTGCGGGTCCAGTTCATTGGGCTGATGTCATTTCTCCGGGAGCGGAATCGAGCCACACGCCGTCGGCGGGCACGCCGTCGGTGGCAGCAAAGCGCACATAGACGCGTTCGCCGATGCTGGTGGGCACATTTTTTCCGACGTAGTCGGCGCGGATGGGAAGTTCGCGGTGGCCGCGGTCAATGAGCACCGCGTACTGGATGCGCGCGGGCCGCCCGAAGTCCGCGAGCGCGTCCATCGCGGCGCGGCAGGTGCGACCGGTGAAGGCGACATCGTCGGCAAGGATGATGGTGCGGTGTTCGAGGTCGTAGGGCAGCTCGGTGGGCGTGATGTTTGGCAGCGGACGCCGGGCGAGGTCGTCGCGGTGCATGGAGACATCCACGACGCCGTGGGCGATCTCGGTGCCGCCGAATGAGGCGACGAGGTGCGCGAGCCGCCTGGCGACGGCGACTCCGCGCGATGGGATGCCGATGATGGCGAGGCCGGTGAGGTTGGTGTTGCGCTCGATGATTTCGTGCGCGATGCGGTGAAGCGTGCGGTCAATTGCCGCCGCATCCAGGAGGAGCCGGGCTGTGGGTGATGGTGGTGGTGTGGTCATGGTTGCGTCCTTTGCGACCTCTCGGGATCGCGCTTAAAGGCGCGGACGGCGTTCATTTCATGCCGTCTCCGGTTGTGCCGCGCGCTGGCGGCGTTGGGAGCGCCACGTGGTGCGATGTTTGATGATCCAGTCGAGCAGCGCCTTCTCCAGCCCGATGTCATGCCCCGCCTTTTCGCTCTCGATCCACTTGTGGCGGAGAATCTCGTCCCGCTCGGCCAGATACTCCCGGTAGAGCTTCGATTCTTTTAACTGTGCGGAATCCGCGTCGCTCATTGCGACAACAACGTCACGGAATGGGGCCGCGAGTCAAGCGCGGGAATCGGCGCGGATGCGTGGGATTGACTCACGGGCGCGGCGGCGCTGGCATTTGCGCGTGAACTTTTTCACCGATCCATCCTGCCGGAAGCATGATGCCGGGCCGGGGCATCCCGAGCAGCCGCGGCGTTACGATGCGGTCCTCGCCGCGCTCAAGGACGCGGATCTTTTGAAAAAGATGCACGAATTGAAACCGCGCGATGTCACGCGCGACGATCTTCTTCTCGCGCACTCGGCGGATTACATCGCCCTCGCCGAACGTGAGATTCGCGCTGGAGCGGACCTGCTCAGCACCGGTGACACAAGTGTCTGCGCGGACTCATGGGAGGCGGCAATGGCGGCGGCGGGATGCGGACTTGCGGCTGTGGAGTCCGTGGTGAAAGGGAGGGAGCGGACTGCATTTTGCCTCGTCCGCCCGCCGGGCCACCACGCGACGAAGGATCACGGCATGGGGTTCTGCATCGTGAACAACATCGCGCTTGCAGCGCGGCATGCGAGGCGCCGGCTGGGAATCGGGCGTGTGCTGATCGTTGATTGGGATGTGCATCACGGCAACGGCACGCAGGACATTTTTTACGATGATGGCAGCGTGTTCTTTTTCAGCACGCACCAGTCGCCGTGGTATCCGGGGACAGGCGCGGCCACGGAGACCGGCGAGGACGAAGGGAAAGGGGCCACGCTGAACTGCCCGCTGCCAGCATTGAGCGGGCGGGCGGAAATTTTTGAGTGTTTTGAAAAGCGACTGATGCCAGCGATGGACGCGTTCCGCCCGGAGCTTGTTCTCATCAGCGCAGGCTTCGACAGCCGCGAAGGCGACCCGCTTGGGCAGTTCCGTCTGAAGGATGCTGATTTCGCAGACCTCACCCGCATGGTCCGCGGGATTGCGGAAAAGTCGGCGCAGGGCCGCGTGGTGAGCATGCTGGAGGGGGGATACAATCTCGCCGGCCTCGCCAGCGCCGCGAAGGCGCATGTGGAGGCGCTGCTTTAGCCGCGGTTCACGCGCGGGGGCGGAACGGGAACCGGGCGCGCGAACGGGATGCTGATTTTGTTCGGTATCTCCGCGCGGGGATCTTCGGGCATGATGATCTCGATGATATCGGCGGGCTTGCCGGGCTCAGCATCCTGCGGCGGAAGATCCGTTGAGACATCCGTTTCGCTGAGGTTCGTCTGCTGCTGGTCGTTGAAACGGGCGATTTCGCGCAGCAACTCATCACGATGGCGGGCAGTCTCCACGGCCTCTGCCCGAACGCTGACAAGCGCGCGCATGGCGGAGTCGAGCTTGTGCTGCATCTCTGCGCGGAGTGCCGGGACGTGTTGTTTTTCCGCAGCCAGTTCGGCTGCGGTTTCCGCGTACACCCTGCGGGCGGAGGTGAGGTCTTCCTCCATTGCGGCAAGCACGCCGTTCAACTGCTCGAGCCTCCGATTCTTCGATTCAAGATCCTCCTCGATCGAGCGGAGCCGCGTGTCGCGATCCGCGCACTCCTGCTGCAGGGCGGCGGTTTGCCTCTGCAAATTCTCGAGTTCGGCGGCGAGACTGGCGCGGTCGTTTTGCGTGGCTGATGCGCCCGCCAATGTGTCGCGAAGACTCCGGTTCTCGTCGTTCGCGGCGGCCAACTCCCGCTCGATGCCCGCCAGACGATCCTGCCCCGCAGCAAGGAGCGCGAGGGTTTTGTCCTTCTCGGAGGTCGCGTCGGCGACTTGGGCGGCGAGGGTTTTCACCTGTGTCTCCAAGGCTTCCGCGCTTCCCGAGCTGCGCTCAAGATCTGCGAGCCGGTTGCGCAGTTCCTCATTCACCCTCGCGCTTTCGAGTCGTTCGCTGTCCAGCCTGCTGATGATCCCGGCATGCGAGGCCGTGGCATTGCGGTTCTGTTCAGCGAGCGTCTCCTGCTCCGCGGAAAGCGCGGCCACGCGCTGCTCGAGGGCGGAGTTCTTTTCGCGCAGTGCCGCGATCTCATCATCCTTTTCGGTGTCCGCAGGTTTTCCGCGCTCCTCGGTGGCGGTCGCAACCAGAGCCTTGAGGGTGATGATTTCCGCCTCGAGTTCCGCGACGCGCGCGGCGCGTTCGTCGGATGCCCTGGCTGCCTCGGAGAGAGCGGCTTCATGTTCACCAGCCTGCTCCTTTTGAATGGCCGCTATCTGCATCGCATGCGCTTCCCGTGCGGCGTCGAGCGCCTGCCTGAGCGCCTCGGAGCGGCTCTCGAAGCCCGCGCGTTCGGTGGCAAAGGCCGCGTGCGCCTCACGCAATCGGGCGAGTTCCTCCGCACCTGCAGAATCCTCCGCGACCGTGGCGGTCTTTGCCTGCTGCGCCTCCTGGCGGGCGGTGTCGCGCTCGGCGATCAGGATCTTCAAACGCTCGCGGTAATTCGTGATGTCCTCCTCGAGTTGTTCGATCATGCGCGACTGAAAGTCCGTGCCCTGCGCCGGCGTGGCGGACTGGAGTTCCGCCTCAAGCCCCGCGATGCGGTTGGTGGCGTTTTCCAAATCCGTGGATGCAATCCGCAACTGCCCGGACAGGGAGGCGATCTGGTCGTTCAATTCCTTCTGCGCTTTCCGGAACTCGATCTCGCGCACTTTCACCGATGCCTCGATCTCCTTCCTCATTTCCACCTTTGTGGACTCCATGTAGTTCGCGCTCTGCTCCTGAAGTTTTTCCGCGGATGCGAGGAGTTTTTCGGCCTTCGAACGCGCCTCCTTCTCGCGTGCGAGTTCCAGTGCGGTCTCGCGCTGGGCTGATTCCATGTGCGCGATGCGGCGCTGCATCTCGTCGTTCTGCCGGTTGCCGGTGCCACCGATCGTCTCGGAGCCTTGCACGGCGGGGCCGGTGCGTCTGGCAAGTTCCGCGATCTGCGCGGAGAGATGAGCTTTTTGCACAAGCAGGGCGTCGCGCTCGGCGGTGATTTCCGAGACGCCGGACTGGTCCTCGATCGAGGCCAGCCGCGCTTTCATCTCTGCCAGCTCGTTCAGGGAGCGATCGCGATCAGCCTGCGCCGTCTGGCTCATCTCGCGCGCGGCGGAGGCGACGATTTTTTCATCGGTGAGGGCTGCGTTGGACTTGGAGAGCACCTCCTGCAAGCGGACGACTTCGGCTGTGTGATTCTTGCGCACGCGCTCCAGCTCACCGATCTGGCGCTCGTAGTGACCTTTGAAACGGGCGATCCTCCGCTGCAGCTCGGCAGGCAGATCCGAGATGCGAAGTTCCTCCTCCAACTTGGATGGCGTGACCTCGGGCGCCTCCGCGGGGAGGGGCGTGCCGGGGGTTGCTGGAACCGGGATGTCCGCGGTTGTGAAACCATTGGCTGCTGAGATCGGCACTCCGCTGGGCGCTGGAGTGGCTCCGAAAAGTTCGCCCTGCGGCGGTGCCTCCGGCGCAGTCTCCTGCGAGGGCATGGTGAGGAGGGACGGAGCTTCTGGCGCGGAAGGCTGCGCTGTCTCCAAGTCGGGCGCGGCAGCGGGTTCCACTGTCTTCTCCTCAGCCACGGATTGTTGAGCGGGCATCTCGCCAATTCGTGGTGCAGGCTGCTCTGCGGCTGGTTTGCTGAACCACGTGGCAGCAGTATTGCCACGCCCCGGAAGAATCGGCCCGGCCGTGCCCGAGGAAGTGGCTGGGTTCTTTTTCGAGGGCATTTTCGCGCGGAGCTTTGCCGCAAGGTTTGCAGAGTTGAGATCGGGTGGCGTTTCGCTCCCAGTCTGCGTACTCCGGACGAGGCGCGCGATTTTCTGCCACGGGAAGCGGATCTCGACCTGGTCGGTATCGCGGATCTGACCGCGGAAGATCGTGGGCACGCGGTTGTAGATCTCGGCCAGCGGGATCGTGGTTTCACCGTTCGCGATGCGCTCGGACAGATATTGGGGGTTGAAGCGGATTTCCATCTTCAAGTCATGCGGGCCGGCCAGGAGAAGCTGCGCGGGGATGCGATGCAGGAAGTCACCGAGTTCGAGGACGACCTGATCCCTCTCGGGCACTTTCTTGGGAGGCGGCTCCTTCACCTCGGCCAGTTGCACTTGGTAAATCGGCGCGGAGCCTGCACCCGCCTTCCCCGTCCCATCGGGGGAGGACGTGGATTTTTTCATGAATCGGCTGAGAAATTTCATGGGTCGAGCTGTACTCGGTGGATCAAATCTGTGGAATGCGATCCGCGACAGCTAAGCGTTTTCTGTCGCGGTTGTCGCCAATAAGGTTGGTTCTTGTCGTGAATCGGTTTCGTTGCCCGGCTGCAATCGCAGAAATCGTGCGAGATCTCCCGCCATTCTCTCAGAGAGCGAAACTGTGACAATTGCGTCTTCGCCATCGTATTCCACGTGGTGCACGCTCCCCGTGCGGTGGAGCCGTGCGAGCAGGGCGGACTCGGAGGGCGGGAGCCGCAGCACTCGTGTGACCGCGCCCGGCGCGGCAAGCCCGGCCATGCGATCAAGCAGCGCGGGCAGTCCCTCGCCGGTGTGGACGCTGATGAAAAGCGCGTCCGGATAATGCGTCCGCAGGCCATGGAGCACGCCCGGATCCTCCACCAGATCCACTTTGTTGAAGACCACGAGCATGGGCCGCTCCGCCGCTCCAAGCTCTTCGAGCACCTTCATGGTGGTGCAGAAAAACTCCGCCACTTCCGGCGCGCCGGCATCGAGGAGGTGGATTAAAAAATCCGCCTGCGCTGCCTCTTCGAGCGTGGCCTTGAACGCCTCGACGAGCCGGTGCGGGAGCTTGCGGACGAAGCCCACGGTGTCCGTCAGCAGCAGCGGTTGTTTTGACGGCAGGGCGACCTTTCGCGTCGTGGTGTCGAGCGTGGCGAAGAGCTTGTCCTCCACGAGCACGTCGGCTCCGGTGAGCCGGCGCAGCAGGGAGGATTTTCCGGAGTTGGTGTAGCCGACGATCGCGCAATTCGGCACTGGCGTCCGCTGGCGGTCCTTGCGCTGGGTGGCCCGCGCGCTGCGGATTTGCGCCAGCTCGCGCTTGAGCCTGTCCATCGCCTTCCACATCCGCCTGCGATCCTGTTCGAGCTGGCTTTCGCCTTCGCCCTTTCCGCCGATCCCGCCGTCCTGGCCGCCGAGGTGGCCCCATGCGCGGGTGAGGCGCGGCAGGCCGTATTCGAGCTGGGCAAGTTCGATCTGGAGGCGGGCTTCCCTCGTTCGCGCGCGCCCGGCGAAAATATCCATGATCACCTTCTGCCGGTCGAGCACGGGGACGCCGGCGAGAGTCTCCCAGTTCCGCTGCTGGCTCGGAGTGAGATCGTGGTCGAAAATAAGTGCGCCGAGATTCTCCGCTTTCGCGCGGGCCGCAATCTCCTCCGCCTTGCCTGAGCCGAGGAGATAGCGGGCGTGCATTTCGCGGTGGAAAATGAGCGTCCGGCCTGCGATCGCCGGGCCGAGAGTCCGCACGAGATCCTCCAGTTCCCTGAGCAGGCTCGCGGCATGTTCACGGACAGCTTGATCGGTGTAGGATCCGATGAGAAGCGCCGGTCCAGTGATGCGCGGTGCGGTTTCAAACATGAAGGCGGGGAGGATACCGCGCCGTGTGTGGAGAGCAACCGGGGATTCCTTGGGAAGACAAGGGGTTCTCTGGCCTGATCACTGCTTATTGGCGGGGAAATCAACGCCGTGCCAACCGCAGCCCACCCAAATCCGCAAACAAGTCTTCCGTCCGTGCGCACCTCATACCTGAGGTCCAAGGAACCGGCGAATCTGCCGGAAGCGCAGCCGAAGCAAGTCGAACAGCGCAGCGTTCCGCGCGGGCGGGTGGATCGGAAATTCCTGGTTTGCGGAGTTTCAATGCTCGTCCTTGCGGTGGGCGCGATTCTCGGCGGCATCGCCGGGGCCTTCGGTCTCGTCTCACGGTGGGCCTCCGTGACGATTGTGGGCGTCGGAACAACCGGCATGCTTCTCGCAGCCCTGTTTGCCTTCCGCTCGCTCTTCACCGTGTTGGACCCGCTCCAGGGCTTTGTGAGCAGGCTGCGCTATTTTGCCGGTGCATTTCGCAGGGCAGGCGATGGAAAGCCGCAGGTGTTGCCGGGCGAATTGCAGCCGGGAGAGATTGCGGAACTTTCCGAGGTGTTCAGGCGCGCGGTCGAGGGGAGCCACGAGGATCGCGAGCGCCTCGTGAAGAAAAACGCGGAACTGCAGAAGCTGAACGAGCAACTGGCGGAGACCTCCAAAAAAGTGGAGGCCTTCGCCATGCGCGCGGGCGATGCCAACAGCGCCAAGCGCGACTTTCTCGCGGTGATGAGCCATGAAATTCGCACCCCGGTGAACGGCATCATCGGGATGACCGAACTCGCCCTCCAGTCCAATCCCACCGACACGCAACGCGAGCATCTCGACATGATCAATTCATGCGCGGATTCCCTGCTCGTGCTGCTCAATGACATTCTCGACTTCTCAAAAATCGAGGCCGGGAAACTCGAACTCGAGCGCACCGAGTTCAGCATCCGCGAGCTTTTCGGCGAAGCCCTCACCATCCTGGCCCTGCGCGCCCATTCCAAAAAGCTCGAACTCCTCGTGCATATCCGGCCCGAAGTGCCCGACATTCTCATCGGGGATCCGCACCGCTTGCGGCAGGTCATCATGAATCTCGTCGGCAACGCGCTGAAATTCACGGAGGCTGGCGAGATCCTCGTGCGGGTCGAAAACTCGAAGTGGGTTGAGGGCAATGCCGAGCTGCTGTTCTCGGTTTCCGACACCGGGATCGGCATCCCCGCTGACCGGATCGGCACGATCTTCACGGCATTCAGCCAGGCCGACTATTCCACCACCCGGCGCTTTGGCGGCACAGGCCTCGGGCTTGCGATTTCCCAGCAGATTGTCCAGCTCATGAAGGGCGAACTGCTCGTGGAAAGCGAAGTCGGACACGGCAGCACGTTCCGCTTTAGTGCCCGGTTTGGATTCCAGAAAGGCGGCGCGGCTCATGACTATAAGGTCGAGGAATTCCGCGGAAAACGCGCGCTCATCCTCGACACGAACGAGCGCAGTCACCTGATCACCGCCGAGATCCTGAGCAATTGGCGGGTGAAACACACCGCGGCCGCAAACATCGAGGAGGCCCTTGCCGCAATCGCCACTGCTCGAACGGACGGCGAGCCCTTTGACTTCGTCATTGCCGATGCCGTGTTCGACACCAGCCAAGGGCTCCAACTCGCGGGCGCGATCAGCTCCGATCCCGAAATCGCGGACACCCGCCTTGTGCTGCTCGTCGCCTCGGGATTCAACACGGATGCCGCCAGGGCGCGCCACCCGGCCATCCGCTCCGCGATTCCGAAGCCTGTGAGCACGCGCGCCCTGCGGACGGCCCTGGGCAAGGCGCTCGAAACTCCGGGAGGGATTAGCACGATGACCGTCCACAAGGATCCCGGCATCCCCGAGCAGCGCAAACTCACCGTCCTCGTCGCCGAGGACAACATCGTCAACCAGCGCCTTGTGCTTCTGAATCTCGAGGGCTGGGGCCACCGTGTCCTCCTCGCCAATGACGGCCGGGAAGCAGTTGAGGTTTTTGGAAAAGAGCCGTGCGATCTGATTCTGATGGATCTCCAGATGCCGCGCTTCAGCGGTATCGAAGCAGCCACTGCGATCCGCGCCATGGAGCAAAAGGGCGATCTTGGCCGCACCCCGATCCTGGCCCTGAGCGCGAACGTCCTCAAGGGCATCCGGGACGAGTGCAGCAAGAGCGGGATGGATGGCTACGTCTCAAAGCCCGTCCGCCAGCGCGACCTGCTCGATGCGGTGAATCGCGTCGTTCCGGACTTCTTTGTGGATCCAGTTGCGGCCGCCGAATACCTCAAAAGCACCACTCAGAAAACGCATCCCGCAGCCGTTGCTGCAAGCGTGTTTGGCCCCGGAAAAGCGGCCTCACCCACACCCGCCGCAGACGCCCCGCCTTACGATCGCCCGGTGCTGATGGAGAACCTCAGCGGCGATCTCGGCAAGCTCGGCGAAGTAATCATCATGTACCGCGAAGCCGATGCTCCCCGGCTGCTCGATGACCTCGCCGGCGCACTGGATCGCGCTGATTGCACCGCCGTCGCGGAAGCCGCGCACGGGCTGAAAGGCATGGTCGGCGCCTTCTGCGCGACCCATGCGTGGAACTTCGCCTGCGATCTTGAAGTGGCCGGACGTGAAAACTCCGCTGCTACGATCCGCGCCGCTGCCGATGCTTTTGTCCAGTCCCTCCGCGAGCTTCTTTCAGCCTTGGAAAAAGAGGCGGGCATCGAACACCGGGACATCGCCTGGAATTGAGCGCGCCGTCACACCACCTCGACAGGACACTCCGGCAGCGCCTTTAGAAAAGCCCTGCCATAGCTCTTCGTGAGGATGCGCGGATCGAGGATGGCGACGATGCCCTTGTCTTTCTTCGTGCGGATGAGGCGGCCCACTCCCTGCCGCAGTTCGAGGATCGCCTCGGGCAGCGAGTAATCGCGAAATGGGTCCCCGCCCGCCGCTTCGATCGCCTCGAGCCGTGCCTCGATCAGCGGCGTGTCCGGAACCGCGAAGGGCAGGCGGGTGATGATGACGTTGCTCAGCGCTTCTCCCGGCACATCCACCCCGCTCCAAAAACTCTTCGTGCCAAAAAGCACATGGCCCCGGTCGCGCTTGAACTCCTGGATGATCCGCGTGCGCGACATCCCCTCGCCCTGCACCAGCAGAGTCCACTCGTGCTTCTCGTCAAACGGCTCCCGGCAGATCGCCGCGACGCCCTGCATCGTTTTGTAGCTCGTGAAAAGCACGAACGCACGCCCGTCAGTCATCTGCACAAACTCCGTGATGCGCGCCGCGAGCGCCTCCTCGTAGCCCGCATCGCGCGGATCAGGCATCTTCTTGGTCACGTAGAGCCGCATCTGCCGCGGATAATCGAACGGCGACCCGACGCGCAGTCCGCGCACCTCCTCGGCCCCGATCCGGCGGCGGAAGTATTCGAGGTGCTCGCCGCCAATGCTGAGCGTGGCACTCGTCAGGATGCTCGTCTTTCCCTCGCTGAAAATCAGCGCCCGCAAATGTGCCGCGATGTCCACCGGCGCCGCGTGCAGCGCATGGTGCGTGCCGCTCTTCCCCGTTTGCTCGACCCAGTACACATGATCCCCGGCATCCTGCTTCAGGAACGTCGCAAGATTGCCGCGCGCATCGCGGATCTTCCGGCCGAGATCCTGAAGCTCGGCCTTCGTCACCTCGTCGTCCGTCGCCTTGATCGTCTGCACGACGAGCGTCTGGAGTTTCGTCAGATCCCCGCTGAGCGTATCCGGCACGAAGTCCGGCTGCCGCACGCGGTACTCCCGCCCCTTTTTGAAATCCGCCGCCTCGCCGACCTTCGCGAAGAACGCGTCCGCGCGCTCGAGCGTCTCCGTGACCGCGCGGATGCCTTCGGCCTTCCGAAGCATTTGGAAAAGCCCCTTCTTCGTCTTCGCATTGTACAGACGCTGCAGCGCGTACCGCAGGCCGAACTGCGAAACCGAAAGCCCGATCATCTTCGACGCCACAGCCTCCACCGTGTGCGCCTCGTCGAGGATCACGAAGTCGTTTGCAAAAAGATAGCCGCTCTCATTTTCCACAGCCTCCGCGATGCCGCCGAGGCTGAGGAAAAACAGCGTGTGATTGAGCACCACCACATCCGCGCCGATCAGCGCCTTGCGCACGTTCTGGTAGTGACAGCGCGGATTCGTGCCGCAGGACTTCGCTGTGCAGATGTGCGGCTCGCTGCAAACCTGCGCCCACACCGTGGAATCCGGCTCCACCTCGAGGTCGCTCAGCGAGCCGTCCGCGGTCGTCTGCGCCCACTCCCAGATGCGCTTCAGCTCCTCCATCTCCGTCGTGCTGAAAAGCTCCCCCGCCTGCTGCATCGCCCGCTCCAGCCGCAGCGGGCACACGTAATTGGCGCGGCCCTTCCACAGCATCGCCGAGAACCCATCGCTCCCGAATTCTTCCGCAAGAATCTTCCGCACGATCGGGATGTCCTTCTGAAAAAGCTGCTCCTGCAAATTGATCGTGTGCGTGGAAATGATCGCCTTCTTCCGGTGCGCGTGCGCCCACAGCACGCTCGGGATCAGGTAGGCCAGAGACTTGCCCACCCCCGTGCCCGCCTCCACCACGAGGTGCCGCCCCTCCGCCAGCGCGCCCGCCACGGCCACCGCCATCTCCTGCTGCTCCGGGCGGAACTCGAAATTGCTCGCCTGCGACAGCAGGCCCTCCGGCGAAAAAATATGCCGGATTCGCTCGGGAAAATCGCTCGCTGGCCCGCTGCCGATGGAAATCACCCATCCGCGATACGTGCCCTGCGCGGAAGCCGCAAGCGCGGGTTCCTGAGCTTGCCGTCCTTGTGCCCGACGCCCACCGCACGCCCCGATGAACATCCCCCGCCGCCATTTGCACCCTTCATCAGCCTGCTCGCCACTTCGCAGCCGCATCTTGCCGTGCAGGCCAGCCCAAATGGCTGGAACTCAAACCCAGCGCATGGGGACAAAATACCGTTGACGCTTGCCGCTCACCCTCTAGCTTCTCCGCCCCGCTGACAAAACGATACTTTTCCTAAAAAAACGTAACCCACGTTGTTGGCTGATTTTCAGCGGGCAACGCGGGTTTTTTTGACCACCATGCCTGACGAACTTTCCTACGTGTTATTGACGCCTTACTCGATCCGCAAATCCCGGACGGGCGGCATCCTCGCACGTCTCCTGCCCCGCACGGGGCTGGATCTGGTCGCGGCGCGCATGTTCACTCCGAGCGCGGAACTGGCGGAGAAATATGCGGCCGGTCTCGTCACCGATGACCAGCCGGATCATCGGGCTGCGCAGGAACTCATCCGCGACTACGTGCTGTCCACTTTCACCGCAAAAGGCCCGGGGACAAAACCGCGCGTGATGATGCTTGTCTTCCGCGGCAAGGACGCCGTGAACAAGGTGCGCGAGTGTGTGGGGCACATCCTGCACGAGCGCACGAGCAGCGAGACGATCCGCGACACCTACGGCGACTACCTCACGGACGCGCAGGGGAATGTGGTTTACTTTGAGCCTGCCGCGCTCGCTCCGCCGGATGTAGCCAGCGCAAAACGCGATTTGCAGCTCTGGGCTCAGTATTCGGATGCCGATGGCGGGCTTTTGGAAAACGCGATCGAGCATGCCCCCGGCACGCGGATCGAGC